>JACKIM010000002.1:1000882-1334510 GCA_020638465.1 Geminicoccaceae bacterium
GAGATCTACGAGATCGGCAAGCGCCATCGTTTCGACAATCTGCGCGACTGGTTCAAGGTGCTCTACGAGGTCCTGCTCGGCCAGAGCGAGGGGCCGCGGTTCGGCTCGTTCGTCGAGATCTACGGCCTACCGGAGACGGTGGCCCTGATCGATGCGGCGATCGATCGGGGCTCGCTTGCCGATGCCGGCTAGGGACATCGCGCTGGATGTCCTTGACGGATGCCTCGGCCTCAGGCCGAGGCCCGCGGAAAGCCTGTTCGAGGCGCATGCCGGGTTGAAGAAGCTCGACACCCGCGACCGGGCTTTCGCCCGCTTGCTCTACATGACCTGTCTGCGACGGATGAACGCGCTGGACAAGGCCCTGTCGGTGCATGTCGCCAAGACACCCAAGAGCCTGACGCTGCTCAACGTCCTCCGTCTGGGCGCCGCCCAGTTGCTGGTCCTGGGCACACCCGCCCATGCCGCCGTCAAGGAAACCGTGACCCTCGCCCGAAAACGCGTTCCCCACGGTGCCAAGATGGTCAATGCGGTGCTCCGAAGACTTTCGGATGACCCGCTGGAAAACGTGGCGGAGACACCGCCATGGCTGGCGGCAAGCTGGTCCGATGCCTTCGGCGAGCTCGAGTCGAGGGGCATCGAGAGCGCCCATGGCCGGGAGCCGCCGCTCGACCTGACTTGCCCCGCTGATCGAGATCACTGGGCGCGGATGCTCGACGGTGAGCCGATCGGGACGCAGACGATCCGCCTGAAGCGTCATGGCGCGATACCCGATCTCCCGGGCTATGATGAAGGCGCCTGGTGGGTACAGGATGCGGCGGCGGCCGCGCTGGTGCCGCTTCTCGGCGACCTCAGGGACTGCCGGGTACTCGACATCGGCGCCGCGCCCGGTGGCAAGACGGCCCAGCTCTGTGCCGCGGGAGCCCGCGTTACCGCCCTTGAAAGCGTGGAGAAACGGGCCGGGCGATTGCGCGAGAACATGACCCGCCTGCGTTTTTCCCCGGAAATCGTCGTCGATGACGTGACGCGCTGGAGCGCCGGCAAGCCGTTCGATGCGATCCTGCTCGATGCGCCGTGCACGGCGACCGGCACGATCCGCCGTCACCCCGACATCCTTCGTACCCGCCGGCCCGGTGACCCGAAACGCATGTCGCGCATCCAGCGGCAGATGATCGAGGCGGCACTCCGGCAACTGGCGCCCGGAGGACGGTTTCTCTACGCCGTCTGTTCGATGCAGCCGGAGGAGGGACCGGAACAGTTCGCCTGGGTCACCAGTCGCCATCACGACATGCGACCGGTACCGATCGATCCGGCAACGTCGGGCGACCTGCCGGTCCGCCTTGCCGGTACCGGTGCGATGAGGACCTCTCCCGCCGATCTTGCCGGTCGCGGTGGCATGGATGGATTTTTCGCGGCCCTGCTGCAAAGGGAATCCTGACGGCCCCTGCGCAACAGCCTAACCATACACAAGGGATCACGCCTGTGACGCAATCACCCGTTCGCCGTGCGCTTCTCTCCGTCTCCGACAAGAGCGGTATCGTCGAACTTGGCCGTCGTCTTGTCGAACGCGATGTCGAGCTGATCTCCACCGGCGGCACGGCACGGACCCTCGGCGATGCCGGGTTGCCCGTCACCAGGGTGGCCGATGTGACCGGACAGCGGGAAATCCTCGGCGGAAGGGTGAAAACGCTGCACCCGCGCGTTCACGGCGGCCTGCTCGCGCGCAAGGACCTCGACAGCGACATGGCCACGCTCAGCCAGGAGGGCATCGGGACCATCGACCTGCTGGTGGTCAACCTCTACCCCTTCGAGCAGGCCATCACATCGGGTGCCGATTTTGCCACCGCAATCGAGAATATCGACATTGGTGGACCGGCCATGATCCGCGCGGCGGCCAAGAACCACGAAAGCGTGCTCGTGGCGGTCGACCCGGCCGATTATGACGAAATCATCGCTGCCATCGATTCCGGAATGGCGACCGTCGAGCTGCGCCGCAGGCTTGCCCTGAAGGCCTTTGCCCGCACCTCGGCCTATGATTCGGCGATTGCCGCCTGGCTCGACAGCGCGTGCGGGACCGGCATTCCGGGTCATGTGCGCATCGCCGGCGATCTCGCCCTTGCCCTGCGTTACGGCGAGAACCCGCACCAGCGGGCGGCCCTTTACCATAGTGCCGACAGGCGGCCGGGCGTGGCGACGGCCACGCAGTTGCAGGGCAAGGAATTGAGTTACAACAACCTGCAGGATGCGGATGCGGCGTTCGAGCTTGTGGCTGAGTTCGATGGGCCGGGATGCGCCATCATCAAGCATACCAATCCCTGCGGCGCCGCCACTGCTTCCACCCTGGCCGACGCCTATCGGCAGGCGCTGGCTTCCGACCCGGTAAGTGCGTTCGGGGGAATTATCGCTCTTAACGACGAACTCGACGAGGAGACCGCCCGCGAGGTGTCGAAGATCTTCACCGAAGTGGTGATCGCGCCTGCGGCGAGCGAGGCGGCCCGTGCGGTCATGGCGGCAAAACCCAATCTGCGCCTTCTGGTCACGGGCACCATGCCCCGATCCGGGGAAAGCCGCTGGTCGCTGAAGACCATTGCCGGAGGTATTCTCGCCCAGGAACAGGATACCGCCATGATCGCAACGGCCGACCTGCGCTGCGTCACCCGGCGAGAGCCCACGGCGGCCGAACGCGAGGCGCTGCTGTTCGCCTGGAAGGTCGTCAAGCATGTGCGCTCGAATGCCATCGTCATCGGCCAGGGAAAGCGGACGCTAGGGGTCGGTTGCGGCCAGACGAGCCGGGTCGATGCGGTCGAACTCGCGGTGAAGAAGGCGCGGGCGACCGGTGTCGGGGGCGATCGCGTGCTGGCCTCGGACGCCTTCTTTCCCTTCGCCGACGGCATCGAGGCCGCCATTGCCGCCGGGATCACTGCGGTCATCCAGCCGGGCGGAAGCAAGAACGATGCCGAGGTGATCGCCGCGGCCGACAAGGCTGGCGTCGCGATGCTGTTCACCGGTTATCGACACTTCCGTCACTGATCAACGATACGAGGCCATCCCACTTTACCGAGCTTTAAGCGGCCCGATGTTAGCGTCGATCCCGAAACAGTTCCGAAGTCAGGTAGATGCGCACATGGAGATGGCCAAGATCGTGCTTTATATCGTGATCGTTCTCGCCAGCGTGAGTCTCCTCATCGAACATCCCACGCCGATGGCCATATCGCGCTGACGGTTCACTTTCGGCATCTCCCGCAATCGATGGCCTGTCGCCGAACTTTCGCGAAGAAGGGAAAACCAATGCCCTCATTGCGTCAATCGACATCTTTGAGCATCCTGCAGGCGGTGACATTGCCGCCGATGAGACGGCAAAGCCACGGCATGAAAGATACAAGTTATGACCATCACCGGGAGTGAATGATCCATGACCGCTTGCATCGTGGGATGGCACCACCTGCCCTTCGTCAAGGCGGCGGCGGGTGATGTCGAAAGCATGATCGTCGAGGCGGCAAGCGGGGCAATCGCCGATTCGGGACTGTCGCCGGCTGACATCGATGTCATCTATCTCGGGCATTTCAACGGCGGTTTCAACCGGCAGGATTTCACCGCGTCCCTGGTCCTGCAGGCTGACCCGGCACTGCGCTTCAAGCCGGCGACCCGCGTCGAGAACGCCTGTGCGACAGGCTCCGCCGCCGTGCATGGCGGGGTGCGCGCGATCCGTGCCGGCGAAGCCCGGACGGCCCTGGTCGTCGGTGTCGAGAAGATGAGCGAGCTCAGCGGTCCGGAGATCGGCGACACATTGCTCAAGGCCTCGTACCTGGCCGAGGAAGGCGGAATCGAAGGAGGGTTTGCCGGAGTCTTCGGACAGATCGCCCAACACTATTTCCAGCGCTACGGCGACCAGTCGGATGCGCTGGCGGCCATTGCCGCCAAGAATCATGCCAATGGTGTCGGCAATCCCTATGCCCAGATGCGCAAGGATCTCGGCTTCGATTTCTGCCGCAATGAATCCGAACGCAACCCGTTCGTCGCCGGACCGCTCAAGCGCACGGACTGCTCGCTGGTGTCCGATGGCGCCGCGGCCCTGGTCCTTGCCGATGTCGAGACGGCCCTTTCCCTGGAAAAGGCTGTGATTTTCAGGGCCGCTGCCCATGTCAGCGATTTCCTGCCGATGAGCCGCCGCGACATCCTCGCCTTTGAAGGCTGTCGCGAGGCATGGTCCCGCGCATTGGACCAGTCGCGCATGGCACTGCTCGATCTCGATTTCGTCGAGACGCACGATTGCTTCACCATTGCAGAACTTCTCGAATATGAAGCCATGGGCCTCGCGGAGCCCGGCAAGGGCAGCGTGGCGGCGGTGGAAGGCTGGACGCGAAAGGATGGCAGGTTGCCGGTCAATCCTTCGGGCGGCCTCAAGAGCAAGGGCCACCCCATCGGGGCAACCGGCGTCTCGATGCACGTGATGTCGGCGATGCAGCTTGCGGGCGATGCCGGCGACATGCAGATCGGGAATGCTTCCACGGCTGGCATTTTCAACATGGGTGGGGCATGTGTCGCATCCTATGTCAGCATCCTCGAACGGCTTCGCTGAGCGCGATGGATCGGCAGTCGATCCCGTCTGACAACGGAAGATGTTCGATCAAGGGAGAACAGCAAGCATGAGCTCAGCCGATATCGGCATCCTCGGCCTCGGGGTTATGGGGCATAACCTCGCCCTCAATCTCGCCGGCCATGGCTTTTCGGTGGTGGCCTTCGACCCGGACGAGCATGCGCGGGAGAGGGCGCGCGGTGATGGCCTGAACGCCGTCGCATCCATGGCCGGACTGGCCGGGGCACTCAGGACCGGACCCCGCACCGTCCTTCTCTCGGTACCGGCCGGGGAAGCCGTCGACGCAGCGCTGGGCGAACTCTCGGAGCTGCTCGAAGCCGGCGATATCGTGATCGATTCGGGAAATTCCCATTTCCGGGATACGGAGCGGAGAACTCGCGATCTCGCCCGAAAGGGCATCCGCTTTGCCGGCATCGGTGTTTCGGGTGGTGCCCATGGCGCCCTGCACGGACCCTCGATCATGGCCGGTGCCGAAGCCTCGGCCTTCGATCATATCGCGCCGATGCTCAACGCGATTGCGGCCGATTTCAAGGGCGAGCCATGCTGCGCCTGGATGGGACCGGGCGGTGCCGGGCACTATGTCAAGATGGTCCACAATGGGATCGAATATGCGATCATGCAGTTGATCGCCGAGACATGGCTGGTGCTGCGCGACGTCCACGGGCTCGACCCGAAGGCCGCAGCCCGTGTCTTCGCCGACTGGAACAAGGGGCACCTTGCCTCCTATCTCGTCGAAATCACAGCCGAGGTCCTGGCCATGACCGATCGCGCGAGCGACCGGCCCGTGGTCGAGATCATCGCCGATGTCGCCGGCCACAAGGGTACCGGCCGCTGGACCAGCATGGCCACCATCGAAGCCGGGGTTGCCGCTCCCACGATCATCGCCGCGGTCAACGCCCGCGCACTGTCGTCGGCGACTCAGGCACGGCTGGCGATGAACGATTCGGATCGCATCGTCGCAGCCCATGGCGGGGGATCGGGGGGCGATATCGACGATCTTGGCAAGGCCCTGCTCTGCGCCCAGGTCTGCGCCTATGCCCAGGGCTTCATGCTGCTCGACAGTGCGCGGCGCGACCATGGCTGGCCGTTCGAACTGGAGCGGGTGGCCGCCATCTGGCGGGCGGGCTGCATCATTCGCGCCTGGTTGCTGGAACCCGTCATGGCGACCGCCCGCAATGGTCTCGGACCGGCGGGTCTGCTTGCCACCGAGCCTACCCGTTCCATGATCGCGGAAGCCCTGCCCGGCCTGCGTGCAACCGTACTTGCGGGCATCGCCCACGGCGTACCGATGCCGGCCTTCACCTCGGTGATGAGTTGGGTCGACGGTTTCCGCAGCGCCAATGTCGGCGCATCCCTGATCCAGGCGCAGCGTGACCGGTTCGGATCGCATGGCTTCGAACGGATCGACAGGCCCGGCCAGCATCATCTCGATCTCAAAGGCTGCTGAGCGATGAGCCGACAGCATCTCATCGTGGTGATGGGAGTAACCAGCTCCGGCAAGTCATCCATCGGCCGTCGGCTGGCGGAGCGCCTGAACGCCGAATTCGCCGAGGGTGATGACTATCATCCTCCGTCGAATATCGCCAAAATGTCGAAAGGTGAGCCGCTCGACGATGCCGACCGTGCCCCGTGGCTCGCCGCGCTGGCCGACGATATCGAACGCTTCGATCGTGAAGGCCGGTCGGCCGTGTTCACCTGTTCGGCGCTCAAGAAGATCTATCGTGACCGGCTCAGGCAGGGATCGCCGAAGCTCCTGTTCGTCTTCCTGGACGGTACGGGCGAGATCATCGGCGAACGCATGGCGGCACGGATGGACCACTTCATGCCGCCAAGCCTGTTGCCGTCGCAACTGGCGACACTGGAACGCCCCGATGACGAGCCCGGGGTCCTGATCATCGACAATGCCCGCCCCATCGACACGATGCTCGACGACATCATCGCCCGACTGGACATGGACTGACAATGGGAATTGTATCCGGTACCATTGTTCGCAAATGGCGGACAGTCTGATCTGGTTTCACGCTATTTCGACAGATGAGGGATGACCTACATACAGGATCGAACCCAGAGGGAGACAAGTCATGTCGATCCGGCCTATCAAGAACATATCAGGAACAATGCCGCACATCGAAGGTGCCGGCGTCAAGCTGCAGCGGGTGTTCGGCTTCGGCGACCCCTCGCAGACCGATCCCTTCCTGATGATGGACGATTTCCGCAACGACCGCCCGCAGGACTATGCCGCCGGCTTTCCGTGGCATCCGCATCGCGGTATCGAGACCGTGACCTACGTACTTGCGGGAACCGTGGAGCATGGCGACAGTCTCGGCAATGCGGGGACGCTCGGCGCCGGGGATGTCCAGTGGATGACCGCCGGTTCGGGGATCATGCATCAGGAGATGCCCAAGGGAGATGCTCGCGGACGGATGCATGGCTTTCAACTGTGGGCCAACCTCCCTTCCTCGCTGAAGATGACCGCACCGCGCTATCAGGACATCAAGGGTGCGGACATTCCCGAGATCGTTGATGACGACGGCACGACCGTGCGTGTCGTCAGCGGCGAGTTCTGGGGGAAGAAGGGGCCGGTCGACGGTGTCGCGGCCGATCCGCAATATCTGGATATCCACATTCCTGCAGGAGTCAGGAAGCACCTGCCGATCGATACCTACCGGACCGCGTTCGCCTATATTTTCGAGGGCTCCGGGCGCTTTCTCGATGCATCCGTCCCCATCGGCGCCCTTACCGAAAAGGAGATCGGTGGCGAGGAGGTATGGATGCGGGACCAGACCGGCAACCGGACGATGGTCACCTTCGATACCGGTGACGAGATCGTGGTGCAGGCGGGCGACCAGGGCATGCGCTTTCTGCTCGTGTCGGGAGCGCCCATCCGCGAGCCGGTGGCGTGGCATGGCCCCATCGTGATGAATACCCGCGAGGAGATCATCCAGGCCATGCGCGACCTGCAGACCGGTCAGTTCATCCGCCAACCGTGACGGGGTGGCATGGAATGGATGGAACATGGGGACGGCCACCTGATGGCCTCCCCGGCCATTCTCCCGCTCTCCCAGGGAAGGGCGCCGATGCGCCCTGTCCTGATGCCGGCATGGCACGCCGGCGGTGCCCCGACCGGGTGATGCGCATCACATCGGCTGATTTTCTGTTATGATAGCCAATGGAATGAAGGCCGGGCGCTCCCAGCAGCACCGGTAACGGGTATCACGCGAGGAGAAAATCATGTCCAGACAGGGGCGGTCGACATTCAGGCATCTCGTTCTGTCCACGGTGGCCGGCGCCAGCATGGTGCTGGGTTTCCAGCAGGTGGCCGATGCCGGCGAGATCTACCTTTTCAATGACCAGGTGCCGACTGCCGACGAGATCGCGCAGATCATGTTTCCGCAGGCTGCACCGCGTACCCGGGGCCTGCAGGTCGGTGGCGAGGGTGCAGCGCCTATCCGCACCCGCGGAATTCGCTTCGAAACGCCGCCGGCCGAAGCTGCTGCTGCCGCGCCGCCAGCCGTCGGCACCCAGCAAGCCAGTCATGAGGACGACGCGGCGACCACCGTGCCCAAGGGGTCATCGGTAGCGTTCAACATCACTTTCGCATTCAATTCGGCAGAACTCACCGACGCCGATCTGCCGGCTCTCGAACAGCTCGGTGCGGCGCTGATGTCGCCGCAGGCCCGGGACAAGCGGGTGGTCATCGCGGGCTTTGCCGATGCTTCCGGAGACGCCGCCTATAATCAACGCCTCAGTGAGGCGCGGGCGAATTCGGTGCTCAACTATCTCGTCGGCCGGTTCGGCGTGTCACCCGACCAGTTGCAGACTGTCGGCTATGGCGAGGAACATCCCCTACCCGGTATCGACCCCTATGACGGATTGAACCGGAGGGTGGAATTTCAGCCCGTCGATTGACCTTTGAGGCGTCCGGAAGTGGCAGTTCGCCGCTACGCCGGCCGGACGGACGTCAAATTGCGGGAAACTCGTTCCCCACAACCCTTGCATTCATCGTCAACTGATCGGACAAACGGTACAAGTGATCGTGAAAGCTGCCGGTGTCGTATGCCCTTGTCGGGATACGACACCGGCAGCGAGCGTTTGGGAGCACGCATGACGCCCTTGTCCCGGAGGAAAACCGCCTCCCCCATTTCGTTCGCCCTTGTGGCGCTGACGGTTCTTGCCGCCGGCCAGGCCGCGGCACAAACCGGCAACCAGGAGAAACAGGTGTGGGAACGGACCCTGGCCACTGGTCAGGCCCCCGCCTTCTCCCAGTTCCTTGCCCGCTATCCCGCCGGCCCCTATTCGAGTGACGCGTTCCGCTGCCTTGTCGAGTTCCGCATCGATTCGACGGCGGAAGCCTGCTCGCTCAGGAACGGGAACGGTCCTCCCCGACCGAAGCATACGGAAACGGGCCATTTCGTGGCCAATCTGAAATGATCGGCATCGTATCCGAGTCGGACGTCGGCCGGCGTTCCCCCGATCGTTCCAACGAACTGTCAAAGATCTCATGATGTCACAGATCCCGCGCATCACCGCACTCGCCGCCACGGCCTCGCTCGCGCTGCTCGTCACCTCGTGCGGCCGCCAGTCCGCGGATATCGATGTCGTCGACTATCGTCCGCCATCCACCGCACCGGGTCTTCCCGCACGTGAAACCGTGCAGGGCAGTGAGGCGGCAGCCATTCAGGGTGCGGCCAGCGACATCGAACGCCTCGGTTTTCACGTGGAGAGTGTCGACCTCGAAAACGGCCTGCTGACAGCGGACTATCTCGGCGATGCCGAGCGCTATGTCGATTGCGGTTCCATGCGGCTTGGCAATGAGGGCGTGTACCTGCCGGCATCGTCACCACGCATGAATCTCAATGCTTTCCCGGACCAGCCTTCTTGGCTGGCGCTCCGGCAGATGCGCCTTGATGCCCGGTTGGTGGCGCGGACCCGCACGGTTGGCTACGATACCCAGCTCAACGCCACAGCCGTCTACGTGCTCACGCGCACGGTCGACACGCTGGGCAATGATGGCGCGGTGCTCGGCACGGTGCGCGAGACGATCAGCTTCGAAACCGGCGGCGTCGGCCGCTTCGACAACGGCACGACCTGTCATCCCACCGGCGAGCTCGAACGCACGGTCGCCAACGCCATGGTGACGGCGGCAACGCAGGGCGTACCGAATTACGGCTCGTCGCCGGGTTCCTTGGCTACGGGTCCAGTATCTTCGACACCTTCGACCACCGTTGCCGACGGTTATCCCACGGCACTCGCGGCGAGCCAGCCCCTCGATGCCCGATCGGCCGGGGTGGCCGGTCCCGTTGCTCCACCCGCACCCTATCCGGCCGCACCCCATCCGGGCGGGATCAGCCAGAGTGAGCTGCCGGCCCCGGATGCCGCCGAAACGGCAACGTCAGCGAAAACGGTCGCCGTACCCCCGCAGACGCTCGACAATTATGCCATCACGGAACCATCGTCGTCAGCGGAGGCTGTCATGGCGGCTGGTGCGGCCGGCACCGCTGCGGCTGCGGGTGCAGCAGCCATCGCAGCCGACTCGGCCGGAGGCTCCGACGAAGCGACTCCGAGCCCCGTCGATACGACCGGTCCCGACAGTGCCGGGATGATACAAGCCGAACCTGACCCATCGACACTGGAACCGCCGACGCGGGCGACGTCGCAGAATATCGGCGAAAGCCCGCAGTCCTACCTCGCGGCCCAGCCCTGCGCCGATGCCACGGTCACCACGCTTGCCAATGGCGATCTTCAACTGGCGGGTTATATCGCCGGCAATGCCGAACGCGAGCAGATCCTGCAGGGCCTGGCGGAGCGGGCCGGATCGGTGGCGGTAAAGGATGACACCCGACTGCTTCCGCCCGGATCCTGTGAAGCCCTGAGCTTCATCAACGAGGTTCACGACAGCGAAATCGACGGCTTCGCCATCGCGCTGAAGGATCCGCAGGAGGTCGTCAGGGAGGGTACCGAGATCCAGCTCGTCGTCACGCTTCCGGGGGCGAGCCGCTACTTCTACGTCGCCTATATCGAGCAGGACGGAAAGGTTCATCATCTCGGCCCGAAATACATCGACAACACCGGTATCGGCGACCGCTTCCTTTACCGTACCGGACAGGTCGTCAAGGCGCCGGCAGGCGTGGAGATGATCGTCGCCATTGCCAGCAGGGAAAAGCCGTTCGCCGACGGGCGCCCGCCGGTCGAGGAAGCCGACACCTTCTTTGCCGAACTGCGCGCGCGCTACGGCAACGATCCGCAGGGGGCATCGGCCGTCAAGCTGATCCTCGATACCCAGCCACGCTGAGCGGCCCTTGCCGCGCCAGTTGAAAAAGCCATCGCCCGAGCGTCTTCGCCAGCGGGCGATGGCCTATCTGGAGAGATTTTCAACCAGCCGGGCAAATCTACGCCTCGTGTTGCTGCGACGGGTCCGGCCCGAGGCCGAAGCCTTCGGTATCGATGCCGCAACCATCGAAGGGTGGATTGATGCGCTCGTAGCCGACCTTGCCCGGCTCGGCCTCGTCGATGACCGGATGTTCGCCGAAGGTCGCGCGCGCAGCCTGGTGGAGCGGGGCAAGCCCTTGCGTCACATCCGCGCCACCTTGCGCGGCAAGGGTGTGGAAAGCGCGCTTGTCGACCAGATCGTCGACCGACTTGACGATGACAGCGACGGCACCTCCGCGAACTGGATGGCAGCGATCAACTTTGCCCGGCGGCGGCGCATCGGTCCCTTTCGCGACGGCCCTGCCGATGCCGAAACCTGCCGGCACGAGTTGGGCAAGCTGGCCAGGGCCGGCTTCGACTACGCCACCGCCCGGCGCATCGTCGAAATGCGGGACGATGACGAGAAGGACTG
The DNA here is from genome assembly GCA_020638465.1 of Geminicoccaceae bacterium. Taxonomy (NCBI): domain Bacteria; kingdom Pseudomonadati; phylum Pseudomonadota; class Alphaproteobacteria; order Geminicoccales; family Geminicoccaceae; species Geminicoccaceae bacterium. Next base: position 1,012,318 of record JACKIM010000002.1, read on the forward strand.
AACTGGTCACATTTCCCCGCCTGTGGACAACGAAACGAGTGCGTTCATGCGCAAAACCGTGAACGATGCCCGATGGTTCAGCTCTCCAGGTCGAGAATGGAGCCTGCGGGAATGTCCCCCCTGCCCCTCTTGCGGGCCCGGCGATCATCGCAGCGGTCGGCCGGTGCCACCTCGTAGCCGCAGGATTTCCATCCGGGCGGACGGCCATCACCCGGCGCATACGGCCTGAATGCGCCGCAAAAACGTCGCCAGGGCCTCCGCGGGGCACCATCGGGCGGGATGATTTCAATCTTCGGTCTCGGTTCGCTCATCGACCCGGTCCTTCAGCGATTCCCGAACAATCCCCACCTGGCATGGATAACCAAAGGGGAACTTGCCCATCAGTGCGACCTGCACACACCGTAGCACGCGTCCCGGATCGACGGCACGAGCGTTGTTGCGAGATCCTACCTGGATAGTGTCGACGGGTTAACGCCGGGCTCGATGGCTCGTTCGCGGCATTCCGCCTTGCCGCGGATAAACCTTACCATTGTGGAAGTATGACGATATGAGACTGGAACATTTTCCGCCCCGATGGTACGTCCTGGCTGATACGGGTGCACAAATTGATGGACCGTTGAAGCCGTGTTCCGCTCTTACCCTCAAGGAATGCGATACTGGCAGCGAGATCGCGATTATGGATGGCAGCCTACGGCCTGCCTGATTGAACCGGAGTGAAAGATGAAGCGCGAGCTATTCGGTACCGACGGCATTCGCGGTACGGCCAATATCTACCCGATGACGGCAGAGATCGCCCTCGCCCTCGGTCGTGCTGCCGGACAGATTTTCCGACGTGGGGATCATCACCATCGGGTACTGATCGGCAAGGACACAAGACTCTCCGGCTACATGATCGAGACGGCGCTTACTGCGGGTTTCACCTCGGCGGGCATGGATGTCATGGTCGTCGGGCCGATGCCGACGCCGGCCGTGGCGTTCCTGGCCCGTACCCTGCGCGCCGATCTCGGTGTCATGGTCTCCGCGTCGCACAATCCCTTTGCCGACAACGGCATCAAGCTGTTCGGCCCCGACGGCTTCAAGCTGTCGGACGCGCTCGAGGCCGAGATCGAGGCCCTGATGACCTCGATGGACGCCAATGGCTATGCGCAGCCGGATGCGATCGGCCGCGCGACCCGCTACGAGGACGCATCGGGGCGCTATATCGAGAGCCTCAAGAGCAGCTTTCCCCGCAATCTCAGCCTATCCGGCATCAAGATCGTGGTCGACTGCGCCAATGGTGCCGCCTACCACATAGCACCCGATCTGTTCTTCGAACTGGGTGCGGAAGTCATCCGCATCGGTACGTCCCCCAATGGCCGAAACATCAACGATCATTGCGGATCGACCTGTCCGGACACGGTGCGCCAAGCGGTCATCGAACACGGTGCGAACCTCGGCGTGGCACTCGATGGCGATGCCGACCGGCTTGTTCTCGTCGATGAGACGGGGGCTGACGTGGACGGCGATCAGCTCCTGGCGATGATCGCCTCGAACATGCAGGACCGGTCCATCCTGCGCGGCAACGCCGTCGTCGCCACGCTGATGTCCAATCTCGGTCTGGAACACTATCTCGAAGGTCGGGGCATCAGCCTGCACCGTACCGCCGTGGGCGACCGGTATGTGGTCGAGCGCATGCGTGCCCTCGATCTCAATATCGGCGGCGAACAGTCCGGTCACATCATTCTTTCGGATTTCTCCACGACCGGTGACGGCCTGCTGGCCGCGCTACAGGTCCTCGCCGCCATGGTCGGCCAGCAGCGGCGGTTGTCGGAGATCGGCCGCTCGTTCGAACGCGTGCCCCAGCAGCTCCGCAATGTCCGCGTCGACCGGCAGATCAGCCTCGACATGCCGCAGATCAGCTCCGTGCTCGATGCCGAACGCAGCCGGCTCGGACGCAACGGGCGTCTGATCGTCCGGCCATCGGGCACCGAGCCGGTGATCCGGGTGATGGTCGAGGCCGAAGACCGCGGGCTTCTGAATGAGGTGATCGACACCGTAAGTGACACCATTGATCGTTGTTCGCGTATTGGTTGATTTTTCAGGCTGACTAAACTATAATTTGCGGTCGACCAAACCGGGTGGGCCGCATGTTCCGCAGGATCGTTTCGACACAGCTTCTGACCTTCGCAGCGCTGATCGGTTGCACATCCGTGCCGTCGTCATGGCCCGGTTGGAACCTTGCTTCGAGCGATGGCGACGGCACGGATATCGCGGCAATCCAGCCAGCGGCGGGTGCTGCCGGTATCCTGCCGCCATTGCCTTGGCCACAGGAGGGCAATTGTGCGTCAAGGTTGTTGGCCATCCTGAATTTTTCGCCAGACGAGCGCAGTCGCCTCGATCCCGATGCCGCCACCCTGGGAATCATGCCTTTGGGGGCAGGTCTCTTGCCGGAGCAGGTCGACGAACTGGGACGTGAGCTCGTCGTTCCGGTTCTGCGCAGCCCGGGTCCGGGTCAACCCGCCTGCGTGGTCACGATCGGTTCCGCCGCGAATGCATCGCCACATGCGACACGTCATGTGTTTCGCACCACGCGGCTGACATCGACCTTTCCCAAGGGCACCAGGCGCACTGCCAACCCGGATCGCAAATTGCTCGAAAAGAAGCTCGCCGAGGCACGCAAGGACAAGCGTGCGGACAGGAAATCGGGAAGTGGCGAAGTTTCCACCGGCGATCCGGTTCTTGATCTGGTCGGTCTCATGGCCGGCGGACTCATCAGCGGCATCACCGGCTATTTCGAGACGGACGAAGTCGCCGCGCTCGAAGCCGAACTGAAGGCCACCGACGCCTTCATCGAGGAGCCCCTGCTCACGACCTACAAATACGACCTGACGGAACTCGAAAGCCGCCGCACGGCAACCCTCATCCTTGCCCTCGTGGACATGCGCGACGGGACCGGATGGTTCCGGCAACAGGACATCACCGATCGGCAACTGGTGGCCCTGAGCGATAATCGCCACCCTGGCGACAAGACCAGTCAGCACGGCCCGGCATTCCGGCTGATGACCAGCAGCGAGCTCGAAATCCGGGAACGGCAGACCCCTGTTCCCGGTGAAGCCGAGCTGCGGATCGCCGCCGGCCTCTGGGCCTCGACACCTCCCGTCGCCCTGACACTCGACGACCTGCGGCAGCCCACGCCGCTGACCACTCCTCCCGCTCGTGACACCGAGGAACTGACCGCATCGTCGCTGGAGCTGCCATCGGCCGATGACGACGTCGCGGACATCGAACCGGCGGCCCGTGCCCCGGCACCCGCAGTCGCGACCGCAAGGAAGCCCGCCGGGCAATGGCGAGCCGCCAACCGGAGCGAAGTGGTCGCGGTGGGGCATGATGGCGCAACGGTGGCGTTCCATGTCTCCGAGGACGAACTGATCGTACCGGCGAACGCGCTACCGGCCTCCAGCATCGTCGAACTGGTCTATCCCGACGGCATGACGGTCTACGGGTTGATCGAGAGGCGGGATGATTCGAGTGGTCTCGCGCGGCTCTTCTCGCCGCGATCGGGAACGCCGCTGGCCCTCGATCTCGATACCGGCGGTGACCTTCCCGACATCAAGGCTTCCGCACGCGGTACACCGGTCATGCATGATGGCAGGGTTCGCGGCATCTGGTTGCAGGAGGGCATCATTCTCCCGGCAGGAAGCATGACCTCGCTCGTCCGGACAAATTTCTGAAATGGCATCAGGTCCCGTTCCGGCGGGCACATGCGAACGCTGCCACGACCCACCCCAGAATGAGAAGACCACCACCTGTTGGGGTGATCCGCAGGACGATATCCGGCGCTCCGAGAATGTTGGCGACAAGCCCGCCGCTGAAGCCGAGGCAGCCCAGCAGCCAGAGAGCCGGGGCCAGTCGATGGCCCGGCCGCAGTGCGGCAAAGGCGAAGATCGCGAGGGCGTGCCACATGGCATAGCGCGATGCCGTTTCGAGCCTTGCCGCCGGCACTCCGGTCAGTGCGTGGGCCGCGATCGCACCGCTCGCGACTGCCGCAGCACCGAGCAATGCCGCCATCGCGACAAGGATCCTGTCGACCACACGTCCCTGTTCCATCGCTCCTTCCCCTTCTCGCGAACGCTCCTGCCGCGACATGACCCATGGATGGACTGTTGCCGCCGCTCCCGGCAACGCTATAGGAGTCGTGCACCGCCGAAACCAGCCGGGAGGACTCCATGTCGCAAGCCGATGCACCTGTCGCCGTCGAGGTGATGCGAGGCGGAATGGTCGAAAGCGGCCATCGCGTGCGGGCTGCGGTCGTCGACGACCACGACCGTCTCCTTGCGTGGGCCGGCGACGTCGATGGCGCTGTCTACCCGCGTTCGGCCATCAAGATGTTCCAGGCGATACCGCTCGTCGAGACCGGTGCCGCCGACGCCTTCGGCGTGACCAACGAGGAGCTGGCCCTCGCCTGTGCCTCGCATGGCGGCGAACCGATGCATGTCGACCGGGTCACGGCCTGGCTGGCGCGGCTGGGGCTTGCACCTTGCGACCTCGGTTGCGGCGCCCACGCACCGTCGCATGGCCCGACCGCGCGGGAAATGCTGCGCCACGGATTCGAACCGAACCGGGCACACAACAACTGTTCGGGCAAGCATACCGGCATGCTGACGGCGGCAACCCACAAGGGCGAACCTGTCGCGAGCTATCTGGACCTCGACCATCCCGTGCAGCAGCGCGTGCTCGACGTGCTCCGCCGCTACACCGGCGATGCGGTGAGCCGGGCACCCGGCGTGGACGGTTGCGGCGTGCCGACCTGGGCCATTCCGCTGCGCGCCGTGGCCCTGGCCGCCGCCCGTTTCGGTGCCAGCGGGGACCGTGCTCCCATGGCCCTGCGCCGGGCCATGGGCGGTCATCCGGAACTGGTTGCAGGCACCGGACGCTGCTGCACGGCCGTGATGCGCACGGCACCGCATGTCGTGGTGAAGACCGGTGCCGAAGGTGTCTTTCTCGCCGCCATTCCCGACCTCCGGCTGGGGATCGCGCTGAAGGTCGAGGACGGTGCGAGACGTGCGTCGGAGGTGGCCCTGATCGATATCCTGCGTCAGCTCGACATTCTCGATGAGGCAGCCATCAACATTTTGGGTGAAACCGCCCGTCCCGTCCTGCGCAACTTCACCGGCCGCGAGGTCGGCAGCATCCGTGCAGCCGGCCACTGGCTCGAACGCGCGTGAGCGGCCCCGTTGCCGGCGTCGACGAGGTGGGTCGCGGGCCGCTGGCCGGACCGGTGGTCGCGGCCGCGGTGATCCTGCGCCAGCCCATCGAAGGACTGGCCGACTCGAAGGCGTTGAGTGCCAGAAGGCGCGAACAGCTGAGCGAGGAAATTCTCGCAACGGCACATGTCGCTGTGGCCGCATGTTCGGTGGATGTCATCGAACGGATCAACATCCTGCAGGCGAGCCTCCAGGCGATGCGTGCTGCCCTGTTCCGTCTCGAAATGGAGCCGGCGCTGGTCATGGTCGATGGCAACAGGACGCCGGACCTGCCATGGCCCTCGCGATGCGTGATCGGTGGCGATGCCCTCATTCCGGAGATCAGTGCTGCATCGATCGTCGCCAAGGTCCTCCGCGACCGGCTGATGGCCCGTCTGGCGGTGCGCTACCCGCAATACGGCTTCGAGCGCAATGCCGGGTACGGCACCGTGCAGCATCGCCGGGCGCTGGTCGAACATGGCGCGACGCCCCACCACCGACGGGACTTCGCGCCGGTCAGGGCCGTGCTCTCACGACCGGGCTGAACGCCGGCCATTCCCGAGGCCGAGGCTGCGACCGGCCTTGTCCGGCCATGGTTCTTCACAGTGCCGCTCGAACAGGGCATCGAGCCTTGCCGCCGGCCCCTCGGCAAAGGCGCATATCCTGGGGCCGGTCATGTCGATGCAGGCCATGACCATCTCGCTCATGCAGGCGATTTCGCCATCCTCCCGGATCATGGTGTGAAACAGGTGGATGCGCTTGCCATCGAGATCAAGCAGCCGGGTGCGCACCTCGACCCGTTCCCCGACCTTCACCTCGAGCATGTAGAGGATATGGGTTTCAAGCGTGTAGACCGAACGCCGCTCGGCCTCGCGACTGGCCGCATCCATGCCCATCCAGTCGATCATGCTGTCGGTCGCATGGCTGAAGATCAGCAGGTAGTAGGCCTCGTTCAGGTGTCCGTTATAGTCGATCCAGTCCGGGTGAACCGTTTCATGGAACGGTGGTAAGCTCGTATTTCCCATCCTCATTTTTCCGTCTTGCACTGCCGTGGAGGTTCCTTAGGCGCTCACCGAGGTGATCGGCCAGCCTTAATGCAAGGGCGATGAGGTTGAGCGTGGGATGGGCCACACCGCCGATGGGAAAGACGGAGCTGCCGGCTATGTAGAGGTTGTCGATGCCGTGAACCCGGCAATCGTTGTCGACGACGCCCAGGCCGGGATCCGGGTTCATGCGCGTGGTGCCGATGTGATGGGAGCTGTTGCCATGCGGCGGAAACGGCTCGCTGTCGTCGGCGATCCAGTCTTCGAGCTGGGCCCTGCCGAGCTGCATCCGGCCGATCTCGTTGGCAAGGAGCCTTGAGAACGTCCGCACCGAATGCCGGTCCATCTCCGACAACCGCCAGTCGATCTGGGCGACAGGCAGTCCGAGCGCATCCTTTTCCGGCAGCAGCGTGACACGGCTGTCGGGATTGGGGACCTGCTCCACCAGGACGCTCAGGGTGTAGGATGCGCCCCTTGCCGTCCGCCAGCCAGCCCGTTCCATGACCTCGTCGGCAATGCCGCCGATATCGCCGGCAATGGCCGCGATATCGCCACTGAGGTCCTGAGGCAGCTTGCCCCGGCGTGCAGCCTGGTAGATGCGCCGCATGGCACGGATGCCGGGGGGACCGAATTGCCCACCCGGATAGAACGCTCCGTCGATCGAGGTCGTCTGCAACCGTTCCTGCTGTTCGTCGCGCAGGCTGAGCATTCCTTCCAGTTCATCCCCTTCCGGGGTCGTCCAGTCATCGAGGAAAAATGGCAGGCGGGCATTGTAGGCGAGTTGCACCTGAAGCGATTCGTAGACCGGATGGCCGGCGAAATAGCGACCGACAAGGTCGTGCTCATTGCCGATGCCGGCCGGCCTCTGGCTGTTGCTGGCAAGCAGCAGGCGGGCATTCTCGATGCCGCCGCAGGCGAGCACGACCAGGCGCGCCTCGACCGTCACATGTTTGCCGTCGGGCGACCTGAAGTGCAGCGTCGAGACCCTGTCGCCTTCAAGCCGCATGTCGACCAGAGCCGCTTCGAGCAGCACCTCGACATTGGATGCCGCCTCGAAATCGGACCAGTAGCGGCTGCCGAACGCGGTTGGCGGGCTGAAGCGCCAGAGCCCCGGTCGAAAGGAACTCTCCAGCGGCCAGATATCCGGCTTGTCGATCGGGTCGGACCAGTGATCGAGGCCATCGAGCCGGATCTCGCAGATCTCCATGGCTCGCGGTATATGCTTCATCAGAGCTTCACGCGGGATCGGCCAGCCACTCATGGGAATCCAGTCGCGACGACCGAACTCGTGGGCCGTCAACGGCCGTGAACGGCCACCCCAATGGTGTGTCGAACCACCGAACTGGCGCAGTCGCGCGGTCTCGGTGTCGATATGCAGGCCGATCGCCTGGGACCGGTACAGGCTCTGGATGTCATTGTCATAGTTTTCGCCTCCAGCTTCCGCGAGGAGCACGGAGGTCTCCTTGCCGATGAACTGCAGGGCCATGGAAATGCCTGCAGCGCCGCCTCCGACGATGCAGACATCGACCGTGTGGCGGGATTGGTCGGTCAGTCTGCGTGCAAACTCGAACATGGATCCGGTACTCGTTGTGGAGCCGGGAGAGCCTGATGCTCTCCGAACGGCGAATAAACTCAATTGGGTAACAAACGGGAAACGGAAGCGACCGCACCGGTCGCTTCCACGATGATCCCGTTCTCTCGACCTAACGCCCCAGCATCGCCGCCCAGAAAGCGTCGCGGGCCATGAAACTCTCCGCGGAGTCGTTGGGATAAGTGGCAAGGAACATGAAGGCATAGCCCGGCAGCGTGCTCATCGCCTCTTCCAGCGCCTTTTGCCCCAATGCCTGGACCCAGCGGGCACCGAGCTGCTGGTGCTCCACCTTGCGCGAAAGGAGAAAAGTGAGTGCATGAAAGGGCGAGGCAATCTCACCGGGCTCCTTGAGCTGCAGCACGACGCCCGTCAGAATGGAGCCGCAGACCGTTGCATATTCGAGCACCGCATAGGAGCCCCCCTGACAATGCCGCAGGCGATTGATGACGGCCGTGATTTCCTCGTTGGAAAGCATCGTCCGTGCGCGCTTCCACAAGAACGTGTCGAGGACCGCGGCCCGGTCCGGCCAGGTCAGGAATTCCGTCTGTGCCACCAGTTCGGCTGCCCTGTCCCTCGCCGCCTCCCAGCCATGCGGAAGCTGGTCCTGAAGAAAGGCCTCATGTTTCATCGGCAGCTGGATCATTGTGATTCTTACCCATGTCGAATTCGCACCCGTCCCTCGTCTGTTCAACACCCGGCCACGGGGTCGCGGAGACGACCCGATGCCCGATTGCCCGTTGACCCTGTCGCAATCGCGCAACAGTCACGCACTCGCCTGATGAACGAGGACATACTATACCCCGCATCTAAATTGCTTCAAGGTTGATTTTTTATTAATGAAACAACCATTGCGCGAAAAATCGACAGCCAAGCCTTCGCCCATGATCGCCCAGTACCAGGCGATCAAGGCCGAACATCCCGGAACATTGCTTTTCTTCCGCATGGGAGATTTCTACGAGCTGTTCTTCGAGGACGCCGTACAGGCAGCACCCGCTCTCGATATCGCCCTGACGAAACGCGGCCGGCACGAAGATGAGGATATCCCCATGTGTGGTGTCCCCGTCCACTCATCGGAAAGCTATCTCGAAAAGCTCATCCGCAAGGGCTTCAAGGTCGCCATCTGCGAACAGATGGAGAGTCCCGAGGATGCAAGGAAACGCAGCGGCAAGACGCTGGTGCGCCGCGACGTGGTGCGTATCGTCACGCCGGGCACTCTCACCGAGGACAGCCTCCTGTCCGCCCGTGCCAACAACTACCTGATGGCCATCGGCGGCCATGCCGATCGTCTCGCCGTGGCCTGGGTCGATATTTCCACCGGTGCATTCTTCACCGAAATGACGTCGAAGGCCGACCTGACAGGCGCGATATCGCGCCTGTCGCCGGGCGAGATCCTGATCGCGGACAATGCCGGCGATCGTATCGGCCTGCCGGGTCCGCTCGACGACTGGAAATCGTTGTTCACCCGTATCGACCCCAGGAGCTTTTCCGCCGAACGCGGCGAGAGCCGCCTGCTCGATCATTTCGGCATCCGCAGCCTCGACGCATTCGGTGCCTTCGAGCGCAGCGAGATCGCCGCGGCCGGCGCGTTGCTGAGCTATCTCGACCTGACGCAGAAAGGGTTGCTGCCACGTCTCGATCCGCCTCGGCGCATCGAAAACGGTACAGCCATGCGCATCGACCCCGCAACCCGCCGCAACCTCGAACTCACCCACTCGCTCGACGGTCGTCGGCAGGGTTCCCTGCTGGCCTCCATGGATCGCACGGTGACCAGCGCGGGCGGGCGATTGCTGGCCGAACGGCTGGCCGCGCCTCTGGCCAGCCTGCCGCCGCTGCTTGAACGGCTTGCCGAGGTCGAGGGCTTCGTCGAGGATGCCGCCGCCCGCGAGGATGTCCGCGGCCAGTTGCGCCAGATGCCCGACCTTGCGCGCGCTGTCTCAAGGCTATCGCTCGATCGTGGCGGTCCGCGCGACATGGTTGCCATCGGCCGCGGCCTCACCGTAGCCGGAGACCTGCGCTGGCGTCTCGAAAAGGCCGCCGCTCCGCTGGCGCGCATGGCCGACGACCTCGATCCGTGCGACGAACTGCGCGAGCGGCTGGTCGCCACCCTCGACGATCAGCCACCCCTGCTCGCCCGCGACGGCGGCTTCGTGCGCAGCGGCGCGCTGGAGGAGCTGGACGAGCAGCGGCGCCTGCGCGACCAGGGACGGCGGCTCATCGCCGAACTCGAGACCCGCTATCGCGAGGAAACCGGAATCCCGTCGCTCAAGATCCGGCACAACAACATGCTGGGCTTCTTCATCGAGGTGACGTCGACCCACCGTTCGCGTGTACCCGATCACTTTCTCCAGCGGCAGGGCATGGTCAATGCCAGCCGCTATTCCACCGACGAGCTGGGCTCGCTTGAGGAACGGATCGCGCATGCTGCGGACAAGGCTCTTGCTCTCGAACTGGAGATCTATGCCGATCTGCGCGCTGCCATCGCCGAACACGCCAACGCCATCGCCCGTACCGCCGCCGCCGCCGCCGCCCTCGACATCGCCGCCGCCCTCGGAGAGCTCGCCCGCGAACAGGACTACGTCATGCCACGGCTCACCGACGGGCTGGATCTGGATATCGCCGAAGGCCGCCACCCGGTCGTGGAACAGTCGCTGGTCCAGGCGGGCGAACGCTTCCAGCCCAATGACGCACAGCTGGAGGGCGACCAGTCGCTGTGGTTGCTCACCGGCCCCAACATGGCCGGCAAGAGCACCTTCCTGCGCCAGACCGCACTGATCGCCATCATGGCCCAGACCGGCAGTTTCGTACCGGCGAAATCCGCCACCATCGGCCTCGTCGACCGCCTGTTCAGCCGTGTGGGTGCCGCCGACGACATCGCCCGCGGCCGGTCGACCTTCATGGTGGAAATGGTGGAAACAGCCACCATTCTCAATCAGGCGGGCGAACGCAGCCTCGTCATTCTTGACGAGATCGGACGCGGCACGGCCACCTATGACGGCCTGTCGCTCGCATGGGCGGTCATCGAGCACCTGCACGACGCCAATCGCTGCCGCGGCCTGTTCGCCACCCACTACCACGAATTGACCGCACTGGCCGCCCGCCTCGACCACCTGTCGCCGCATTTCGTCCGGGTCAAGGAATGGAAGGGCGAGGTGATCTTCCTGCACGAGGTCGCCGCGGGCTCCGCCGACCGCTCCTACGGCATCCACGTCGCCCGCCTCGCCGGATTGCCGAAGGTCGTCATCGATCGCGCGCAGGCCGTGCTGAACAAGCTCGAGGCCGGCGAGGCCCATACCGCCCCTGCCCGCCTCGCCGAGGACCTGCCGCTGTTCCGCGCCGCCCTCGAAGCCAGCCGCTGCCAAGCCGAACCATCCAGGCCCCCACCGGCACTGGAACGCCTGCGCGACCTCGACCCCGATGAGATGACACCGAGGCAGGCACTGGAAGCCCTCTACACACTCCGAGACCTGCTCGAACCGGAGTAGAAAGCAACCCGGCTCCGTTGACAGGCCGTGAAAACCGCTTCCGCGCTCCTGAATCGGTCAGCCGCTGGCCTTCGCCTTGGCCCAGCTGTCGCGAAGCGTAGCCGTGCGGTTGAAGACCGGCCGCTCCGTGGTGCCATCGGGATCGGCGGCGAAGTACCCTTGCCGTTCGAACTGAACGGCCTTGCCGGGCTCGATCCGGGCGAGCGACGGCTCCACCTTCGCATCCGTGATGATCTCCAGCGATTGCGGATTGAGATCGGCGAGATAGTCCCCATCCTGTCCCGGCACCTCGCCGGTAAACAGATGATCGTAGAGTCGTATTTCGGCCTCGACCGCCGTTGCCGCCGATACCCAGTGCAGTGTCGCCTTGACCCGGCGGCCGTCCGGCGCATCGCCGCCGCGCGTCAGCGGGTCATAGGAACAGCGGAGCTCGACGACCTCGCCATCGCGATCCTTCACCATCTCGTCGCAGGTGATGAGATAGGCATAGCGCAGCCGGACCTCGCGGCCCGGAGCCATGCGGAAGAACTTCTTCGGCGGGTCCTCCATGAAGTCGTCGCGCTCGATCCAGATCTCCCGGCTGAACGGCACGGAGCGCGTGCCGGCTTCCGCGTCCTCGGGGTTGTTGATGGCCTCGAGAGTCTCGCTCTTGCCTTCGGGATAGTTGGTGATGACGAGTTTAAGCGGCCGCAGCACAGCCATCCGCCGCGGTGCTGCCGCGTTCAGATGCTCGCGCACGCAATGCTCCAGCAACTGCACCTCCACCCGGTTGTCCGCCTTGGCGACACCGATCCGTCCGCAGAAATCGCGCAGGGCCTCCGCGGGAATGCCGCGGCGGCGCAGACCGGCCAGCGTCGGCATGCGCGGATCGTCCCAGCCGACGACATGACCCTCCTGCACCAGCTGGATCAGCCGCCGCTTGCTGAGCACCGTGTGCGTCAGGTTCAATCGTGCGAACTCGTACTGGCGAGGGCGCGAGTCGGTGGGCAGGTTGTCGATGAACCAGTCGTAGAGGGGGCGGTGATCCTCGAATTCGAGTGTGCATACGGAATGGGTGACGCCTTCGATGGCGTCGGACTGGCCATGCGCGAAGTCGTAGGTCGGATAGATGCTCCAGTTCGTACCTGTACGCGGATGTGCGGCATGGCGTATGCGGTAGAGCACCGGGTCGCGCAGGTTCATGTTGCCCGATCCCATGTCGATGCGCGCGCGCAGGACGCGTGTGCCTTCATCGAATTCCCCGGCGCGCATGCGGGCGAACAGGTCGAGATTCTCAGCGACCGGCCGGTCGCGGAACGGGCTGTTCCGGCCGGGCTCCTTCAGTGTGCCGCGATTGAGGCGGATATCATCAGCCGACTGGTCGTCGACATAGGCGAGTCCCTGGCGGATCAGGTGCATCGCCCATTCATAGAGCTGCTCGAAATAGTCGGAGGCGAAATACATGTGCCGGCCCCAGTCGAAACCAAGCCACGCGACATCCGTTCTGATCGCCTCGATGTACTCCTCCTCCTCTTTCTCAGGATTGGTATCGTCGAAACGCAGGTTGCAGCGGCCGCCAAAATCCTGCGCGAGGCCGAAATTGAGGCAGATCGACTTGGCATGGCCGATATGCAGATAGCCGTTCGGTTCGGGGGGAAACCGTGTGACGACCGATGAGGTACGCCCCGATTCGAGGTCTGCCCGCACGATTTCACGGATGAAATCGCGCCTTTTCGTTTCGCCCTCGCCCGGTTTCGTCTTTTCGCCTTCGGTCATCGGCTGGTGATCCTGAGTTTTCGCTGCTGGCGTGGATGTGCCAGAAACGGTGGCAAACGCCAAGGATTGCGCATGCTTGCGACCGGATCATCTGGCGCTGCGTTGCAGCATGCCTTATATCGCCGGCAACCCTCTCCCGGAGATCACAGAAGATGAACCTGCGCAACATCGCGATCATCGCCCATGTCGACCATGGCAAGACCACGCTTGTCGACAAGCTCCTCCAGCAAAGCGGCATCTTTCGCGAAAATCAACGGGTCGCCGAACGCGCCATGGACAGCAACGATCTCGAACGGGAGCGTGGCATTACCATTTTGGCGAAATGTACGTCAGTGGTCTGGAACGATGTGCGCATCAACATCGTCGACACCCCTGGTCACGCCGATTTTGGCGGCGAGGTCGAGCGCATCCTGTCGATGGTCGACAGTTGCCTGCTGCTGGTCGATGCCGCCGAAGGGCCGATGCCGCAGACCAAATTCGTTCTTGGCAAGGCCCTCAAGCTGGGGCTCGCTCCGATTGTGGTCATCAACAAGGTGGACAAGCCCGAGGAACGGGCTGACGAGGTGCTGGACGAGATCTTCGATCTGTTCGCGGCCCTCGACGCCGACGAGCGGCAGCTCGATTTCCCGCATCTCTATGCCTCCGCCAAGAACGGTTGGGCTGCACGCGAGATGACCGACCCGCGCACCAACCTGGCACCGCTGTTCGATACCATCGTCCGCCACGTGCCGGCTCCGGTCGCCGATGCCGACCAGCCGTTCCGCATGCTTGCGACCACGCTGGAAAACAACCCCTACCTGGGACGGCTTCTGACCGGCCGGATCGAGAGCGGAACACTGCGCGCCAATGCGCCGCTCAAGGCAATGAGCCGTGACGGCTCGGTCATCGAGCAGACCCGCGTGACGAAGATCCTCGCCTTTCGCGGGCTGGAACGGCAGCCGGTGGACGAGGCCGTCGCCGGGGATATCGTCGCCGTGGCCGGTTGTACCAGGGCGACCGTCGCCGACACGCTGGCCGAGCCGTCGGTGAACGAGCCGATCGCCGCCCAGCCGATCGACCCCTCGACCATCGCCATGACATTTTCGGTCAATGACTCGCCCTATGGCGGTCAGGACGGCACCAAGGTCACATCCCGGCAGATCTGGGACCGGTTGCAGCGCGAAGCCGAGGGCAATGTCGCCATCAAGGTACGGCAGGCCGAGGGCAAGGACAGTTTCGAGGTATCGGGACGCGGCGAATTGCAGCTGGCCGTGCTGATCGAGACCATGCGCCGGGAAGGTTTCGAACTGTCGATCAGCAGGCCGCGGGTTCTTTACCGTGAAGAGGAAGGCCAGCGACTTGAGCCGATCGAGGAAGTGGTGATCGATGTCGATGAGGAATATTCCGGTGCGGTGGTGGAAAAGCTCACCCAGCGCCGCGCCAACCTCGTCGACATGCGTCCGGCCGGTGCGGGCAAGCAGAGGCTCATGTTTCACGCGCCATCGCGTGCGCTGATCGGCTATCATGGCGAGTTCCTGACCGACACACGTGGTACCGGTGTCATGAACAGGCTATTCCACAGCTGGGAACCTTATCGCGGGGCTATCGCCCAGCGCCATACCGGCGTGCTCATCAGCTCCGAGCAGGGCGATGCCGTCGCCTATGCCCTGTGGAATCTTGAGGATCGCGGCCCGATGTTCATCGATCCCGGTGCGAAGGTCTATTCGGGAATGATCATTGGCGAGCACACGCGGGGAAATGATCTCGAGGTCAATCCCCTGAAGTCGAAGAAGCTCACCAACATGCGAGCGGCCGGCAAGGACGACGCGGTATTGCTCACCCCCCCGATCCGCATGACGCTGGAACGCGCGATCGCCTACATCGCCGACGACGAGCTGGTCGAAATCACACCGTCGGTAATCCGCCTGCGCAAGCGCCATCTCGATCCGCATGAGCGCAAGCGCGCTTCCCGCCGCAGCGAGATGGTCTGACCGTTCGGGCAGCCTGCTCCGACTCGCGGATGGTTCAGGTCGGAGCAAGCATCCCGTTGATGCGCAACGGCGCAATGTCCACCGCCAGGCCGGTGCGGTCATCCGTTTCGACCACGACGCCGCACAGGGTGGCCTCGCCGGAGGCCGGCTCCAGCCGCGGACCCGGGACCGGCGAGCGCCAGCGCTGGATCGAGATCTGGCTGTCCATGCCGATCACGCTGTCATAGTCTCCGGTCATGCCGACATCGGTCATATAGGCTGTCCCACCCTTGAGAATGCGGTGATCGGCCGTAGGGATATGGGTATGCGTCCCGACCACCAGGCTGACCCGGCCATCGAGGAAATGACCGAGCGCCTGCTTTTCGCTGGTCGCCTCGGCGTGGACGTCGACGATGATCGCATCGGCATTGCCACCGAGGAACAGTTTCGCCAGTTCGGCTTCCAGCGCCCGGAAGGCGCAGTCCTGCATGCCCATGAACAGCCGGCCCAGTACCTGTAGCACGACCACCCGCTTTCCGCGCGTCGTGCGGAATTCGCCGATGCCGCGCCCCGGAGCGCCCGGCGACAGGTTGAGCGGGCGGATGATGCGTGGCTCCCTGTCGATCTGCCCTACCAGCTCGCGCTGGTCCCAGGCATGATTGCCCAGGGTAATCAAATCGGTCCCGGAATCGAGGAATTCGCGGGCGATTGCCAGCGTCAGTCCGAAGCCGCCGGCGGCGTTCTCACCGTTGACGATGACGGCATCGAGCCGCAGGCTCTGACGAAGTCCGGGCAGTTCGTCGATCAACACCTTGCGGCCGGAGCGACCGACAACGTCGCCCACGAAGAGAATGCGCAAAAAACCCGTCCTTTCATTATTGGTCGAGGGCTAGATTTCCTGTCTCGACAATCATCCCGTCGAGACGCTGGTCATGGGGACCGGTCGGAACGGCATCAACCTGCTGGAAGCCGAACGCCACCCCCATAACGTGAACAGACTGGCCATCGGCGCGAAACTGCTCAAGGGTGCGGTCATAGAAACCGCCGCCGTATCCCAGCCGCCATCCATGCAGGTCAAAGGCCAGCAACGGCGCCACGACAAGCTCCGGTCTGACTTCAGGACGGTCCAGCGACGGTTCGGATACCCCGAAGCGGCTCACCTCGAAAGCGTCTCCCGGCTGCCATAGCCGCATGGAGAGCGGCGTCCTGGCCCTGATCACCCGAGGCAGGGCTATCGTCATGCCTCGTTGAGCGAGTTGTGCGAGCCACGGCATGGAGTCGATCTCGTCTTCCATGCCGACAAACACCGATAGAGATGAGACATTCTTCACAATGGGATGAGCGAGCAGATGGTCGCCGATGCGTCGACTCAGCGACAGGCGATCCTCGGTCGACAACAATTGCCGCTTTCGGATCATCTCCTGTCGCAAGGTGGATTTATCCAACACCGCCCGTCTTTCGGTCTGGCCGCAATCGATCAACCGGTTGGCGGCAGCCACCATGGCCGACCCTGTCGGTTCGTCCCTGGGGCCTGCTAAGCAGGTGGGTGCCATGATAACGAGGCCAGGGCCTCATCAGGGATAGCTCCCATGAGAACGAAATAGGCCCAGAGCATGATTTGACATTCGCGTACCGGGCAGCCACCGCCAAGAAAGAATTTAGGTGGTTTCCAGCGTCACTGCAAGCTGCTCGAGCCGCTCCGCGATCCTTTCGATCGCCCGCGACTGCTCCAGCTCCACTGCCTCGTTGTCGACGGGATCGCGACCATGCAGCCGCTTGATCTCGGCCAGCGCATCATCGAGCTCGTCGGCAATCAGCAGGCTCGCGAGAACCAGCAATTTGGCGTCGCCGATCTGGCCCTGCCCGCCGGAAAGCTCCCGCACGCGCGCGTCGACATACTGGGCGAGCCGCTTGAGGCGGACTTCCTCGCCTTCGCCGCACTGCACGTTGTAGGGGCGGCCATTGATCGACACCTCGAGCATCGGCATGAATTCAACGCTCCAGCATCTGATCGAGTTCCGTGATGGATCCGTCGAGGCGGACGGAGACTTCGCTCACGACCGTCTGCAAATGGGCATGACGCCGATTGGCACGGTCCAGCTTGCCACGAAGGTCGCGGCATTCGTCGCGAAGGGCCTGCACCTCGTGCAGGACATCCTCGGAGCCACTCGACTCCGCCGAACGTGCTTCGTGCTCGCCGAGCGCCTTCTCAAGACGGGCGACGGCCTGCTCCAAACGGGTCTGGGCGCGGCTCAGGGCAGACATGGCAGGTCCCGATAGATCACACCGAAAAAGTGAACGACGAACCAGTGGCACATGGCCCTATTTCCGTCAACTGTGGCGTTAACGTACCGTGGACATCCACATCGCCCGCCGCGCAGGCAGAACACTGTTCCCGGCCGCCCGCTGCCCTGCATAAAATGACGGTTGGATTTTCCGGCCTTTTGCGCCAGTTTCCCGGCCACACGGGTGGGCATCATCTCGTCGGGTGCCGGATGCCCAGCCCAGGATGACAGGGAACGTGTCGATCCCCGAATTCGGCCGATTGCAACGGAAATGTCCATGAGTGATATCGCGATCAGTCCCAGCGTCATGGCCAACGCCATCCGCGCACTGGCCATGGATGCCGTCCAGGCGGCCAATTCGGGCCATCCGGGCATGCCCATGGGAGCGGCCGATGTCGCCACCGTGCTGTTCACCCGCCACATCAGGATCGATCCGGCCCATCCTGACTGGCCCGACCGCGACCGTTTCGTATTGTCGGCAGGCCATGGCTCGATGCTTCTCTATGCCCTGCATCATCTGCTCGGCTTCGAGGACATGACCCTGGACGAGCTGCGCAACTTTCGCCAGCTGGGGGCGCGTACCGCCGGACATCCGGAATATGGTCACGCGCTGGGGATCGAGACCACGACCGGCCCGCTCGGTCAGGGGGTGGCCACGGCCGTCGGCATGGCCCTGGCGGAAAAGATGCTGGCCGCGCGCTTCGGCAGCGAACTGGTCGACCACCGGACATGGGCTCTCGCGGGCGACGGTTGCCTGATGGAAGGCATTTCCCAGGAGGCGATATCCTTCGCCGGGCAGATGCGGCTCGAAAAGCTGACAATCCTGTTCGACGACAACCACATCACCATCGATGGACCCACTTCGCTTTCCACTGTCGACGACCAGTGTGCCCGATTCGCCGCCTCGGGCTGGCACGCGATCCGCTGCGATGGCCACGACATGGCCGATATCGACCGGGCACTGAACGAAGCCCGGGCCAGCGACCGCCCGACTTTCGTCGCCTGCCGGACGGTGATCGGCAAGGGCTCCCCCAACAAGGCCGGCAAGTCGTCGGCACATGGGTCGCCGCTCGGCGCGGACGAGATCGCCCGGACCCGCGAGGCCATCGGCTGGCCATGGCCAGCTTTCGAAATTCCCGGAGACATTCTCGATGCGTGGCGCAAGGCCGGGGCGGCTTCGCGGAATGCCTACGAGGCGTGGTGCCAACGTCTCGAATCGAGCGACAATTCCGTTCGCGAGCGCTTCATGACGGCACTCGAAGGCGAACTTCCCGCGGATATCGATCGGCAAATTGACGCTCTCAAGCGTCAGTTGTCGACGGACAGGCCCGCCTGGGCGACCCGGAAGTCCAGTCAGGTGGCTCTGGAGACGCTGACAGCCGCCATCGATTCGCTGACGGGCGGATCGGCCGATCTGACCAGCTCCAATCTCACCAACACCAAATCAACGCCCCCCGTCACACCTGAAGACCTTGCCGGCCGGCATATCAATTATGGCGTGCGCGAGCATGGCATGGTGGCCATCATGAATGGCATGGCCCTGCACAAGGGGTTCATTCCCTATGGAGGGACCTTCCTCGTTTTCACCGATTATTGCCGTCCCGCCCTGCGGCTGGCGGCCCTGATGCAGCAACGGGTGATCCTCGTCGGCACGCATGACAGCATCGGCCTTGGCGAGGACGGACCGACCCATCAGCCGGTCGAGCATCTGGCGAGCCTGCGGGCGATGCCGAACATGCGGGTCTACCGCCCGGCCGATGCCGTGGAGACGGCCGAATGCTGGCTTTCCGCACTGCGTCATGCCGAGGGCCCGTCGGTACTGGCGCTCAGCCGTCAGAACCTACCCACACTGCGCATCGAGCACGAAAGCGAAAACCTGAGTGCGCGCGGCGCCTATGTGCTCAGGCCGGCGGATGGCGAACGTCAGGCCACGATCCTGGCCACGGGCAGCGAAGTGGAAATCGCGATGAAGGCCCGCGATATTCTGGCCGAAGCGGGTATTGGAACCGCTGTGGTATCAATGCCATGCTGGGAACTTTTCGAGCAGCAGGATCCTGCCTATCGTCGCGCGGTGCTGGGTACCGCTCCGCGGGTGGCGGTGGAAGCCGCCTCGCCGTTCGGCTGGACGCGCTATGTCGACAGCGAGGACGATGTCGTCGGCCTGCGCGGCTTCGGCGGCAGCGGCCCGATCGATGCACTCTATACCCATTTCGGCATCACGCCCGATCATGTCGTCGAACGTGTCCGCCGCAAGCTCCAGTGAAATGTTGCAACGATCTGTTTTACAGAGGAGATTTCGAAAATGGCTGTTCGGGTAGCGATCAACGGCTTCGGCCGTATCGGTCGAAATGTCCTGAGGGCGATCGCCGAAAGCGGTCGCCGGGATATCGAAGTGGTCGCGATCAATGACCTTGCCCCTCCGGCGACCAACGCGCATCTGTTCCGCTATGACAGTGTGCACGGCCGCTTTGCGGGCAAGGTGACGCTCGAAGGCGACACGCTTGATGTCGGTACCGGACCGATCAAGGTCCTGTCCGAGCGCGACATGGCCAAGCTGCCCTGGGGCGATCTCGGCGTCGACATCGCCATGGAATGCACCGGAATCTTCACCTCACGTGACAAGGCATCCGGCCATCTCGATGCAGGTGCGAAGAAAGTTCTCATTTCCGCACCTGGCGAAAATGCCGACATGACGGTCGTGTTCGGTGTCAACCACCAGAAGCTCACGGCCGAGCACAAGGTGGTTTCGAATGCGTCCTGCACCACCAACTGCCTCGCCCCGGTGGCCAAGGTTCTCAATGATCTGGTCGGCATCGAGCGAGGCCACATGACCACGATCCACTCCTATACCAATGACCAGCACCTGCTGGACGTGTTCCACAAGGACCTCTATCGGGCCCGCGCCGCGGCATCCTCGATGATCCCCACTTCCACCGGTGCGGCCCGCGCCGTCGGGCTGGTACTGCCGGAGCTCAAGGGCAAGCTCGATGGCGGGGCCATCCGCGTTCCGACGGCCAATGTGTCGCTGGTCGATCTCACCTTCGTTCCCGGACGCGACACGACGGCCGAGGAAATCAACGAGGCCCTCAGGGCGGCTGCCGCCAGCGGGCCGCTGAAGGGCGTTCTCGACGTCACCGACGAACCGCTCGTGTCCATCGACTTCAATCATGCTCCGGCGAGTTCAACGGTCGATCTGAAGGCCACCAAGGTGCTTGAGGACAAGCTCGTGCGGGTGGCCACCTGGTATGATAACGAGTGGGGATTCTCCAACCGCATGAGCGACACGGCCAACGTGATGGGTGGTCTGTAAAAACAATTTCAAAAGCGGCCGGAGAGCGCTTGACACTCCTCTTCGGCCGCTTTAATTCCGCCTCACCAAAGCGCAAGCGGGTGTAGCTCAGTTGGTTAGAGCGCTGGCCTGTCACGCCAGAGGTCGCGGGTTCGAGTCCCGTCACTCGCGCCATATCCCGACGGGATGGCCGAAGCGGATTTCAAAAGGGCCGGAGAGAAATCTCCGGCCCTTTTGCGTTGTTGCCCGCCCTGCATCCGAACGATGCCCTCGCCGTCGCCATCGCGACCAGATGACCCGATTCGACCACGAGTTGCTCCTTGGCTTTTTCCGATGACCAGCCTATTTTGCGCCGCAAAGCGATACCGGAGTTTCCGGCGCGGCCTTGTCGCATGGCCCGTTCCCGCGAAACGATGGATGCTGTTGGGGGTGGTCGCGGTGCCGGCATCGCGTTCACGGGCACGGATGAACCGGGAGACGATATGGAAGCCTATCTCTTCGAATATCTGCCCATATTGCTCTTTCTCGGTGTTGCCATCGGCCTTGCACTGGTCATTGTCGTGGCCTCGATGCTCGTGGCACGGCAGAAACCGGACGAGGAAAAGGTCTCGCCCTACGAATGCGGTTTTGCGCCGTTCGATGATGCGCGCAATCGTTTCGATGTGCGTTTCTATCTGGTCGCCATCCTCTTCATCATCTTCGACCTCGAAATCGCGTTCCTGTTTCCGTGGGCGGTCAGCCTCGGCAATATCGGGATGGTCGGCTTCTGGTCGATGATGCTGTTCCTTGGCATTCTCACCGTCGGGTTCGTCTATGAATGGAAAAAGGGAGCGCTGGAATGGGAGTGAGTGACAGCGCTGTGGTCGAATCCCCCAGGACGGGATTGCTGGCACGGGTGCAGGAAGGTCTGGCGGAGGACGGCTACATCCTGACCACCTTGAACGATCTGGTGAACTGGGGGCGCTCCGGCAGTCTCTGGCCCATGAGCTTCGGTCTTGCCTGCTGTGCCGTCGAGATGATGCATGCAGCCGCCTCGCGCTACGATCTCGATCGCTACGGCGTGGTCTTCCGGCCCAGCCCGCGCCAGTCCGACGTCATGATTGTCGCCGGGACGCTGTGCAACAAGATGGCGCCCGCCTTGCGCAAGGTCTACGACCAGATGGCCGAGCCGCGTTATGTGATCTCGATGGGCTCATGCGCCAACGGCGGCGGATATTATCATTTTTCCTATTCGGTCGTGCGCGGGTGTGATCGTATCGTTCCGGTGGATATCTATGTGCCCGGATGTCCGCCGACGGCAGAGGCTCTGGTTTATGCCATCTTGCAATTGCAGAAGAAGATCCGCCGCACAGGCACCATTGATCGCTGAGACGGGGAAGTTTCCATGACGATTGCTGTCGGCCCGGAAGTTACCGAGAGCCTTGAGGATCTGCTCAGTCTCATTGAGCCACGTCTTGGCGAAGATCTCGTCGCGCATCAGATCCGCAATGGCGAGTTGTCGATCACGGTACCGGGTTCTGCCATCGCCCGGGTCCTCGCCTGGTTGCGTGACGAGCCGAATATTCTCATGAAGGAACTGGTCGACATCTGTGGCGTCGACTATCCTGATCGTGACGAGCGCTTCGAGGTCGTCTATCACCTCCTGTCGCTGCATCACAACATGCGCATGCGGGTCAAGGTCTGCACCGACGAGAACACTCCGGTGCCGTCTGTGACGTCAGTGCATCGTTCGGCCGGCTGGTTCGAGCGCGAGGCCTGGGACATGTACGGGATCCTGTTTTCCGATCATCCCGACCTGCGTCGCATTCTCACCGACTACGGTTTCGACGGCCACCCGCTGCGCAAGGATTTCCCGCTTACCGGTCATGTCGAGCTGCGTTATGACCCCGAACAGGGTCGCGTGGTCTACGAGCCGGTGAAGATGCGCCAGGATTTCCGCTCCTTCGACTTTCTCAGTCCGTGGGAGGGTGACGGTGGCGGGTTGTTGTCGGGCGACGAAAAGGCAGACGCAGACGAGACGGCCAGGGCGGAGAAATAGGGATGGCTGAGACGGATCTCCGCACGTTTTCAATCAATTTCGGCCCGCAACATCCTGCGGCGCATGGCGTTCTTCGCCTCGTGCTCGAAATGGACGGCGAGGTCGTGGAACGGGCCGACCCGCATGTGGGTCTTCTCCATCGCGGGACGGAAAAGCTCATCGAGTATCGTCCCTACCTGCAGAATATTCCCTATTTCGACCGGCTCGATTACTGTTCGATGCTCTGTCAGGAGCACGCCTACATTCTCGCCGTCGAAAAGCTGCTCGGCGTCGAGGTGCCGGAACGGGCACTCTACATCCGCACGATCATGGATGAGGTGACGCGGCTCATCAACCACACGCTCAACGTCACCACCATGGCGCTCGATTGCGGCGCGATGACACCGCTGCTGTGGATGTTCGAGGAGCGCGAGAAGCTGATGGGCTTTTATGAGCGTCTCACCGGTGCCCGGATGCATGCCAATTACTACCGGTTCGGCGGGGTGAACCGGGACATGCCGGCAGGTTTCGCCGACGACCTGCTGAAGTGGATCGACAACTATCTTCCACTGCAGGAAGACGTCGAGGCCCTGCTTTCCGACAACCGCATCTTCAAGCAGCGCACCGTCGATATCGGGGTCGTCAGCGCCGAGGACGCCTTTGCCATGGGCTTTTCCGGTCCCATGCTGCGGGCTTCCGGGGTAGCCTGGGACCTGCGCAAGGCCCAGCCCTATGCGGCTTATGACAAGGTCGAGTTCGGCGTGCCGGTGGGCAAGAACGGCGATTGCTGGGATCGTTACCTGGTGCGCATGCTGGAAATGCGCGAAAGCCTGAAGATCATCCGTCAATGTATTGAGCTGATGCCGGAGGGACCGGTGCGCGCCGATGACCGCAAGGTCACCCCGCCTCATCGTTCGGAAATGAAACGGTCGATGGAAGCGCTCATCCATCACTTCAAGCTTTACACCGAAGGCGTTCATGTGCCTGAAGGCGAAGTCTACACTGCGGTAGAGAGTGGCAAGGGCGAGTTCGGCGTCTATCTCGTCTCTGACGGCACCAACAAGCCCTATCGCTGCAAGATCCGCTCGCCGGGATATGTGCATCTGCAGGCGCTCGACGAGATGTCGAAAGGGCACCAGCTTGCCGATGTCGTGGCAATCATCGGTTCCATGGATGTGGTTTTCGGGGAGATCGACCGATGAGTGACAAGGACGGCTTTGCACCGGACGTCGACAGCTTCGAGTTCAGCGAGGAAAATCGGCCGCTGGTCGATGAAATCCTTGCGAAGTACCCGCAGGACCGCAAGCGCAGCGCGGTGTTGCCCCTCCTTCATCTGGCACAGCGCCAGCATGGTGGCTGGTTGCCGCGGGCAGTTCTCGACCATGTCGCCGACTTTCTCGATATGCCGAAAATCCGCGTCTATGAGGTCGCCAGTTTCTACGACATGTTCAACACCGAGGCCACGGGCCGCATCCAGGTCAGGGTCTGCACGACGACCCCGTGCTGGCTGCGCGGATCGGACGAGATCGTTCAGGCCTGCAAGGACGCGCTGGGTATCGAGGTCGGCGAGAATACGGCTGACGGCCGTTTTTTCCTGCGTGAATTCGAATGTCTCGGCTCATGCTGCAACGCGCCGATGATGTGGATCGACGATCATTTCTACGAAGACCTCGACTACGGCAAGGCCAAGGAAATCATCGAGGCGCTCCAGCGCGGCGAAACCCCGCAGCCGGGGCCGCAGTCCGGCCGCAAGGGATCCGAACCGCTTGGCGGCCTGACCACGCTCACGGAGGGGAATGCCTGACATGCTCGCGGACAGGGATCGCATCTTCACCAACATCTACGGGCAGAAGAGCTGGGGCCTCGAAGAGGCGAGGAAGCGGGGCGACTGGGATGGTACGGCGGCCATCATCCAAAAAGGGCGCGACTGGCTGGTCAACGAGTGCAAGGCGTCCGGCCTTCGCGGGCGTGGCGGTGCAGGCTTTCCGACCGGTCTCAAATGGTCGTTCATGCCCAAGCAGACCGATGGCGGGCCGGTCTATCTCGTCGTCAATGCGGATGAATCCGAACCGGGTACATGCAAGGACCGGGAAATCATACGCCACGAGCCGCACAAACTGGTTGAAGGCTGCCTGATCGCCGGTGCGGCGATGGGATGCACGGCGGGATACATCTTCATTCGCGGAGAGTTCGTTCAGGAAGCCATCGTGCTTGAGGCGGCCATCAAGGAAGCCTACGAGGCGGGCCTGCTTGGCAGGAACGCCGCCGGTTCGGGATATGACTACGATCTTTATCTTCACCGCGGGGCAGGTGCCTACATCTGTGGCGAGGAAACCGGGCTGATCGAGGCCCTGGAAGGCAAGAAGGGGCAGCCTCGGCTGAAACCGCCCTTTCCCGCCATGGTTGGTCTCTATGGCCGCCCCACCACGGTCAACAATGTCGAGACGATCGCGGTTACACCCACCATCATGCGACGAGGCGGTGCGTGGTTTGCCGGGCTCGGTCCCGACAAGAACCACGGCACCAAGCTTTTCTGCATCTCCGGCCATGTGAACCGACCCTGCAATGTCGAGGAGGAGATGGGCATTCCGCTCAAGGAGCTCATCGAGAAGCATTGCGGTGGCGTGCGTGGCGGCTGGGACAATCTGCTGGCGATCATCCCTGGCGGTTCGTCCGTTCCGATGCTGAAGAAGGATGTGTGCGACACCATCACCATGGACTTCGACACCTTGCGTGGCGCAGGTTCGGGCCTGGGTACGGCAGCGGTGATCGTGATGGACAAGTCGACCGACGTGATCAAGGCCATTACACGCCTGTCGAAGTTCTACATGCATGAGAGTTGTGGTCAGTGTACACCATGTCGCGAGGGCACGGGCTGGCTATGGCGGATGATGGAACGCATGGCGGAGGGAAGAGCAAGGGTTGAGGAAATCGATCTCCTGTGGGATGTCACCAAGGAGATCGAAGGCCACACGATTTGCGCACTCGGAGATGCGGCAGCCTGGCCGGTCCAGGGCCTGATCCGCAATTTCCGTCCGGAGATTGAACAGCGGATCGCGGAATATACCGCGCGCACGCAAAAGGCCGCCTGAGGAGCTTGAGGAACGCATGCCGAAGCTGACAATTGACGGCCAGGAAGTCGAGGTCGAGTCGGGCTCGACCGTACTGCAGGCGATCGAGGCGGCGGGCCGCGAGGTTCCCGTCTTCTGTTTCCATCCGCGCCTGAACATCGCCGGCAATTGCCGGATGTGTCTTGTCGAGATGGAGAAATCCCCCAAACCGATCGCATCCTGCGCGATGCCCGCCGCCGACGGCATGGTCATCAGGACCGATACCGAGCAGGTGCACAAGGCCCGTCGCGGCACGCTGGAGATGCTGCTGATCAACCATCCGCTCGATTGCCCCATATGCGATCAGGGCGGCGAATGTGACCTGCAGGACATCACCCTGTTCTACGGCCCCGACAAGTCGCGCTTCGATGAGAACAAGCGTCCGGTCGCCGACAAGTACCTGGGGCCGCTCATCGCGACCCACATGACCCGCTGCATCCACTGTACCCGCTGTATCCGGTTCATCAATGAGATCGCCGGTATTGAGGAACTTGGGGCGTGTCACCGTGGCGAGCACATGGAGATCACGACCTGGGTCGAGAAGGCCCTGAGTTCGGAGCTGTCGGGCAATATCATTGATCTGTGCCCGGTTGGTGCGCTCAACTCCAAGCCTTACGAATACACGGCCCGCGCCTGGGAATTGAAAAAGACCGAATCGATCGACGTAATGGATGCGGTCGGTTCGAACATTCGCGTGGACACCCGCGGCAACGAGGTCATGCGTATCGTTCCCCGGTTGCATGAAGACATCAATGAAGAGTGGATCTCCGACAAGACGCGGTTTTCCTATGACGGGTTGAAGCGCCGCAGGCTCGACAAGCCGTTTGTCAAGACCGACGGCAAGCTGAGTCCGTCCGACTGGCGTTCGGCATTCGAGGCGATCAGAACCCGTCTCAATGGCCGCGATCCATCGAAGGTTGCCTTCATCGTCGGCGATACTGTCGATTGCGAAACGATGGTGCTGGTCCGGGATCTGGCATCCACCCTCGGCGTGGAGAATGTCGATTGCCGGCAGGATGGCACCTGTCTCGGTAGCGGTGGCCGCGGCTCCTACATTTTCAACACCACGATTGCCGGCATTGAACGGGCCGATGCCTGCCTGCTGATCGGTTGCGACCCGCGACACGAGGCGACGCTGGTCAACGCCCGCCTGCGCAAGCGTCAACGGCTGGGGGGCTTCAGGGTCCTGCGGGTTGGCCTGCCGGCCGACCTTACTTATCCGGTGACCGATCTGGGTGGTGGTGCCGATACGCTGCAGCAACTGCTCGATGGCGGCATCGAGGCGGCCGGGATACTGGAGAAGGCCGAGCGGCCGATGCTGATCATAGGTCAGGGGGCGTTGTGCCGTCCCGATGGGGATGCGATCCTCGCCCTGGCGCGGCAGCTGGCCGAGAAATACGGCATGATCGCTGAAGACTGGAACGGTTTCAACGTGCTGCATACGGCTGCCGCACGCGTCGGTGGGCTCGACCTGGGGCTTGTCCCCGGGAGAGACGGCAGGAATGTTGCCGGCATCCTGGCAGGCTGCGCGACGGGCGAGATCGATACGGTATTCCTCATAGGTGCCGACGAATTGGACATGGCAAAGCTGGAGAATGCCTTCGTCATTTACCAGGGCACCCATGGTGACCGTGGCGCCCATGGGGCCGATATCATCCTGCCCGGTGCAGCCTATACGGAAAAGTACGGGACTTATGTGAATACCGAAGGTCGTCCTCAGCGCGCCAATCTTGCAGCCTTCCCGCCGGGCGATGCGCGTGAGGACTGGCGTATTTTGCGTGCTTTGTCGGAAGTGCTGGGCAAGGCCCTGCCGCTTGACAACTTGTCACAGGTTCGCGAGCGAATGGTCGCCATCGCTCCCTGGCTTGCCGGTATCGACAGGGTCTCGACGGCCGAATGGGGAGAGTTCGGCCGTAGTGGCGGCGAGCTCCTCAAGGGTCCCTTCCCTCGGGTGATCGAACATTATTACCAGACGGATCCGGTGAGCCGGGCCTCTGCCATCATGCAGGAGTGCTCGGATTTGCTGGCCGATGGTTCGAGCGCGGAGGCGACCGGTACCAATGGCTGAGCTCTGGACCCTGATCACCCTGATCTTCTACATCCTTGTCATCGCCGTGCCGCTGATGATCGCCATGGCCTATGTCACCTATGCCGAACGCAAGGTGATCGGTTTCATGCAGCTGCGTCAGGGACCGATGTTCGTCGGCCCGTTCGGCCTGCTGCAGCCGTTGGCCGATGGCCTCAAGCTGTTCGTGAAAGAGACGGTCATTCCGTCCGGTGCCAACAAGATCGTGTTCATCATGGCTCCCATGGTGACCTTCATTCTTGCTCTGGTCGCCTGGGCGGTCATACCGTTCGGCGAAGGTCTGGTGCTTGCCGATATCAATGTCGGCGTGCTCTATCTGCTGGCGGTGAGTTCGCTCGGTGTCTACGGCATCATCATGGCTGGCTGGGCTTCCAACTCGCG
Source organism: Geminicoccaceae bacterium (assembly GCA_020638465.1). Classification (NCBI taxonomy): domain Bacteria; kingdom Pseudomonadati; phylum Pseudomonadota; class Alphaproteobacteria; order Geminicoccales; family Geminicoccaceae; species Geminicoccaceae bacterium. The sequence continues at coordinate 1,040,528 of JACKIM010000002.1, forward strand.
CTATGCCTTTCTGGGTGCCCTGCGGTCGGCGGCACAGATGGTCTCCTACGAAGTCGCCATCGGCCTGATCATCATCAACGTCCTGATCACCGCGGGATCGCTGAACCTCACCGACATCGTCGAATCACAGAGGGGATTGTGGTATTTCATTCCGCATTTCCCGATGTTCATGATCTTCATCGTGTCGATCCTGGCGGAAACCAATCGGCACCCGTTCGACCTTCCCGAGGACGAGGCCACTCTGGTCACCGGGTACAATGTCGAATATTCGGCCATGGCATTCGCCCTGTTCTTCCTTGGCGAATACATGAACATGATCCTGATGAGTGCGATCTGTTCGGTTCTTTTCCTGGGTGGTTGGCTGCCTCCGTTCAGCTTCTTCCCCTTCGATGTCATACCCGGACCGATCTGGTTCATTCTCAAGATCTGTTTCGTTCTGTTTATCTTCATAGCGGTTCGCGCGACCTTGCCGCGATACCGCTATGACCAGCTGATGCGTCTTGGCTGGAAAGTGTTCCTGCCGCTCTCGCTGCTCTGGGTCGTGCTGACTTCGGGCTTCCTCGTCTATTTCGACATGCTGCCGAACTGAGGTCTCAATGCTGGATCGCCTCGCACGCACCTTTCTCTGGCCTGAGATCGCCATCGGTTTCGGCCTGACGCTGAAATACATGTTCAAGAAGAAGGTGACGCTCAACTACCCTTACGAGAAAGGTCCGTTGAGCCCGCGTTTTCGCGGTGAACATGCACTTCGCCGTTATCCCAGCGGTGAGGAACGCTGCATCGCCTGCAAGCTCTGTGAGGCCATCTGTCCGGCTCAGGCGATCACCATCGAAAGCGAACCACGTGCGGATGGATCGCGCCGGACGACGCGCTACGACATCGACATGACCAAATGCATCTATTGCGGCTTCTGCGAGGAGGCCTGTCCGGTGGATGCGATTGTCGAGGGTCCGAATTTTGAGTTTGCGGCGGAGACTCATGAGGAGCTTTACTACGATAAGGAAAAGCTGCTCGCCAACGGTGAGCGCTGGGAGCGTGAAATCGCCGCCAACCTCGCTGCCGATGCTCCTTATCGATGACGGGTAAGACGCGATGACCATCGAGCTGTTCCTGTTCTACATCCTCGCCATTGTGTGCGTCGCTTCGGCGGTCATGGTGGTGTCGGCGAAAAACCCCGTACATGCGGTGTTGTTTCTGATCCTCACCTTCTTCAATGCAGCCGGTCTTTTCGTGCTGATCGGCGCCGAATTCCTCGCGATGGTACTCGTCGTGGTCTATGTCGGCGCGGTCGCTGTACTATTTATCTTCGTGGTCATGATGCTCGACATCAACTACGTGCAGATGCGCGAGGGTTTTCTGCAATATCTGCCCATTGGCGGCCTTGTCGGACTGATCCTGCTGCTTGAGCTGATCATGGTCGGCGGTAGCTGGGCACTGACGGAAAAGGTACAGGCGCCGGCCGTTCCCACACCTGCCGGCCTGCCCAACACGGAAGCGCTCGGGAATCTGCTCTACACCGACTATTTCTACCTGTTCCAGGCGGCCGGGATGATCCTGCTGGTAGCGATTATCGGGGCGATTTCGCTCACGCTGCGCTCGCGCGGGAATGTCCGTCGCCAGGACATCGGTCGACAAGTGAATCGCAACGCCGACGAGACCGTCGAATTGAAGAACATCAAGTCGGGAGCCGGCATCTGATGAGTGTGCCCCTGTCCCATTTCCTGACCCTTGCGGCGATCCTGTTCACAACAGGCGTGTTCGGAATATTTCTCAACCGCAAGAATGTCATCATCATCCTGATGTCGATCGAACTGCTGTTGCTTGCGGTCAACATCAATCTCGTCGCCTTCTCGGTCCAGCTCGGTGACATGGCCGGTCAGGTGTTTGCGATGTTCATCATTACCGTGGCTGCCGCAGAAGCGGCCATCGGTCTTGCCATTCTCGTCGTCTATTTCCGCAACCGCGGGTCCATCGAGGTGGACGACATCAACATGATGAAGGGCTGAGGGACGCCGTGCAGCACATCATCCTCGTCTTCTCACCACTGCTTGGCGCGTTGGTCGCCGGCTTGTTCGGCCGGCTGATCGGGGATCGTGCGTCGCAGATCGTGACCTGCGGATTCATGGGTCTCTCGGCCCTGATGGCGGTTTTCGCCCTGTTCCAGAACGTCTACGTCGAAGGCTACACGGTTCCGGTCTTCAGCTTCATCCATGTCGGCACATTCGAGGTGGACTGGGCGTTGCGTGTCGATCCGCTGTCGTCAGTGATGATGTTCGTCGTCGCCTTCTGCTCGATGCTGATCCACATCTATTCCGTGGGATACATGTCGCATGACAAGTCGATCCCGCGATTCATGGCCTATCTGTCCTTCTTCACCTTTGCCATGCTGATGCTGGTGACCAGCGACAACCTCGTGCAGATGTTCTTCGGCTGGGAGGGTGTCGGTGTGGCCTCCTACCTGCTGATCGGCTTCTGGTATACCAGGCCGTCGGCCTGCGCTGCCGCCATCAAGGCCTTCATCGTCAACAGGGTCGGTGACTTCGCCCTCATGCTGGGACTGGCGGGCATCTACCTGGTCTTCGACAGCCTGCAATACGACGTCATTTTCGGCCAGGCGGCGCAGGTAGCGGAAACCCACCTCGTGGTGTGGGACATGGATTTTCAGACACTGAATGTCCTGTGTGTCCTGCTGTTCATTGGTGCGATGGGCAAGTCGGCCCAGATCGGCCTGCATACCTGGTTGCCCGATGCCATGGAGGGTCCCACGCCGGTTTCGGCCCTGATTCACGCAGCCACCATGGTCACCGCCGGTGTGTTTCTGGTGGCCCGTTTCTCGCCGCTGTTCGAACATGCTCCGGCTGCACTGGCGATGGTGACGGTGGTCGGCGGTACCACCGCCCTTTTCGCCGCCACGATCGGCCTCACCCAGTTCGACATCAAGCGCGTGATCGCTTACTCGACCTGCTCGCAGCTGGGTTACATGTTCTTTGCCTGCGGTGTCGGCGCCTATGGGGCCGGTGTCTTCCATCTGCTCACCCATGCCTTCTTCAAGGCCCTGCTCTTCCTCGGCGCCGGTTCGGTCATCCATGCGATGTCGGATGAACAGGACATGCGCAGCATGGGGGGTATCTGGCGCAAGATTCCCGTTACCTACACGATGATGTGGATCGGCACGCTGGCACTGATCGGTTTTCCGGGGTTTGCCGGTTATTTTTCCAAGGACGCGATCATCGAGGCCGCATGGGCATCGCAGAACAGCTTCCACAGCTATGCCTTCATCATGGGGATTGCCGCGGCCGTGCTGACGGCCTTCTACTCGGGGCGTCTGATCTGGATGACCTTCCATGGGGATTGCCGTGCGGACGATCATGTCCAGGCACATATCCATGAAAGCCCGCCCGTGATGACCATTCCGCTCGCCGTGCTGGCTTGCGGCGCCGTAACGGCCGGGTTCTTCGGCTTGGGCATGATCGGGGCGGATGGCGAGTTCTGGGCCGGCTCGATCGTCTATGGCGAGCACAATCACACCATGCATGCCATGCACGACGTCCCCTTCATGGTGAAGGTCCTGCCGTTTCTCGCCATGGCCAGCGGTCTTGCGCTTTCCTACTGGTTCTACATGGTCAATCCAGGTATTCCTGCGCAACTCGTGAACCGTTTCCAGAGACTGCATGCCTTCCTGTTCAACAAGTGGTACTTCGACGAGCTCTATGACCGCCTGTTTGTCCGCAACGCAAAGGCATTGGGCAGCTTCCTCTGGAAGGCCGGCGATGCCGGGATCATCGACCGCTACGGACCGGATGGTATCGCAGCATCGACGCTCTACACTGCCCGCAAGGCGGTGCGGTTGCAGACTGGCTACGTCTACCATTATGCCTTTGCCATGCTGATCGGGGTTGCCGCATTCGTGAGTTATTATATCTTCCTGGGTCAGGGGTGATCCGATGAGCGACTGGCCGCTTCTCTCCCTCATCACCTTCCTGCCGCTCGTCGGTGCCGTCTTCATCATGTTCATTCGTGGTGAAGAAGAGGTCGTCGCACAGAATGCCCGCTCGGTGGCGCTATGGACCTCGCTTGTCACCTTTCTCCTGTCCTTGCTGATATGGGGGAATTTCGACAACAGTCAGGCCGGCTTCCAGATGGTCGAACAGGCTCCCTGGCTCAAGGGCTTCGAGATCAACTACAAGATGGGCGTCGACGGCATCTCGCTCTGGTTCGTCCTGCTCTCGACGCTCCTCACCATGGTCTGCATCATCGGTTCTTGGCACTCGGTCCATTCCCGCGTGCGTGAATACATGGTGGCGTTCCTCGTCATGGACACGCTCATGGTCGGTACGTTCTGTGCCCTCGACCTGGTGTTGTTCTACATCTTCTTCGAAGGCATCCTGATCCCGATGTATCTCATCATCGGTGTCTGGGGTGGCCCGCGACGCATCTACGCTTCGTTCAAGTTCTTCCTTTATACGCTGCTGGGTTCGGTGCTTTTCCTGCTGGCGATCCTCGCTCTCTACCTGCAGGCCGGAACGACGGACATTCCGACGCTGATGCAGACGGACATCGCTGAGAACCTGCAGTACTGGCTGTGGCTGGCCATGTTTGCGTCGTTTGCGGTGAAGGTGCCGATGTGGCCGGTGCATACCTGGCTGCCCGATGCACATGTCGAGGCACCGACGGCGGGGTCGGTGTTGCTGGCGGGTGTGCTGTTGAAGCTTGGCGGCTACGGCTTCCTGCGCTTCTCCCTGCCCATACTTCCCGATGCATCCGCCTATTTCGCCCCGTTCATCTTCACCCTGTCCATCGTCGCCATCATCTACACCTCGCTGGTGGCGCTGGCGCAAAAGGACATGAAGAAGCTCATCGCCTATTCCTCGGTGGCGCACATGGGGATCGTCACCATCGGGGTCTTTACCCCGAATGCGCAGGGGATTTCGGGAGCAATCTTCCAGATGCTCTCGCATGGTATCGTCTCCGGCGCACTCTTCATGATCGTCGGTGTCATCTATGACCGGATTCACAGTCGCGAGATCGAGGTTTATGGCGGCCTCGCCGAACGCATGCCCGCCTATGCGGTCTTCTTCATGCTGTTCATGATGGCATCGGTGGGCCTGCCCGGGACAGCCGGTTTTCCGGGTGAACTGATGGTGATCGTCGGTGTGTTCCAGCAGTCCACCTGGGTTGCGACCTTCGCCGCCACCAGTCTCATCCTCAGTGCAACCTACATGCTGTGGCTCTACAGGCGCGTGGTATTCGGCGCACTGACGAAGGAAAATCTCAAGCATATCAAGGATTTGAGAATGAACGAGGTGGTGGCGTTCGCTCCGCTTGTCATTCTCACGCTGTTGATGGGCATCTACCCGTCGCTGTTCCTCGACCCGATGGCTGCATCGGTGGACAATCTGGTGACGCAGGTCACCCAGTCGTCCACGACAACCGAGACGACGGCCTTTTCACTCATCGAAGATCTCCGCTGAGGCGACCATGATCGAAGCTCCCGTGCTCAATCTCCAGGCGGCCCTGCAGGAGATCGTCCTTTTCATCTCCATTCTGGTATTGATGGTCGTCGGAGCCTTTCGAGAGAAAGACGCGGCGCGGGTGGTTACACCCATGGCCCTGCTGGTTCTCGTCTTCACTGCCATGCTTGGTCTGGGCGCGACCCGCGATGTCACCGCATTCAGCAGTCATTTCATCTTCGATGACTTCGCCGCCTTCATGAAGCTGTTCATTCTTCTGGGCACGGCCGCAACGATCCTGCTGGCGCAGAATTTCCTCAGTGAACAGAAGATCAACCGCTTTGAATTTCCCTTGCTGGCGATGTTCTCCGCCCTTGGCATGTGCATGATGGTCTCGGCCAACAGCCTGCTCGCCCTGTACATGGCCCTCGAACTGCAAAGTCTGCCACTCTACGTGCTTGCCGCCTATAACCGGGACAATCTTCGCTCCACCGAAGCGGGACTTAAATATTTTGTCCTCGGTGCACTGGCCTCGGGCATGCTGCTTTACGGCTGTTCCATGATCTACGGTTTCACCGGAACGCTCAATTTCAACGAACTCGCTGCCCGCATTGCGACGGATGGCACCGGCGGACTGTCGATCGGCATTCTGGTCGGCCTTGTCTTCCTCGTGGCGGGCATTGTGTTCAAGCTTGGTGCCGTGCCATTCCACATGTGGACGCCGGATGTCTATGAAGGCGCTCCCACGCCCGTGACCGCATTCTTCGCCTCGGCGCCGAAATTTGCCGCCATGGGCCTCGCCCTTCGCGTGATGATGCAGGCCTTCGGTGATGCAGCGGCGGAATGGCAGCAGATCATCGTTTTCATCTCGGTTGCGTCCATGGGGCTGGGAGCCTTTGCGGCGATCGGACAATCCAACTTCAAGCGCCTTATGGCCTATTCGGGCATCAGTCACGTGGGCTATGCCCTGGTCGGCCTTGCTTCCGGTACGGAAAAAGGTGTCTACGGTGTCATTGTCTACATGGCCATATACATGGTCACGGCGATTGGAACGTTCGGTTGTATCCTGATGATGCGCCGTCAGGGCCGTTATGTCGAGACGATTGCCGATCTGGCCGGCCTGTCGAAGCGTCAACCGCTGTTTGCCGCAGCCTTGGCAATTTTCATGTTCTCGTTGGCCGGCATTCCCCCGCTTGCCGGCTTTTTCGGCAAGCTCTATGTGTTCATGGCGGCAATAGATGCCGGTCTGACAATCCTGGCGATAATCGGTGTTCTCACCTCGGTGGTGGGTGCCTATTACTACCTGCGAATTGTCAAGATCATGTATTTTGACGAGGCAGCTGAGCCGTTCGACAGCTACCCGGCCTTTGAGGTTCGCCTTGTAAGCGGTTTGACCGCCATTCTCCTTTTGGGGTTCATCTTCATGCCGGGTGGGTTGTTGCAGGCGGCCCAGGCAGCGGCGACCGCGATTGTCCGGTGAAGCTTCCTCATCCGTTCCGGATCGAGCGACACGGCGAAGTCGACAGCACCAATGACATCATTGCCATGCGGGCCGCAGGTGGTGAACCGGAAGGCCTGATGGTGACAGCCACCGCCCAGCGCTGCGGGCGTGGTCGCCAGGGCCGCTCATGGACCAGTCCGTCGGGCAATCTGTACTGTTCGTTACTTCTGCGGCCCCGCCCGTCGCATGGCAGCCATCCTGCTACGCTGTCTCTGGCCGTGGCACTGTCGCTGGCCGAGGCAATCGGCGATCCGGCCCGATTGAAATGGCCGAATGACGTTCTGATCGGCGGGGCCAAGGTGGCCGGTATCCTGCTGGAGATGGAAGGCGGGGCGCTGACCGTCGGCATGGGGGTCAACATTGTTTCGGCACCGACCGATACGCCCTATCCGGCCACCTCGCTTTCGGCCCATGGTGTCGACCTGAATGGCGATATGCTGGTCGAAGCCTTCCTGCACCGCTTCTCGCCCAACTATGCCATCTGGTCGAACGAAGGTTTTCGTGCCCTTCGCGATCGCTGGATCGACCGGGCCGAAGGTATCGGCGGACTCATTCGTGTCCGTCTTGGCGATGAGATCCACAGTGGCAGATTTCTTGCCCTTTCCTGCGACGGATCGATTACCGTCGAGAGAGAGGGACGCATTGAACAGTACAATGCGGGCGAACTGCTCTGGCCATTGTGACATGGACGACCTGACAACACTGCTCGAAGACATCCGCGCCTGCCGGCATTGTGAGAAATATCTGCCTCTCGGGCCGCGCCCGATCATTCGTGCCCAGACTTCGGCCCGAATTCTCTTGATCGGACAAGCGCCCGGTACCAAGGTGCATGCCAGTGGCATCCCGTGGAATGACGCCTCCGGAGATCGTCTTCGTTTGTGGATGGGGCTTGATCGCGAGACGTTCTACGATGAGAGTCGGGTTGCCATCATGCCCATGGGTTTCTGCTATCCCGGAAAAGGCCAGTCGGGCGATCTTCCGCCCCGACCGGAATGTGCGCCATTATGGCATGGTCGAGTCATGGCACATTTGCCGAACCTTGAGCTTATCCTGCTCGTGGGTTCATATGCCATCCACTACTATCTCAAGAGCGAGAAGAAACAGACACTCACCGACAGCGTCCGCAACTGGCGCGATGCTCCATCGCCCTACCTGCCGCTACCGCACCCCAGCCCGCGCAATATCGCCTGGTTCAAGCGCAATCCATGGATGGATGACGAACTCATTCCATACATGAAAGGTCGCGTCGGCGCTCTGCTCGGCCCCTGATGGGGCCATTCCTTCAGCAGGCTGCCGCCAATCGATAGCCATATTCGAGAGAGGCGTCGACCAGCCAGTCCAGCAGGCTTTCGGCCAGTCCCGGATAGAGGATCAGATCGAAGGTGGGGCCATCATCGACCTGATGCAGCAGCACTCCGATCTGGGCGATGACCGTCTGTGCGCAGAAGCTCGCTCCGGCGATGCGCGGGTGCAGGTCGAGCCGGCAGCCTTTTTCCATCACGGATCTGACATTCGTCCCGGAGAGACGCAGAACAGTGCGACCATGACTTTGATCGCTGGCATATCCGATGGCTTGACCGCGATGACTCAAGCATCGGGTGATTTCATCAACACCAATATCCTTGCCGATAACCAGCCATTGCCCTGGCGCCAGTGGCAATGCCGTTGCCCCGTCGGCCATGGTTGCGGCATGGCCGGCCCGGACACTTCCCAGGCCGAGTGCCTGCGCAACGGCACCGGCCTTTCCTCTTGCAGCCATGATCTGCACGAAGCCGAGACCACGCCGCTCGACGATGGTGATCCCGGCAGGCTCGCGACCATAGCTTTCGCCGATACGGCGATCGAGCGCATAAGTTTCAGACACGCAGGCGCTCCCCTTGCGGATCGATGAAACACGGGTCGACAATCTCCACCTCGACAACCTCGTCCTTCAAAGGATAAGTGGCAACGAGCGTCTGGCCACGCCGTTCGTGCCCGCCACGCACGAAGCCCAATGCGATCCACGAGCCCACATGCGGGCTCCAATGGGCCGAACTGACCCACCCCAGGCTGTCCTCGGCCGTGGCCGTTAATGGATCCTTGACCAGATGCGCCCCACCGCGAAGCTGCTTGTCCTTGTCGACAGGACGCAACCCGACAAGGCGCGGACGCGCTGGATCGATCATGCCATCGCGTGTCGCCATCGCCTGCCCGATGAAGGATTTGACCGAACTCTGCATGCGTTCGAGCCCGAGATCGGCGGCCGTGGTCCGCCCGTCGAGCTCATTGCCTGCGACATGACCCTTTTCGATCCTCATGACCGCCAGGGCCTCGGTGCCATAGGGCACGATATTGAAAGGTCTGCCGGCATCCATCAGTCGTTGCCACATCGCTTCGCCATGGCGCCAGCCGATATGGATCTCGTAGCCGAGCTCACCGGAGAAGCTGATGCGGAACAAGCGGATCGGGTATCCGCCTGAGTTGGCACACATCACTCCCATATAGGGTAATGTCCTGTTGGTGACATCACCGCCATCGACCACAGTGGTCACCACCTCGCGAGCCTTCGGCCCGGCAACGGCGATCGCACACCATTGCTCGGTGGCCGAACAGAATGCAACATCCAGTTCCGGCCATACGCACTGTTGGCAATACTCCATATGGGCCAGCACCGCCGCGGCATTCGCCGTCGTGGTCGTGATCAGATAGTGATGGTCTCCCAGCCTGGATATTGTTCCATCGTCGAAGACGTGGCCATCTTCACGCAACATGATCCCGTAGCGTGCCCGTCCGACCGCGAGCTTCGAGAACCCGTTGATATAAAGGTGATCCAGGAACTTAGCTGCATCCAGACCGAAAAGCTCGATCTTGCCGAGAGTCGACACGTCGCACAGCCCTACCGAGCGTCGGACCGCGCTGGCCTCCCGCGCGCAGGCAGTCATGACATCATCTCCTGATCCATGACCATAATATTGCGCTCGAAGCCATTGTCCTGTCTCGATAAAAACAGCTCCGTTACGTTCATGCCAGCGATGCAGTGCCGTTCGCCGGACCGGCTTGAAGGCCATGCCGCGCTCATGACCGGCGAACGCCCCGATGGCCACCGGCGTGAAGGGAGGGCGAAACGTCGTCGTGCCGATCTCGGGCATTTCCTCATTTCTTGCTTCCGCAAGGATCAACATGCCATTGATATTCGATGTCTTTCCCTGATCAGTCGCCATACCCAGCGTAGTATAGCGCTTGACGTGCTCGACGGAGCGATACCCCTCGCGCTCGGCGATCCTGATGTCGGCAACCGTCACGTCGTTCTGCAGATCGACAAATGCCTTCCCTTCACCTTCTACATGAAATAATGGCACGATACTCGTTGTTACACTGATGGATGGAGATTTTTCCTGATGTAATCCATCACCTTCAAATCCGGCGGCCCCGGATGCAGCTCGCCCGGCCATGATGCCATCGGCCAGACAGGCATCGAGGTCCATGATGCCGCGTGCCGATCCCGCGGACCGTTCGGACTGGACAGGCTTGCCAGGGACAAATGCCTGCAATGCATCGTGCCAGACCGGTTTCGCACCAGATTGCGATGCGAGATGAACAACGGGGTTCCATCCGCTTGAAATAGCAAGAAGATCGCAGGCCACCGGCATCTTGTAGGCCCCCTGGATCTCGATCGCTTGCAGGCTCCGGCTGCCATGGGCACGGCTGACGACAGACCCGTGCCAGACCGCTATTCCGCGTTCCCGCGCCGTTTCGCCGATTGCTCCGGGCTCGTCGCGGGCATCAACAATGCCAGCAATGTCACCGCCGGCATCCTGCAGGTCGAATGCGGTACGATAGGCATCGTCATGACAGGTGGCGACGACCGTCCGCCTGCCCGGCGCGACGCCGTAGCGATTGACATAAGCGCGTACGGCACCGGCCAGCATGATACCTGGCCGGTCGTTGTCGCCGAAGATATAGGCGCGCTCGATGGCACCGGTGGCCAGGACGACCTGTCTTGCGCGGATTGTCCACAGGCATTGCCGTGGCTCGCCGGTCTCCGGAATGGCCTTGTGGTCGCTTACCCGCTCGATGGCACCGATCACGTTATGGTCATAATAGCCGAATGCCGTTGTCCGCCTGAACATTCGCAGTTCGGGCGCGGCAGCCAGCTCGCGCAGGACGCCTTCGAGCCACGCGGCGCCGGGTTGTCCGTCGATATCGGAGCGCTCGCGCAGGATAGCGCCACCGAATTCGGCCTGTTCATCGACCAGAACAGTCCTTGCACCGGATCGTGCCGCTTCGCGGGCGGCCATCAGACCGGCCGGCCCCGCACCCACGACAAGGACATCGCAATGCAGGTGACCATGCGCATAACGATCCGGATCGGCCATGGGCGCCGCCCGTCCGAGTCCTGCCGCGCTGCGTATCAGTTTTTCATAGACCGGTTCCCAGAACGAGGCTGGCCACATGAACGTCTTGTAGTAGAAGCCGCCGACAAACAGCGGGGCCAGAAGCTGGTTGACCGCCAGCAGGTCGAACCTCAGCGAAGGGAAGCGGTTCTGGCTCCGCGCCTCGAGTCCCTCGAACAGTTCCACGGTCGTGGCGCGGGTATTGGGTTCGCGACGGGCACCGTCGCGCAGTTCGACGAGTGCATTGGGCTCCTCCGAGCCGGAAGAGAAAATCCCACGCGGCCGGTGATATTTGAAACTTCGCCCGACCAGTCTCACGCCATTGGCGAGCAATGCCGAGGCGAGGGTGTCGCCGGGATGTCCATAATACACCTCGCCATCGAAGCGGAAGCGTATCCGACGGCCGCGATCGATCCGGCCGCCATGGAGCAGGCGGAAGGGCTGCCCGGTCATTCCGGCACCTCAAGATCGTCATCGGGCCAGCCGGTGACATGGATACGATGAGTGACGGTGTGCCGCACCACCTTCACGAACCGCCGGCAGCCAGTGACGTGATGCCACCATTCCACATGCCAGCCCTTGGGATTGCGGCGCTGATAGACGTAATCGAAGAACGCCGCCTCGCCGGCACCGTCCGCCGGCCGGCGCTTCGTCGCGTCGCCCTTGTACTGGAATTCGGCCTCGTCGCGGACACCGCACCAGGGACAGCGGATCTGATGCAAACGGAATTCTCCCTACTGGATCCAGGGGTTCGGTCCGACCCCCTTCTCGTCGATCATGCGCCCTTGCCGGAAACGCTCGATGGTGAAGGCTGCGTTGAGTGGATGCGGCTCGTCGCGGGCGATGGTGTGGGCAAAGCACCAGCCCGAACCCGGAGCCGCCTTGAAACCTCCGTAGCACCAGCCGCCATTGAGATAGAGGCCATCGATGGGCGTCCTGCAGATGAACGGGCTGCCATCCATGGTCATGTCCATGATGCCTCCCCACTGCCGCAACAGGCGCAGGCGTCCGACGCCGGGCATGATCGCCATCGCGCCGGCCATGACATCCTGCATGACTGGCAGATTTCCCCTTTGGGCGAATGAATTGTAGCCGTCGAGATCACCGCCATAGACCAACCCGCCCTTGTCCGACTGGCTGATGTAGAAATGACCGGCACCGAAGGTGACGACGGTATCGATCAGCGGCTTCACACCTTCGGATACGTAGGCTTGCAGCACATGGCTCTCGACCGGCAGTTCGATACCGGCCATCTGCGCCAATTGCGAGGTATAGCCTGCCACGGCGATGCCTATCTTCCTTGCATCGATGCGGCCGCGACTGGTTTGCACGCCTACCGTGCGGCCGCCCTCGATGAGGATGCCGGTTACCTCACAATTCTGGATAATATCCACACCGCACTGGTCTGCACCTCGGGCAAATCCCCAGGCAACGGCATCATGCCGGCCGGTACCTCCACGCGGCTGGAACAATCCCCCCTTGATGGGGAAACGGGCATTGTCGAAATCGAGGATCGGTACCAGACGCTTGACTTCCGCCGGACCGAGAAGTTCCGCGTCGACACCGCAAAGCCGCATGGTGTTGCCACGCCGGGCGAACGCATCACGCTGGCCATCGCTATGGAACAGGTTGAGCACACCCCGCTGGCTTATCATCGAATTGAAGTTCGTCTCGCTCTCAAGCTGTTCATAGAGTTGCAACGACTTCTCGTAGAAACGGGTATTCGGCGGAAGGCCGTAATTGGAGCGGATGATGGTGGTATTGCGACCGATATTCCCCGAACCGATATAGCTTTTCTCCAGCACGGCAACATTGGTGATGCCGTGCTCTCTGGCGAGATAGAAGGCCGTCGCGAGACCATGCCCGCCGCCCCCGATGATGATGACATCGTAGGCAGGTCGCGGGTCGGGCTCGCGCCACACCCTCGGCCAGTTTTCATGGCCTGTCAGCGCCTGTCGTGCGAGCTGGAAGATCGAGTAGCGCATGGCGGCTGTCACGACGCTCCGAGACCGCGTGCGGCAACCAGGGTATTGCGCAGCAGACAGGCCACCGTCATCGGGCCGACGCCGCCGGGGACCGGCGTGATCGCGCCCGCCACCTCGCTCGCCGACGGGTAATGCACATCGCCGACGAGGTGGCTTTTGCCGTAGACACCGCTCACCCTGTTGATTCCGACATCGATGACGGTGGCACCTGGCCTGACCCATTCGCCACGCACCATCTCCGCCCGACCGACGGCGGCGACGAGGATCTCCGCACTGCGTGCGACTTCGGGAAGGTCACGCGTGCGGGAATGCGCGATGGTCACGGTACAATCGGCCGACAGCAACAAGGCCGCCATCGGTTTGCCTACGATGTTGGACCTTCCAAGAATGACAGCCTTCCGGCCCGCAAGACCATCATCCCCCAGCGACTTTTTCAACATATGGAGACAGCCATAGGGTGTACACGGCACCAGCAGGTCGTCCGGAATCGAGCGTCCGGCCGAAAACAGCTTGCCCACATTCAGCGGATGAAACCCATCGACATCCTTCTTCGCATCGATAGCATCCAGCACCACCGCCTCGTCGATCTGTGGCGGTAGCGGTAGTTGGACAAGGATCCCGTGCACGGCTGGATCGGCGTTGAGCTGTCCTATGCGGTCGAGCAATTGCTGCGTGTCGGTCTCCACCGGCATCTCGATCAGGCCGCCATCCATTCCCACTTCGGCAGCATTCTTCGTTTTGGTGCGAACATAGGCCCGGCTCGCCGGATTGTCGCCGACGATGATCACCCGCAAGGCCGGCTTCACCGTCATGCCCGCCACCTGCCCGACCAGTTCCCCGCGCAGCTCCGCCGCCATGGCCTTGCCGTCGATCACCCGTGCCGTCATGCGCCGCTCCCTTCGCTTGCCCGCAGACCATCCACTCGCGCTGTCCACGCCCGTCAGTGATCCCATAGGCCCGCGAACACAAGGATGACTTTGCCCAAAACGGCACCTTTGTCACAAATTCAGCGTCGCCGGTCGGGAGATATCCTCACTCGGCAGCCAGCGGCACCCCGGCATCGAGCGTGTAATCGCGGTCATGCTTCAGCGCCGGCACCATCCTGCGCGCCTCGGCGACCTTCGCCAGATCGAGTTCTGCCGAGATGACACCCGGTTCCGGTCCCGCATCCGCCAGCACCTCTCCCCACGGGGCGACGATCAGCGAATGACCGTAGCGCTGCAGCTTGCCCTCGTCATCCTCGCCGCACTGGCCGTTGGCCAGCACGAAGCAGCCGGTCTCGATGGCCCGTGAACGGGCCAGCACATGCCAGTGTGCGCTGCCCGTCTTGCGCGTGAACGCTGCCGGAATGGTCAGGATATGGGCACCAGCCTTCGCCAGGGTCCTGTACAGTCCGGGAAAGCGGATATCGTAGCAGATGGTCATGCCCACCCTCGCCTTGCCGATATCCGCCACGACTGCACGGTCGCCCGGCGACACCGCGTCGCTCTCGCGATAGCTTTCCTTGCCCGCCAGGTCGACATCGAACAGGTGGATCTTGTTGTAACGCGCGGCAATCGAACCATCCGGCCCTATCATGAACGAGCGGTTGTTGATTCGCCCGTCCGGCGTGTCGATCGCCAGCGAGCCGCCCAGCAGCCAGACGTTGCATGCGGCCGCCAGCTCCTGCATCCGCCGCAGGACCGGATGGGAAGCCTCGTCGCGCGCGCCGAGTTCGTATCCGGTCCCCTTGCGACCGAAACACGTCCCGTATTCGGGAAAGGTGACAAGCTCGGCACCGGCGGCCGCTACCTCACCGATCCGCTCCTCAAGCCACGCCACAGTCGCCTGCTCGTCGAGCGTGGCATGATTCTGGATGCAGGCCACTTTGATAGTCGTCATGTCTCTCTCCCCGGATATCGAAACCTGTAAAGAGAGGATAAGGGAAGTCTCCCCGGCGACCAAGGCCCGAAAGGCGGCTGCCCCAGCGGCGCTCACCTGGCGGGCTCCTTGCCCGCAGCTTCTGCTTCAGTCGGGCAGGCTGACCGCACCCTCATTGTCCAGCGGAAAGCCGGGATTCCAGGCGACCTCCCACAAATGCCCGTCGATATCCGTGAAATAGCCGCCATACCCGCCCCAGTCGAGATTTCGGGGCGTCTTGACAATGGTAGCGCCGGCAGCTTCGGCTTCCGCCATGATCCGGTCGACGTCCTCGCGGCTGCGCCCGTTATGCGCAATGGAAATACCGCGCCGGGCAGTCGCCGCCATTTCCTCGACGCCGGCATCCAGTCCACAGTCTCTGACCAGTTCATCGTGGGGAAACAACCCCAATGCAATTGAACCACACTGGAAGAAAGAGATGCCATGCGCCTGTCGGACCGAACGCTTCCATCCGAGCCTTTCGAAAAATGCGGTGCTCCGGTCAAGGTCGCGGACACCGAGAGTAATGAGTGTGACGCGCTGCTCCATCAATGACCTCCTCATGGCATGACTGTCATTCCGCGCCTCAAACTACCCGGTGAAAAGCTACAGTCCGACAACCTTCCGACCTTCGTCGACGGTTATCAGCCGGGGAACAAGCGGCTGCAACCATCGACAGTGCAGCAGGCCTGCGATATCCAGTCGGCAAATGCTTTCAGGGGAGGAAAGGCATCGTCATGTCGACCTTTGACGGGGCCGTTGGCGGCTCGCGGTTCGGCGACCGCCATTTTCGTCACGCCATGGTCTGGCCCGCAGTTTTCGTCATCCTGCTGGTGGGGCTTTTTCCGGTCATCTACACGCTCGTCATCAGTTTCCAGAACATCAACATGTTCGAGGAGGACACGGGCTTTTCGGGATGGCTCAACTATGCGAGACTGGCGGGCGACGCGCGCTTCTGGCAGGCGTTGCTGCATACGATGATCTTTCTGATCATCGCCCTGCCGGTCGAGCTGGCTCTGGGAATGCTGCTGGCGCTGCTGTTCCTCGAACGCATGCCGGGCAAGCAGATTTTCATCTCCCTGCTGATCCTGCCGGTGGTCACTTCGCCGATCATCGCCGGAGCCGCCTGGCGGCTGCTGTTCGACAACCGTTTCGGCCCGGTCAACGAGATCCTCGGCTGGATCACCGGCGAACCGCAGGCCATCTTGTGGCTGGTCAATCCGTCTTTCGTCTACCCTGCCATCCTGATCGCCGAAATCTGGCAATGGACACCGTTCATGTTCCTTCTCCTGCTGGCAGGCCTCTCCAACGTCGATACCTCGCTGACCGAAGCGGCTGAACTCGACGGGGCCAATTTCTGGCAGACATTCTGGTATGTGACCCTGCCCATCATCAGACCGGTGATGTGGATTGCCCTGCTGATCCGCGGGCTCGACCTTTTCCGCCTTTTCGATGTGGTATGGGCGCTGACCAGGGGCGGACCCGGTACGGCCACCGAAACGATCTCGATCTATGCCTATGTCGAGGGATTTCAGCAGTTCGAAACCAGCTACGCGGCGGCGATGGCCTTTGTCATCATCATCCTGCTGACCGTGGCGGTGATGGCCGCCCTCAATCGCATGGAGATCGACCGATGAGGCGGAAATGGTGGTCGTTGCCGCTGCGCTACCTGCTGGCCTGCTTCGCCCTGCTGTTCTTCCTGTTCCCCATCTACTGGCTGGTGATGATCTCGTTCAAGACACCGGAGGAGATCTTCTCGAGCCCGCCCGTTTGGTGGCCGGCACAGGTCCAGTTTTCCAACTATCTGGTGTTGTTCAAGGATGGCGACGCGGAAACAGTGTGGAATTCACTGGTCATCGCCACGGTCAGTACGGCACTGGCGATGATGCTGGGCACCATGTGTGCCTACTCCATGGCGAGATTTCGGACAGGTGGGAAACATTTTTCGATGTGGGTCATCTCAAATCGGATGATTCCGCCCATTGTAATCGTCTTTCCAGTATTCCTACTCTATGTGAAGCTGTCGCTGGTCGACACCTTTACCGGCCTGATCCTGCTCTACACGGCATTCAACCTGCCCTATGTCATCTGGATGATGCGCGGGTACATCAAGGATGTGCCGATCGAACTGGAGGAATCCGCTTTGGTGGACGGTTGTACCCGCTGGCAGACCTTCTTCAGAATTGTACTCCCGGTGGTACGCAGCGGCCTGTTCGCGACTGCCGTCTTCACCTTCGTCTTTGCCTGGAACGATTTCATCTTCGCCCTGGTCCTCACGCGTAACGAGGCGACCACCTTTCCCGTCCAGGTGACCCACTACTTCGGAGGACAATCCAACTTCTGGGCCAAGATCGCGGCCATGAGCACGCTTGGCACTATCCCCATCTTCGTTGCTGTCGCCATGTTGCAGAAATTTCTCGTAAGGGGCGTTTCCATGGGAGCTGTGAAGGGATGAGCGAACCTCCCATCCTGCGGCCCGGCCACAACTGCATGGCCGTAGCCCGGGCAACACGTGCCGCCGTCCTCATCGACGGCGAAAACTATTTTCGCGCGCTGGCCCGTGCCCTTGCCCAGGCCAGGAGGAGCGTGTTCATCGTCGGCTGGGATATCCGTGCCGATCTCGTCCTCGAACAGGACGAACCGCAATGCGGCACTCTGGGGGAAATTCTCCTGCGGCAGGTCGAGCGGGCACCCGACCTCGAGATTCATGTTCTCATCTGGGACTGGCTGATCACCTATTCGATCGAGCGCCAGCCATTGCCGGGCTGGCGGTTTTCCGTGGATCATCCGCGGCTGCGGCTCGAACTCGACGACCACCACCCGCTGGGCGGATCGCATCACGAGAAGATGGTCGTGATCGACGGCAGCCTTGCCTTTGTCGGCGGCCTCGACCTGGCGACCGGACGTTACGACACGCGTCTTCACCGGCCAGGCGACGATCTTCGCTCGGTGCAGGACGAGGAGCCGCCCAAGCCGTTCCACGACATGATGATGATGGTCGAGGGGCCGATTGCCGCCGAGGTCCAGACGATCGCCATGCAACGCTGGAAGAATGTCACCGAGCGCGACCCTGTATCCTGCAAAGAACATCGCCCGTTATGGGTTGACGTGGTCGAACCGCAATGGCGCGACGTGCTCTTCGCCGTGGCACGCACCCGCGCGCCCTACGGACAGACCGCGAAGACGGACGAGATCTCGGCACTGTGGCTCGACGCCGTGACATCGGCCCGTCATCACATCTATCTGGAAAACCAGTACCTGACCTACCCGCAGGTCCGCGAGGCGCTGCGCAAGCGGCTGGAAGAGGTGCCGGGGCTCGTCGTTCTCATCGTCACCGGCGAGGTCTGTCAGGGCTTCCTCGAAACGGCGGTGATGGACCTGGGGCGGCAGCGCTTCGCGCAGGCCCTGGCACCGTTCGCCGATCGCTGCCGGCTGGTCTACCCCGAAGTCGACGGACTGGGCATTACTGTCCATTCGAAGATGCTGATTGTCGACGATCGCTTTCTCATGGTCGGTTCGGCCAACCTGGCGCGGCGGTCCATGGGCCTCGATTCGGAGACCAATCTCGCCTACGAGAGCATTGAAGCAGATGAGAATATCCGCCGCCTGAGACTTGATCTGATGGCCGAACATCTCGATTGCAGCATCGAGGAACTCGATGCCGAGGAGAAGGCGGGCGCCAGCCTCATCCAGATGGTCGATGCCCATGACAACGAACCGCGCCGGCTTCTGGGTCTTGGGATTGACCTGCCCGACCTGATCGAGGGGCTCGAACTTCCGGCCGATCTTGCCGATCCACCGGAGCCGCTGGTTTCCGGCGAAGTGCTCAAGGTGATCGGAACGCCCCGTGCACGCCGGCAGATGCGCGTCGTCATGGCCAGGCTTGCGGGTCTCCTCGGCATCGCCGGTGCCATTGTCAGCCTTACCCATTCGCATCTCATGACACCGTGGATATTACTGCCGTTGTCGGCCATGCTGTTTATGGCGTGGGTCGCCATCGAGCCTTTCCTGCGCAAGAAGCCGATGATCGCGAACTGAGAGTCCATGGCCTTGAAAATACCGGCATCTTTACAAGGCGAGCTACCCGTCCTACAGCGCAACCCTCCCCTGGACCCACCGTCATTCATTTCCTGAAAGCCCGCAGCAATCATGTTCCAAGCCCCCGGTCGAATTTTCCTGCATACGCCCGGACCTACCAATATTCCCGACGATGTACTTCGCGCGATGCATCGTCCGGCCGAGGATTTTGCGTCGCCGGCATTCACGACCACGGCACGCGGCTGCCTCGATGACCTGAAGAAGGTCTTTCGCACATCCGGCGAGGTCTTCTGCTTCATCTCCAACGGACACGGAGCCTGGGAGGTGCCGCTGGTCAATCTGCTCGAACCCGGCGATACCGTACTCGTACCGGTGACCGGGCGATTTTCCGATGCCTGGGCGCAGATGGCGGAGCGTCTGGGCCTCCATGTCCGGACCACGCCGGCTGACTTGACCCGTGCCGTCGATCCGCAACAGGTGCGTGACGAAATCGAGGCTGATACGGAGCACGCGATCCGGGCCATACTGTGCGTCCATACCGAAACGGCTTCCGGCGCCCGGAACGATATTGCGGCCATTCGTCGGATCCTCGACGAGACCGGCCACCCTGCCCTGCTGGTGGTCGACGCCATAGCCTCACTGGCTATTGAAAAATTCGACATGGACGGTTGGGGCGTGGATTGCGCCATGAGCGCGTCGCAAAAGGGCCTGATGATGCCGCCCGGCCTTGCCTTCCTCGCCTTCAACAACCGGGCGATGACGGTGGCGGAACGCTGCCGGCATCCGCGCCGGTACTGGGATCTGCAGTTCCGTCGAGGCGAACTGAGCTACATGTGGTTTCATGGAACGCCGCCCCTGCAGCAGGTATGGGGCCTGCGTGCGGCTCTCGACCGGGTGCTGGGCGAAGGCATCGACCGGGTGGTCGAGCGCCATCGGCGGCTGGCCGATGCCACCCGGGCGGCAGTGGTCCACTGGTCAAAGGCTGGTGCCTTGTCCTTCCAATGCCGGGATGCGACAGCGCGCGCCAATGCCGTCACTGCCATTCGTGTGGCGGACGGTCACGATGTCGATGGCATGCGCCGGATGGCCAGTGAGCGGTACAACCTGATACTGGGCGGAGGACTTGGCGAGCTTGAGAAAAAGGTGTTCCGGATCGGTCATCTGGGGGATCTCAACGAGCCGATGATTCTCGGGGCGCTGGCGACCACCGAACTGGCCCTGCGCCGCTCCGGCATTCCCATCGAGCCGGGCGGTGTGGAGGCTGCCTTGTGCTCGCTGGAAGTCTCGGCGGGATAATCGCAAGCTGGACGGCGTCGGGACCCTGGCGATTCCGTCAGTTCGGCGCTGCCACCCCGTCTTCGCTGGCATCGCCCGTCTTGCGGCAGAGATCGCGAAGGAAGCGCTCCCGCCATGCATTGATGTCGTTCCGGCGTGTCGATTGCATCATGCGCTGCCACCGGTCCTGGCGTTCTGCGAGCGGCATGTTCAAGGCCGCGTGCAGCGTGTCCGCGACATGATAGACGTCATACGGGTTGACGATCAGCGCACCTTCGAGAATGCGCGCGCAACCGGCGAAACGCGAGAGCACCAGCACACCCGGATCGTCGGGATCCTGCGAGGCGACATATTCTTCCGCAACGAGATTCATGCCATCGCGCAAGGGAGTGACGAGGCAGACCCGACTGATGCGGAAAAAGCCTGTCAGCACGCGGCGGGTATGGCTGCGGTTGATGTAACGGAGCGGTACCCAGTCTGACTCGCTGTAGGTGCCGTTGATATGGCCGCTCATCAGTTCGACCTGCTGGCGGATCTCGGTATATTCCGGCACATCCTCTCGCGAGGGGGCAGAAATCTGCATGAGCACCATCTGACGGCGCAGGGCCGGATAATCCTGCAACAGCATTTCATAGGCTCGCAGGCGCTCGATCAGCCCCTTGGTGTAGTCGAGGCGATCCACACCGATCATCAGCTTGCGGTCGCCGGGCAGCGTTGCGCGGACCCTGTCGGCATGCTTGCGGGCTTCGGCCGACCGTGACATGGCCATGACATCGTC
Organism: Geminicoccaceae bacterium; assembly: GCA_020638465.1. Classification (NCBI taxonomy): domain Bacteria; kingdom Pseudomonadati; phylum Pseudomonadota; class Alphaproteobacteria; order Geminicoccales; family Geminicoccaceae; species Geminicoccaceae bacterium. The sequence continues at coordinate 1,061,827 of JACKIM010000002.1, forward strand.
GACATCGATGCCGATGGGATAGGTGCCAATCGTGAACTGTCTCCCCAGTGCCTCGACGGATGTGCCGCGCTTCACCGTACCATTGAGCTCGTGTTCAATGTAGTGGCTGAATTCGCGCTGGTCCGTGCCAGTCTGGAACCCGATCAGGTCGTAATTGGCCATATCAGCGGACAACTGGCGATGCCACGGTAGTGTCAGGTATATTTCCGGCGTGGGAAAGGGAATATGCAGAAAGAAGCCAATCCTTGTCGTCACGCCCAGACGGCGTAGCTCAGTGGCCATCGGTATCAACTGGTAGTCGTGGATCCAGATGACGTCATCGTGACGCAGAAGCGGGAACAGGGCCTCGGCAAAGCGCTGGTTGACCTTTCGATAGGACGAATACCATTGATGCTCGAAACTGGCGAGATCGAGTCGGTAGTGAAACAGCGGCCACAGCGTTCGATTGGAAAAACCGCTGTAATAGGCTTCGAAATCATCGGTATTCAGGTCGACAAGGCCATAAGTGACCTTGCCGGTACGAAAGACCTTCGGTTCTTCACGCGGATTCTCGCCCGTCTCGCCGCTCCAGCCAAACCACAGACCTCCGGTGTCCTTGAGGGCGGCATGCACACCTACCGCCAGACCGCCGGCCGAACTGACTTGGCGCGAGGTGATGGGGGTAACGCGATTGGACACAACGACGAGACGGGACAGCGTATCTTCCTCTTGAACTTGGGGATGAAGAGTGTAGGGCTTCAGACCACCTGGTTCCAGGACTTGCTCAATCGCATGGCACAGGAAATCAGGCCGACATGACTATAGGTCTGCGGGAAATTGCCCCACAATTGCTTGGTATCCCGGTTTACATGCTCGGCCAGCAGGCCAAGATGATTGCGACAGGATAGCAGTTCTTCGAACAATTCGCGCGCCTCCTGATGACGACCGATGGCGGCAAACGCTTCGACCAGCCAGAAACTGCAGATGAGGAATGCGTTTTCCGGCGCTCCGAAATCGTCCGGGGCCTTGTAGCGGTGCAGGTAGGGACCATCGCGCAGTTCGCGCGCAACCGCCTCCACCGTACCGATGTAGCGCGGATCATCGGCCTTGATGAAGCCGACTTCTTCCATCAGCAGGAGGCTGGCATCGAGGTCGTCGCCGCCGAAGCTGGCCGTGAAGCTGCCGAGCTTCTCGTTCCATGCCTCCCTTTCGATCAGGGCCTTGATGTGGTCCGCACGTCCCCGCCAGAAGGCCCTGCGTTCATTCAGTTCCAGACGGGCGGCGATACGCGCGAGCCGGTCGCATGCAGCCCAGCACATGAATGACGAGTGTGTGTGAACGAATGCCTTGGTACGGAATTCCCATAATCCGGCATCCGGCTGGTTGTGGTACTCCCAGGCCTTCTCACCCAGGATTTCCAGCCTTTCGAAGGTGGAAATGCCGGCGGGCTGGCGAATGCGCTGATCGAAAAACGCCTGTGTCGCCGCAAGGATGACCGAGCCGTAGCCATCATGCTGCAGGTGTTCATAAGCCTGGTTCCCGACCCGGACAGGCTTGTTGCCACGAAAGCCCGCAAGGGTCTCGATCGTGCGCTCGACCAGCTCGCGTTCGGCCGCGATCCCGAACACCGGTTGCATGAAGCCATCCCTGCTACCCGAGACGATATTCTCAATGTAGCGAAGGTAATCATCCATCGTCTCGATATAACCGAGGCGATTGAGAATGCGCACGACGAAGAAGGCGTCGCGGATCCAGCAATAGCGGTAATCCCAGTTCCGGCCTTCGTTATCGGCTTCCGGCATCGAGGTCGTCGGCGAGGCGATGATCGCGCCGGTTTCCTCGAAGCTGCACAGCTTGAGTGTGATCGCCGAGCGGATCACGGCCTCCTGCCATTCGAACGGCACGTGCAGGCGGCCCGACAGATGCTGCCAGTAGGCCGTTGTCTTTTCGAGAAATTCGCGGGCTGTGTCGCGCAAGGCGCCCCTCAGGCTCTCGTCGGGTCCCAGCATCAGCACAATCGGGCTGTCGAGTCGGAAGGCATCGCCATCGGTGATGTAGGTCAGTGGCGCGTCGGTAGTCAGGCGCAAGGACTGTGTATCGTCGACAAAGCGCAGGTGGTTGCTGCCGCGCGTGACACCCGGCTTCGTGCCACCGTAGTTGAAATGCGGAGCCAGGCGGACACGGATGCGCGGCGCCTCGCCCAGCGGACAGACCATCCGCACGATCATGGTCGGCCGGAACATGCGGTCGAACTGCTCGAAACGCGGGCAGAAATCGACAATCTCGATGCCGGAACCACGGTCGTTGCGAAACACGGTGCGCAAAATCGCCGTGTTGCGTATATAGGACTGCTCCCTTTCGACGGTGCCCTCCATCTCGATGCCGAAATAGCCGCGTTCGGTGTCATTATCGAGCAGGCGACTGAACACCGGATCGCCATCGAAACGGGGAAAGCAGCTCCAGACGATGTTGGCATCGCGGTCAATGAGGGCGTTGATCGTGCAGTTGCCGATCAGACCGTAGTCGAGGTTGTTCATGCAGTATCTCAATTGTGAGTTTTCATTGTCGGGTAAAACCCGGGCATCTGCGACGCAATGGCCCTTCCCCTCTTGTGCCCGGCCCCACGAGGCCCCACGTCATGCCACGAACGTTCAAAAGTGAAGAACGGCAAGGGAATGGCGAAAGAGCATCTCGTCCACCTCGCAGATCGTGCCCTGTTGCGCATCTCCGGAAAGGACGCAAGGGCGTTCCTGCAGGGTATCGTCAGCAACGATGTGGGTGCCCTGCAGCCCGCATGCCCACTTTACGCGGCACTGCTGACGCCGCAAGGCAAGTTTTTGCATGACTTCATCCTCTATGAGCAGGATGGTGGCGTCATTCTGGTCGATGTGGCGGCGGAGGGCCGGCAGGATCTGGTCCGAAGATTGACGATGTACAGGTTGCGCGCCAAGGTCGACATCGACGAGGAAACGCGGAGTTGCGTGCTCGCGATGTTTCCCGAACGACGTGAATCCATGCCCGAAGGCTTCATGGCCTTCGCGGATCCGCGCGATCCCGGCCTCGGCCTTCGCCTCGTCGGCAGCGAGGCCATGCTTCCTCCCTCCCTCGACGATCCTGCCCTCTACGACCTTCATCGCCTGAAACTCGGCATCCCTGATGGTGCAAGGGATCTCGTGCGCGAACGGTCCACCCTCGCCGAGGCGGATTTCGAACGGTTGAATGGCGTTTCATTCACCAAGGGCTGCTATGTGGGACAGGAACTCACCGCCCGCATGAAACATCGTGGCCTGGCCAAGCGTCGGCTCCTGCCTGTCATCATCGACGGCGAGTCTCCCGCCTGTGGGACCTTGCTCGAACTCGATGGCAAGGAGGTTGCCGAGATGCGAAGCTCATGCGACGGCTACGGCATGGCGCTCGTCCGTATCGATGGCATCAAGGCCATCGAGGATGCGGGCGGTGTCTCCTGGGCAAATGGTACAATCCGCCTGCTGCACACCGTGGAGCCGCGCGGCTGATGCGCCTTTTGCGAGGGTTCCGTCCTGGACATCTGCTCAATGCGATCGGGCTTGCCCTTGCCGGCGCGATGGCGATCATTCCCTTTGCCTCGGATCTGAGTTCGCGGGCGGATCTCCTGACCCAGTTCCTACTGCAGGCGGCGGCCCTGACCGCCATCTCCGCCGCCATCATGCTATTGCGTCATCGCTGGCCGTCGACGACGATCTACGGCCTCTGCCTGCTGGTCCAGATATTCCACATCCAACCGGCGCTGGTTCCATCCTCCTCCGCCGAGGCTCATGTCCCCACCATCCGTCTCCTGTTCAGCAATCTTTGGGCGGACAATACCAGCCGGGCGGCGGCGATCAGCACCATCGAACGCATGAATCCGGATATTCTCGTCCTCGCGGAATTTCTCCGGGACTGGAGAAAGGATGCCGCGGCATTGATTGCATCCTATCCGGCACAGGCCGACTGTTTCAATCTGAGCGGTTGCGATGTCGTCATTCTCTCCCGCTTCCCCGTATCGGCCACCAGCACTCCGGCGGATCGCTGGTTGCGCAGCCGGGCCGTTCTGGCAGACGTGGATACCCCTCAGGGCCCGCTTGCCGTCATAGGTGCCCACATGACCCGTCCCATTCCCATCGGGCAGGTCTATCATCAGGAACGGCATGCCCAGCTGATCACCGACCTCGCCGCCGGCGTGGATGGCCCGACGGTCCTGGTGGGCGACTTCAACGCGGTTCCATGGGGCCGCGTGGTGCACGAAATCGAACGGAATTCGAGGCTGACCGCCCACCGGGGCATTCAGGGTACATGGCCGTCAGCACTGCCATGGCCGCTGAGACTGCCCATCGACCAGGTCCTGACCAGCAATGAGGTGGAAATCGTCTCGCGCGAGGTGGTCAACATGCCGGGATCGGATCACAAGGCCGTACTCGTCGAGTTGCGTATCAAGACGCGTTGATCGCCGATGCCTCGCAGCGGCGGATCTCGGGAAGGATGGACATGCCAGTACTCGGAACCCTCGTATTCGTTGTCCGCGATGACTGCGTATTGTTGCAAAGGCGCGTGAAACCGCCCTTTGTCGGACGCTGGGTGGCACCTGGCGGCAAGGTGGACGAGCACGAGGCGCCGTACGAATGTGCCGTTCGTGAACTGCGCGAGGAAACCGGCCTCGTCGCCGGCAGCGTCTCGTTGCGCGCCGTCTTTCGCGAAACGGCGCCACGGGCGGACTTCGACTGGTTGGTCTTTGCCTATCTCGCTCATGATGTCAGCGGTGCGGTCACCAGTGACGAGCGCGAAGGCCCGTTACGCTGGTGGGCCGTCAGCGAAATCGACGACATTGCGATGCCGAAAACCGACCGGACCATCCTGCCGCATGTCATCGGCTCCGATCCGCGTCTGCTCGAACTCAAGTTCAGCTATGACGCGGACCTTCACCTGACGGGGCGAACCGAATCGTTCAGCCGACTTCGCCCTGGGGCGTCAGGATCCCCTTCTTGAGGATGAAACAGGCATAGCCGCGACGCTCCTGGGTGGAGATCACCATCGAGCAGTTCAGCGATTCCCTGTAGAACGCGAAACGCTCGATGCCGCCGAGCTTCCATTGCGGGCCCGCGACATCGTCCATCGCCGCCTTGACGTCGCGATGGGCGGCATTGAGTTCCTTGGGGTTGCCGCCATCTTCCATGCGGTGCACGGGTTCATCGACATAGCTGTCGAGCGGGAACACCGACAGGATGGCGCGCATCGCCGTCGGCAGGTCGCAATCCATGTGCGCCCAGGGGACATTCGCCCGTCGTGCCGTTTCGCGCCCCGGGAAGTTGGCATCGACGACGCAGAGGGTGTCACCGTGCCCCATGTCGCGCAACATTCCCAGCACATCGCCGGTCAATAGTGGATTGATACCGATGAGCATGTCGTTCCTCCCCTGGACAAACTCCGGCCATCCCATCGCGACCGGCACAGCCGGAGCATAGGCAAGGAAAGGAGACAGGCAAAGAGGGTTGAAGGTCCCTATTCGGCAGCCACCGCCAGCGGCTCGGGACCGACCCTCTCGGGCGGCGCCAGCAGCCGCGCCCTGCGTTGCTCGTACAGCACGATATTGGCCATCTTGATGTGACCGAAGCCGCGAATGACGTCAGGCAGGGCCGCAAGACTGCGGGCACGCCCGATATCGCCGGCGGCGACCAACCTCTCCAGATCAGTGCAATAGGTCTCGATGAGCTGGCGCTCCTTCCTGCGCTCGACGTTCATGCCGAACGGATCGAGCACGGTTCCCCGCAGCCCTTTCAGCGCAGCGAGAACGCGCAGGGGCAAGGTCATCCACGATCCCGGCGCCAGCTTGCGCGGTTCGCCACGGGCATTCCGCAGGAAGGACAACGCAGGAGGCGCCATGTGATAGCGCAGTCTGAAATCTCCCTCGAAAGCGCTGTCGATCTCGGCCTTGAAGCGGCCATCGGTGAACAGCCGGGCCACCTCGTACTCGTCCTTGTAGGCCATGAGGCGGAAAAGCTGCCGGGCGACGGTCATACCCAGCTCGGTATCATGTTCCGCCATCGTCGATACGAAATCGCGATACCTCCGGGCATAGGCACGATTCTGATAGGCTTCGAGATGAGAAGCGCGATGTGCGACCAACTCATCCAGCGTCTGCGGCTCCACTTCGTCGTCATCGAGCATGTTCTCCAGCCAGGCCGGATCGTGGGCCGCCAGACGGCCGAAGGCGAAGGCCCGCAGATTGGCCGCCACGGCCACGCCATTGAGCTCGATGGCACGCTCCATCGCGCGAAGGGTGAAGGGCAGGAGTTGCTTCTGCCAGGCAAAGCCGAGCAGGAGCATGTTGGCGCCAATTGCGTCGCCCGTGACGGCAAGGGCGAGCCTGTGGGCGTCGATGGTGCTCAGCGACCGGGCCCCGGCCCGCTTCTCGATGCGCGCAATCAGCCGCTCCGTGTGGATGTCGTAGGCCGGGTCGCGGATGATGCCGGCCGTTGCCGTGACATGGACGTTGGCTGCAATCCTGGTACGACCTTCACGCAGGGTTTCGAGGGCACTTCGGTCGGCGGCCACAACCAGATCACAGGCGATCATGGCGTGGGCCTGGCGCGGCTCGATACGCGACTGATTGAGATATTCCCGCGAGCTGGCAATACGCACATGGCTCAGGACCGCTCCGCCCTTCTGCGCAAGGCCGGTAAAGTCGAGCACGCTGGCCGGACGACTCTCCAGATGGGCTGCCATGCCGATCACCGCACCGACGGTGAGCACACCCGTACCGCCGATGCCGGTGACCAGGATCTCGTAGGTCTGCTCGATGGCCGGAAGGCGGGGATGCGGGATGGATGCGAGCTTGCCGTCGATCTCCCTGCCTTCGAGACCGGCCCCCTTGCGCAATTGTCCACCTTCGACGGTGACAAAGCTCGGGCAGAAACCGTCCTGACAGGAATAGTCCTTGTTGCATGACGACTGGTCGATCTGCCGCTTGATGCCGAACTCGGTTCTCACCGGCTGAACTGAGAGACAGTTCGATTTCTTCGAACAATCGCCACAGGCCTCGCAAACCAGCGTATTGATGACCGCACGGCGTGCGGGGTCGGGATGGAGCCCCTTCTTGCGGCGGCGGCGCTTCTCGGCCGCACAGGTCTGGTCGTAGACCAGCACCGACACGCCGTCATGGGCAGCGAGGTCCTCCTGCACCTTTTCCAGCATGTCGCGGTGAAATATTTTCACGCCCGGTGCCCAGTCGGTGTTGGCCGGATACCGGGTCGGGTCGTCGCTGACGACGGCGATCCGGCGCACACCTTCCTCATGCACCTGCCGGGTGATCCTTGCGGGATCGAGCGGGCCATCATGCGGCTGGCCGCCCGTCATGGCCACTGCGTCATTGAACAGGATCTTGAACGTGATGCGCGACTTCGCTGCCACAGCAGCACGAATCCCGAGCGATCCCGAATGGTAGAAGGTCCCGTCACCGAGATTCTGGAACATGTGCTCACGTTCCACGAATGGGGAAAGGCCGATCCAGTTGCTTCCCTCGCCGCCCATCTGGGTCACCCCGCGGGTCGACCGCCCCATCCAGGTAGCCATGATGTGGCAGCCGATGCCACCGAAGGCCTTCGCCCCCTCCGGCAGCACGGTGGAGCTGTTGTGCGGACAGCCCGAGCAGAAATGCGGCACCCGCCGCAGTTCCGGCCGGGGCGCCGGTTCAAACGCGTAGCGATCCAGTGTCGGCGCCAGTTCGAGGTTCGGATAGAGATGTTCGAGCCGCTCCGCGATCGGCTTCATGAGCATGGTCGGACGCAGTTCGCCGAATGCCGGCAGCATCGGTGCGCCACGATCGTCGGTCTTGCCGAACACGGCCGGGCGACGGCTTGCATCCATGCCATACAGCAGGCTCTTGATCTGCTCCTCGACGAAGGGACGTTTTTCCTCGACCACCAGCAACGTCTCCAGCCCCCCGGTGGCGGCCAGCAGTCCCTCACGCTCGATCGGCCAGGTCTGGGCGATCTTGTAGATGCGCACGCCCAGCGCTTCGATGTCGCCGGGCCCGGCAAAGCCCAGCATCCGGAACGCTTCCATCACGTCCAGATGGGCTTTGCCGACGGTGACGATGCCCAGGCGCGGATGATCGGGATCGGTAATCCGGCGGTCCACGGGGTTGGCACGGGCAAAGGCTTCGGCGGCCGCGATCTTCGCCTGCAGGCGGGCCTCAAGGGCAACGCTCGGCGGATCGTTCCAGCGGAAACTCAATCCACCGGGCGGTACGGCATGATCGCCGGGTCGATGGAAATGCGGCAGGGCCGCCGGAATGACGAGGCTCGACGCCCCCTCCACCGTCTCGCTGATGGCCTTCATGCCGACCCAGGCGCCACTGTAGCGCGATAGTGCGATGCCATAGAGCCCCAGTTCGAGATATTCAGCAATGGTGGCCGGGTGTAGTACCGGCAGATACCACGACTGGAGGACTTGATCGCTCTGATGCGCCATGGTCGATGAGACTGCACCATGGTCGTCGCCGGCAATGACCAGCACGCCGCCATGCGGCGAGCTGCCATAGGCATTGCCATGCTTGATCGCATCGCCCGCCCAGTCGATACCGGGTCCCTTGCCGTACCAGAAGGCGAATACGCCGTCGTGCAGGGCACTGCCCTCGGCCTCGACCTGCTGCGAACCAAGGACCGAGGTTGCGGCAAGTGCCTCGTTGAGACCGGGCTGGAAACGAATCTGCGCACGATCCAGAAGGGCCTTCGCGCGCCAGAGCGCAAGGTCGACTCCAGCCACCGGCGATCCTCGATATCCCGTGATGAATCCCGCCGTGTTCAGGCCGTTGGCAGCGTCGAGATGGCGCTGCATGAGGGCAAGGCGGGCAAACGCCTGGGTGCCGGACAGGAATACGGCACCGCGCTCGCGTGTGAGCGCATCGTCAAGGCGATAGTCTTCATCAACGGCAAATCCGGTGGCGAGCATGAAACCGGCTCCTGATCAGTCAAATGCTTTCAACGTTGGTAGCGATCTTAAGGCGGGGAGGTGGAAATGAGTTGCCTATGTCGGACTTGACGTTTGGATGCAGGGAAAGGATTTTCCTGTCCTGAAGCGTTCACACCGGGAATTTTTCGCCATGGTCGATCTGCTTGATGATGTCTTGCGCCGCAAAATCCTCATCGAATTGCAGAAAGACGGCCGCCTGACCAACCAGGAACTGGCCGAACGGGTGGGAGCCTCGGCGTCGCCGGTCTGGCGCCGGGTCAAGGAGATGGAGGAAGGTGGCGTCATCCGCCGTTACGCAGCCTTGCTGGAACCGGATGCCGTGGGTGTCGGCGAATGTGTCTTCGCACAGGTGACCATCGAGAAGCACAATCGCGAAATGTATACGGATTTCGAGGAGATCGTGAAAAAGCTGCCCGAAGTTCTCGAATGCTATGCGCTTACCGGGGATGCGGACTTTCTTCTCAAGATCCACGTCAAGAGCGTCCGCGACTACGATCGCCTGCTGAACGACCATATCTTCCGCATCCCCGGCATACAGCATGTGAAATCGAGCTTCACCCTGCGCGAGATCAAGTACGATACGGCCCTTCCCATCGACCCGCCGGATGCCGGCTGACCGGCGCGAGTTGGCGACCCCCGAAGCTCAGCTCATGGCATCGTTGCAGGCGGAGCCAAGCGCGGCCATGGACGGGCAGCCTCGAACGCTGCAGCGGCAGCCAGCACCTTCCCCTCGTCGAATTTCGCACCGACGATCTGCAGGCCCGCGGGCAGGCCCTGCGCCGTCAGTCCTGCCGGCACGCTCATCGCCGGCTGCTGTGTGAGATTGAAGGGATAACTGAAGCCGGCCCATTCGATCCACCGTTCGAGTCCACTGCCGGGCGGCACCTCATGCCCGGCCTCAAAGGCGGGGATGGCAACACTCGGGGTCAGCAACAGGTCATGATCGGCGAAGAACTGCTGCATGGCAGTACCGAGCCGGGCACGTTCGAGCTGCGCATGGCGTTGCCGGGTACTGGACAATTCGCGTCCTTTCGAAGCGATTTCGCGAAGCCCGGGATCGATGCGATCTTGCAGACCTTCGGGGATTGTCTCCAGAAGATTGGCGGCGCCGGTATACCAGTGATCGGTGAACAGCCGGAACGGTTGGCCAAGGGGCGGTGTAACCCGTTCGATTCGCGCACCCAGGCGTGCGAACACGCTTACCGCCTGTTCGAACAGGTCAAGAACATCGGGGTGAACATCGATAAATCCCAGATCCGGACTCACCGCAATGCGCATTCCGGCGAAACCGCCTTCGCGACTCCGCGCATCGAGGGCATCTGCGAACCGCATCGCCGGTGCCGGGACCGCGTACCAGTCGTCGAGGTCGGCCACGCTCATGGCATCGAGCATCAGGGCCGTATCGACCACGCTTCGGGTCATCGGGCCGACATGGGAGACGGTGCCGTACGGGCTTGGCGGATAGGCGGGAACCCGCCCGAAGGTCGGCTTGAGGCCGACCGTGCCGGTCAGTCCGGCCGGGATGCGGATCGAACCGCCGCCATCCGTGCCGATATGCATCACCCCCATGCCGAGGGCTGCGGCAATGGCCGCCCCGCCGCTGCTGCCGCCGGCGGTCATGCGTTCGTTCCACGGGTTGCGAGCGATCTCGCCAAGGGGATTGTCAGTGAGTGCCTTCCATCCGAACTCGGGAGTGGTCGTCTTTCCGAGAAAGACCATGCCTGTGGCACGCAGCGCCCGCACGACGGGCGCATCCCTCGTCTCCGGCGCCGGATCGCCGGTCGTATGGCTGCCGCGTCGGGTGGGCCATCCCTCGGCCAGGACAAGGTCCTTGATCGTGCCGGGGATGCCGTCCAGCGGTCCGAGCGGTTCTTTCCGGGCAAAGCGCTCCTGCGAGGCACGGGCTGCAGCGAGAGCGCATTCGTCATCGATCAGGCTGAAGGCACAGAACCGTTCCTGATGGCGATGGGCGGCTTCGAGGCAAGCCCGGGCGACATCGACCGGCGACAGGCTCCGCGACCGGTACAAGTCGTGCAGGTCGCGGGCATTGGCGGACAGCAGTTCATGGTCATTCATCGTCAGCTCCTCCCTGGGATCCATTCAATTCGACATGAAAACCCGTAGCAATCTCGTTAAAAAAGATGCCGGGCTAACGCTTTGTTAACCTCGTTTTGTTCCAATCCGATCAAGGCGTGCCGCTGCGGCCACGCCCGCAAGAATGGAGTACCGGTCATGGGTGGCAAGCTCTGCGCGCTGACACTCGCGGGCATCGTCGCCGGAGGATCGGCGCCGCAAGCCCAGGTCCTGTCAGTACCGCCGCGTGTTTCCTGCCACGATTACAAGGAGATCGCCCGCCAGCTCGACAGTCGTTACGAAGAGGCCCCCATCTCCCTGGGCATGCAATCGAACGGCAATATCCTGCAGGTCTTTGCCTCGAAGGACAAGGACAGCTGGACAATCCTGTCGATCTCGCCGCAAGGCGAAGGCTGCATCCTCGCTGCCGGACGGCGCTGGGAAGATCTCAAGTTGAACAAGGAGGGGCCCGAAGCATAGGAAAAGCCCGACAACTGTGGTAGTCGACACCGTGTGCCAGCAACGGAAAGCTGCCCGTTATCCAATGCCTCGATCTTCATGACTTCCGCCGGGGATACGGAATTGCCAAAATCGTGATGCGCCATCCGAACCTGCCCTCCGGCTTCGAGCTCGTCATCCTTCCGGGATCGGAGAATCCGAAGACCATCGTTGCCACCCAGATCATGGGCCATGGCGAGATGGCGGATGGACTGGTCGTGTGGCGCGAAAGCGCCCTGCGGCTCGATTGCGTGTTCATGGTCCATCTGCAGCCGGGCGAGGATGTCCGGGCTGCCACCGATCTGATGCTGGCGGCGCTTGGCGATACCGTCGCTGCCATCCTGCCCGATGATGTCGAGCTGACCGTGACCCAGCCGCCCGCGGCGGTACGGGTCAATGGCCGTGAGTTGTGCCGGATCGGAGTGCTGACGGATACCGACGGGTTGTCGGGCAGCATCGGGCTCGCCATCGACATACCGGTGGCCTCGCAGTCCTTCGGTACGAGTCTGGCAGCGATGGGCGTCGATGACGTGGAAACAGCCGGCCTGATCGAGGCGCTGGCAACTCACCTGGTTACCTGGGCGGTCCGGGTGGAACGGGATGGAGCCGATGTGCTATGGGCACATCTGGATGCGCGGGGCTGTCGGAAACTGCACTGACCGTATCCTGTCGGCGATGACCGAGCCTGCGCGAATTCCGCGAGGCTGCCGCTATCTTACACGACTGTTGATTTTCATGCCTTCGGGGCCTTCGCTTGATGCGGCGGGTCTGCTACCACGCGGATGAAACCTGCCTGTGTCCCATTCCTGTTTCGGAGCCCCCTCATGCCCACCATTCTGATCACCGGTACCGGACGTGGTATCGGCCGCAAGCTTGCCGAGCTTTTCGTGCGAGAGGGCTACGATGTGCTGGCGGCCTCGCGCCATGGTCCCACGATCTACGCGACGGAATCCGTCACCATGGATGTCGGCGACAATGCGTCGGTCAGTGCCGCGGCCCGACAGCTCAAGGACAGGCCCATCGACGTTCTGGTCAACAATGCCGGCATTTTCGGCGATCGTGGCACCGGTCTCGATCATATGGATGAAGCCGTCTGGCGAGAGGTGCTCGATGTGAACGTTCTCGGGCCGGCACGGGTCGTACGGGCCTTCCTGCCCCATCTCGAAGCCGGTCGACACAAGAAGATCGTCACCATTTCGAGCCGGATGGGCAGCATGGGCGAAAACACCAGCGGCGGCGAGATGGTCTATCGTTCGTCCAAGGCAGCGGTTAACGCTGTGATGCGTTCCCTTTCCTTTGACCTTGCCGACAAGGGGATGATCTGCACCATGGTTCATCCGGGCTGGGTCCGGACCGACATGGGCGGCCCCGCTGCCGCCATCAGTGTCGACGAGAGTGCCGACGGCATCAAGACGCTGATCCTCGGTCTCGATTCCGGGAGCAACGGGGCATTCTTCAACTATGATGGAACGCCGATCGCCTGGTAGCCCGCCCCAGCCGGACATCACCGTCTGTTGAACAGCCGCAAATCCGGTAATTTCATGTCATGCCCATGAAATCTTAACCTCTTTTCCGCCATGGTCGATTCCGTCAGGTGCACGGCTTGTCCGCGCGCAGGCATACGTCCACAGAGCGGAGAAGCAGGAATTTGACATCGAGCAGTACGACACCTCTCGCCCGATCATTGCTGGTCGCAGCCGGCCTCTTGCATCTGATCTCGCCCGCCGGTGCAATGGCGGGCGAGATCCCGGTTCCCGTTGCCCGTCATGTCGAAAGCGGCAGCGCTTCTTGGTACGGCAGCGAGTTCGAAGGCCAGCCCACGGCCAGCGGTGAGATCTTCGACCCCTCCCGATTGACCGCAGCCCATCCGGTCCTGCCATTCGGCACCATCGTCACGGTCACCAATCTTGCCAATGGCCGCAAGGTCCGTGTTCGCGTGAATGATCGTGGTCCCTTTGTTCCACGCCGCATCATCGACCTGAGTGCCGCAGCGGCCCGCAAGCTCGGATACGAGAAGAACGGCGTGACCCGGGTGCGGATCGATGCACAGGCACGATGGCGTCCCCGCACCAGATGAAACCGTACCGAATTGTTCAACGCCGAAAGTTTAATATTTCAACTGAAAGCGACAGATTGCCCCATGAGGTGAATGTGGTAACCTGCTCCTGCGCGGAAAGCTGCGCAGCCGAGTAGGCTTGGGAGGCACGCCCCCGCGAACCCGCGAATGGGGCCACGGGGATCGTCAAGCGATCTCGGGGAAAGCCCGCGTCTTTGCGCGGGCTTTCTTTTTGCCGTGTTCGCGTTTGCCGTCGAGAGTCGACCGTGGCTCCATGCCTTCGCCCCGACAATGCGGGCAAGCGCCCAAGACGCAACTTGACGAGCGTCGCCTCGTCTTCGCCATCGACAACAGTCATTTGAATTCTTCGTGCCCTGTCAACTGATCTTCCGGTCTCCCGAAGAACATGAAACGGGCATCAGCTAACGATTCAGCCAAAGAACACGGGAAAATGGCCCGGTCGCCCTGGTCCTGCATTCCAAGGCAAACGGCCGACTCGCAAAAAAAATCAATGCTGCAGGATCTGGCTCAAGAACAGTTTTGTTCTCTCATTCTGCGGATTGAGGAAGAACTCTTCAGGTTCATTCTGTTCGACGATCTGGCCCTGGTCCATGAAGATGACGCGGTTGGCGACCTTGCGGGCGAAGCCCATCTCATGGGTGACGCAGAGCATGGTCATGCCCTCCTCGGCAAGGCTGATCATGGTGTCGAGCACCTCCTTGATCATCTCCGGATCGAGGGCGGACGTAGGCTCGTCGAACAGCATGATGCGCGGCTTCATGCACAGGCTTCGGGCGATGGCGACGCGCTGCTGCTGGCCGCCGGAGAGCTGGCCCGGATATTTGTTGGCCTGTTCGGGAATCTTGACCTTGGAGAGGAAGTGCATCGCCGTCTCCTCGGCTTCCTTCCTGGGCGTCTTGCGCACCCAGATCGGCGCCAGCGTGCAGTTCTCGAGGATGGTGAGATGCGGGAACAGGTTGAAGTGCTGGAAGACCATGCCGACTTCCGAACGGATCTTGTCGATGTTCTTGAGGTCGGAGGAGAGCGTGGTGCCGTCGACGGTGATGGTGCCCGCCTGGTGTTCCTCGAGGCGGTTGATGCAACGGATCAGCGTCGACTTGCCAGAACCGGACGGGCCGCAGATGACGATCCGCTCGCCTCGCATGACGGTGAGGTTGATGTCACGCAGCACGTGGAAGTCGCCATACCACTTGTTCATGCCCTTGATCTCGATGGCGACCTCATCGGAGACCTGCATGCGGGAACGGTCGACCGCCTGGTCGGCGCCGTTGGTCTGGACGTGTTCGTTCATGAAGGCTCTCCCTCAGCGGTGGCCGGTCTGGAGCTTGCGCTCCAGGTACATGGAATAGCGGGACATGGAAAAGCAGCAGATGAAGAAGAACAGCGCAACGAAGCCGTAGAGCTCCCAGACGATGCCGTTCCAGCTCTGGTCCGCGCGGATCGGCGAGATGATGCCGAGCGGGTCGAGCAGGCCGATCACCGATACCAGAGTGGTATCCTTGAAAAGGCCGATGAAGGTGTTGACGATACCCGGAATGGCAATCTTGAGTGCCTGCGGCAGGATGATCAGCCGCATCGATTTCCAGTAGTCGAGCCCCAGCGCATCGGCTGCCTCGTACTGTCCCTTCGGCAGGGCTGCGAGCCCGCCTCGAATGACTTCGGCCATGTAGGCCGAGGCGAACAGGGTGACCATGATGAGCACGCGCAGGATGATGTCGAAGGTGGTCCCGGGCGGCAGGAAGTAATTGAGCAGCGTGGAGGCGACGAACAGCAGGGTGATCAGCGGCACGCCGCGGATGAACTCGATGAAGGCCACCGAAAGGGTGCGGATCAAGAACATGTCCGACTGGCGGCCAAGAGCCAGCATGATGCCCAGCGGCAGCGAGGCGGCGATGCCGGTGACACCGATGATCAGGGTCAGCAGGAAGCCGCCGAGCTGGTCGGAGGAAACCGCCCGCAGACCGAAGAATCCACCCCAGATCAGCAGGAAGGCGATGACGGGATAGATGGCCGAGAACCAGAGCATGCTCCGCGGCAGTCGGTCGAACAGGACAGGAGCCACTGCGACCAGCAACAGCAGGAAGGCGAGATTCGGCCGCCAGCGCTGTTCGGCCGGATAGAAGCCGTAGATGAACTGGTGGAAGCGTTCGTGGATCACCGCAAGGCAGGCGCCGTCGCCGGAAATCTCCCGGCACTGTGCCAGCGAAGAGGCATTCCACACCGAATCGAGGAACAGCCAGGGAATGACGGCGGCCAGAACGTTGTAGATGATATACAGCGCTACGACCGTCAAAACGGCATTGAACCAGCTTGAGAACAGGTTCTCCCGCAGCCATCCGACGGCGCCCGTGGAGGATGACGGTGGCGGCGAAGGCGGGATCGTCTCCCGGGCGACGAAGGCGATGGTGCGATCGGGCATCTCAGCGCTCCTTCAGCTTCACGCGGGAATTGTACCAGTTCATTGCCATCGAGATGGTGAGCGAGGTGATCAGGTAGAAGGTCATCAGCAGCAGGATGCACTCCATCTCGCGGCCGGTCTGGTTCAGCGTGATGCCGCCCAAGGTGCCGGTGGCATCCATGTAGCCGACGGCAATCGCCAGCGACGAGTTCTTGGTCAGGTTCAGGTACTGCGAGATGAGCGGCGGGATGATGATACGGAGCGCCTGCGGCAGGACCACCAGCCGCATGATCCTTCCCGGCCGCAGCCCCAGTGCGGAGGCCGCCTCGGTCTGTCCCTTGCTCACGGCAAGGATGCCGGCCCGGACATTCTCGGCGATGAACGCACCGGTATAGATCGAAAGCGCCAGCCACAGGGCGATGAGCGAATCCCGGGCGTAGATGCCACCCTGGAAATTGAAGCCCTTGAGCTCGGGATATTCGACACCGATGGGCATGCCCATGATGAAGTACAACACCAGCGGGATACCGACGATGATGCCCAGCCGGATCCAGCCCGAGGGCAGGATCTCCCCAGTGGCCTCCTGGCGCTTGCGCGCCCAGGTGCCGAACAGGATGGCAAGCGCGATGGCGGCGAGCAGGCCGATGACGACAACGCCTGACCCGTCATGAAACACCGGAGCAGCGGTGTAAAAACCACGATTGGTCATCACCAGTGCACCGTTCAGGTAGGGCGCGGCGTTGGCGACACCTTCGGCATTGAGGCGGAAGTCGCGGGGGCTCGGCAGGAATTCGTTCACGGCAGCGGAGATGATCAGGATCCAGATCAGCACCGGCACGTTGCGGAAGGTCTCGATATAGACGGTCATCAGCTTCGCGACGAGCCAGTTCCTGGACAACCGAAGGACACCGGCGAATACGCCGATGACCGTGGCCGTCACGCAGCCCATCACCGCCACCAGCAGCGTGTTGAGGATACCGACCAGGGCCGCCCGGGCATTGGTCGAGCGCGATGTGTAGTCGATCAGGTGCTGGTTGATGTCATAGCCGGATGGCTGCCAGAGAAAGGCGAAACTGAAGTCCTTTCCCAGATCCGAAAGGTTGCGGATCGTGTTGTCGACCAGCCACGCGATCATCAGCATGACGATGAAAAGCGCGATGATCTGGATCGTGATACCGCGATATCGGGTGTCGGACAGGAGCATTCCGACACGAAAGCCGTCAGTGGGGGGCATTGTGGTCGTTGCCATCAGCCGGGCCGCCCTTCGTTCGAACTTGCAGGCAGGAACCCTGCGGCAGTCAGGAGCCGGTGTGTCTCCACTCTTCCACCGCCGCGAGTTTTCCATCGGCAAGGGTACGCCGCCTCCCCGACCGGCGCACCCTTCTTCTTGTTATTGTTTCAGATCAGGAATCACCGGAACGGCGGAGCATAGAGGATACCGCCCTTCGACCAGAGCTGGTTGAGACCGCGTTCGAGATCGATGGGAGTCGAGGTACCAAGGTGGCGTTCGAAGATCTCGCCATAGTTGCCGCCCGCGGCGATGGCGTTGACCGCCCAGTCCTTCGACAGGCCCATCATGGCACCGTATTCGCCTTCGGTACCAAGCAGGCGGTTGATTTCGGGATTATCACCCGCCGATGCGGCCAGTTCATTGACATTGGCCTGGGTAATACCGAGCTCCTCGGCGATGACGAGCGCATTCAGGGTCCAGCGGGCGATATCGCCCCAGTCGGGATCGCCATGGCGGACCAGCGGACCAAGCGGCTCCTTGGAAATGATCTCCGGCAGGATGATATGCGCGCCGGGGTCCTCGAAGGTCGCACGGGTCGCGGCGAGACCCGACGCATCGGTCGTGTAGACGTCACAGGCGTTCGACAGGTACTTCTGCTGGGCCTCGGCATTGGTCTCGATCGGCACCGGCTCGTAGCTCATGTTGTTCGCACGGAAGAAGTCCGCGAGATTGAGCTCGGTGGTCGTGCCGGTCTGGATGCAGACGGTCGCACCGTCGAGTTCCTTGGCGCTGGTTACGCCGAGCGACTCGGGCACCATGAAACCCTGGCCGTCATAATAGTTGACGCCGATGAATTCGAACTTCAGGTCGACGTCCCGGCTGAAGGTCCAGGTCGTGTTGCGGGCGAGTACGTCGATCTCGCCCGAGGCCAGCGCGGTGAAACGGGTCTTGCCGGTCGTGGGAGTAAACTTTGCGGCATTCCTGTCGCCAAAGATGCCGGCAGCCATGGCCCGGCAGAAATCGACGTCGAAGCCGTCCCATTCACCATCGGCGCCGGTAAACGAGAACCCTGCGAGACCGGACGAGACACCGCACTGCAGGAAACCCTTGGCCTTGACCGCATCAAGGGTTTCGCCGGCCTTCGCTCCGGTGGCCAGACCGGCCATGAGAAAGACGGATCCGGCAAGCGCCATGTATCTTATATTCACTGGGGAGACCTCCTTGTTCACTTGAACGCGTCACACCGTGTCATGCCCGGCGTCTGACCACAGCGCCGGATGCTGAGCGATTCATGGCACGCAAAATCCCATATGCCAATAACAAGATGACCAGAGGCGCGTCAGCTCACGTATTCCGGGCGTCCGACAGCGGTAAAAGCGCTTGCCGGTGGAAAAGGAGAATCAATCAAACCGCCTTCGGAATACTGGCAGGGGCGATGAGTTCATGCTAACGCCGCAGCAGTGTTGATTGACTTCTGCCATGGATGTCCTCATTGGAAGAAAAAACCAAGCTGGTAACCCTCGCCCGTTCTCCGGAGCTTTACGGGGGCATGGTCAGCACCCCGATATTCCGGTCCTCGACCATCCTGTTCCCGACGCTCGAAGCGCAGGGCAAGGCCCGCACGCATGTCGATCTCACCTACGGAACCCACGGCACCCAGACGAAATTCGCGTTCGAGGAGGCGATCGCCGAACTCGAACACGGATACCGCTCGCTTGCCGTCTCAAGCGGCCTCGCCGCCATTACACTTCCCCTTGCAGCCTTGCTGGGTGCCGGCGACCACCTTCTCGTTACAGACAGCGCCTATTTCCCCACCCGACGTTTCTGCGATCGCGACCTTGCGCGCTACGGGATAGAAACCACCTACTACGACCCTGCCGTCGGCGGTGGCATCGAGGACCTGATCCGTCCCGAAACGAAGCTCATCCTGCTGGAATCGCCCGGCAGCCTCACCTTCGAAATGCAGGATGTGCCGGCCATCGCCGCTGTGGCAAAAAAACACGGGGTCCTGACACTCATCGACAACACCTGGGCGACCCCCCTGTTCTTCAAGCCGCTCGATCTGGGCATCGACATCTCGATCCAGGCCGTAACCAAATATATCGGCGGTCACAGCGATATTCTCATGGGCGTCATCACCACGACCGAGGCGGTCCATGAACGCATGCGCGAACATATCTCGCATTTCGGGGACAGTGTCTCTCCGGAGGACTGCTTTCTGGCGATGCGCGGCATGCGCAGCATGGCGGCCCGCCTCGAACGCCAGCAGCGCAGCGCGATGGAAGTGGCCCGATGGCTGCACGAGCGCCCCGAAGTCGACAGGGTGCTCTATCCTGCCCTGCCCTCCGATCCCGGGCACGAGTTGTGGAAGCGCGACATGACCGGCGCATCGAGCCTGTTCGGCGTGGTGATGCAGCCGGGAAGCCGCGCAGCGGTGGAGGCGATGGTCGACAATCTCGAACTCTTCGGGATCGGCGCCAGCTGGGGTGGTTTCGAAAGCCTCGTCACCGCTCCCGACCCCACCGCTATCCGCACGGCCACGACGTGGAGCGGTCCCGGCCCGCTGTTGCGCCTGCATATCGGGCTCGAGGAGCCTGCCGACCTCATGGCCGACCTCGAAGCGGGGCTGGTACGCTACCGGAACACCGACTGACATGTTGCGCGGCATTCTCGAGACCGTTCTCTATGTCGACGATCTTGCGGCTGCCGAGACATTCTATGCCGGCGTGCTTGGCCTCGAAGTGGACAGTCGCAAGGAAGGGTTGTTCATCTTCTTCAGGCTCGACCAGGCAATGCTGCTCGTCTTCCAGCGCGCGGCAGCCCGGGAAAGCCGCGGCGTTCCTTCGCACGGTACGGACGGCAGCGGCCATGCCTGCTTCAAGGTTCCCGAAGCCGAGCTTGCCGCATGGGAGCAGCGACTGACCCGTCACGGCATCGCGATCGAACAGCGCCAGGCATGGCCACGCGGCGGCAGGTCCTTCTATTTTCGCGACCCGGATGGTAACAGCCTTGAGATCGCAACACCGCTGATCTGGGGATTTCCCGATTGTCCACAGGCTGGGGATAACAACTGATACCGCGATCAACCCGCTAAGCGGAACTCAATCGCAGGTCAGCGGATCCCTCTCCCACCCCTGACACGCTCGCCGTGCGGGCATCAAAAAAGGCGCCGGATTTCCCGACGCCTTCGATGCGGATGCCCATGAGAAGATGATCTATTCCGGAGACCAGGCTTCGTAATCGCCGGTTGCGTGAGCCCTCTGGCCGCCACGACTGACATGCCCCTTCGGCAGGTGGGCGTTGCCGGTCCCCGATTGATTGGGTTGATGCTCCTTCTCCCAGCTCTTGACCAACGGCGACAACTCGCTTGGAGCCTTTTCGCGATTTTTGTGCAGCCAGGCGTTCCAACCGGCCGGCACCGAGCTCGCGTCGATCTCGCCTTCCCCGGGATAGACAACCCAGCGCCGTTCATTGCGCCAGTCATCCACGTCGCCGCGTTCGCGATAATAGACGTTGCCATACTCATCCTCACCGACCTTCACGCCCTTGCGCTGCGTCAGGAGGTGAGTGCCGAGACGATTGAGCTTGAGCCACTTGAGCAAGATTGCACTCCCGAGTTCCAGCAATGTCGCGCCCGTTATGCCGCGTCGGGTCCAGGGCGTCCAGTACTACGCGCCTGCCGGGCCGAACGGTCGCAGGCGCTCCGGGAGATCCGCCAACAGGCTGTGGATAAATGGGAAAACCGCCAAGATTGACTTTCGCTGAGCACCATCAGCGAATTGATGATCGCCATCATTTTCCACCGGTGGGCGCGAGATATCCCCTGTTGCCTTCATTCCCCGCTTGTCCACAGGTAGCCAGCGGCAATTCACAACCCGGCAAAATGATCCACAGGGGTTCTCTCTCGTCGTTGCCACCCCGCGCTCTCGATGTTGCCCTGCGGGCACGATCGAGGGACCGATCACCTGAGGGAGGTTGATATCACTCTCGACTCAGGCGCGGATTGATTGCAACAAGATGCGCCATCCAAGCGTTCGACCCCTACCGGGAGTCTTTTCGCTTCAAATCAATATTTAGTTTGCCTTCCTCTTGTTGTGGCTATATCTAGCGATTGTTGGGCAACCAGCGATGGGTCCTGCTCTCCCGAAGCTCATGTCGATGACTTTGGGAGCGTCCTGCCGCCCTTTCGTGGCTGGAAAGGTCCGGTTTCATATGCCGATTGAGATTTGCCGCGGACAGGTCTAAACTAAGCGTTGAGTGATAAGCGGATCAGTCGACGCTGACCGTTACGTCATGGGATACCGTTCCTGCGCGGTTTGCGGGATCCCGTTTTTGATTTGACGAACGGTTCGAGAACATTCTAGGAATTCGACGACGAGGAGAATGCGGTCGATGAAGATCCAGCGCGCCTATACGAAGGCAGGTGAATCACCCTACGAGGCGATCCCCTTCCGGCTGGCGAGCAGCGAGATTCGCAATCCGGACGGAACGGTGGTCTTTCGGCTCGACGAGGCCGAGGTGCCTTCGAGCTGGTCGCAGGTGGCTGTCGACGTCCTGGCGCAGAAGTATTTTCGCAAGGCCGGTGTCCCGGCGCGGCTGAAGGTCGTTCGAGAGAAGGGGGTGCCGAGCTGGTTGCAG
The DNA here is from genome assembly GCA_020638465.1 of Geminicoccaceae bacterium. Classification (NCBI taxonomy): domain Bacteria; kingdom Pseudomonadati; phylum Pseudomonadota; class Alphaproteobacteria; order Geminicoccales; family Geminicoccaceae; species Geminicoccaceae bacterium. Next base: position 1,083,706 of record JACKIM010000002.1, read on the forward strand.
CGGCGCGTGGCCGATGACGAGGCGCTGGCCTCCCTGCCGGCCGATGAGCGCCTGGGAGGCGAGACCAGTGCGCAGCAGGTCTTTGATCGTCTTGCCGGCACGTGGACCTACTGGGGCTGGAAGCATGGCTATTTCGATACGGAGGTGGATGCTCGCGCCTTCTTCGACGAACACCGCTACATGCTGGCCCGCCAGATGGCCGCGCCCAATTCGCCGCAATGGTTCAATACCGGTCTGCACTGGGCCTACGGCATTGACGGGCCGGCCCAGGGGCATTTCTTCGTCGACCCGAAGGACGGTACGGTCCACGCGTCGAAGACGGCCTATGAACGTCCGCAGCCGCATGCCTGTTTCATCCAGAGCATCAATGACGATCTGGTGAACGAGGGCGGCATCATGGATTTGTGGGTCCGTGAGGCGCGCCTGTTCAAATACGGCTCGGGTACCGGCACGAACTTCTCGAACCTGCGCGGCGAGGGCGAGGCCCTGTCGGGCGGTGGCCGTTCGTCAGGCCTGATGAGCTTCCTCAAGATCGGCGACCGGGCGGCCGGTGCGATCAAGTCCGGCGGAACCACACGCCGTGCCGCCAAGATGGTCATCTGCGATGTCGATCATCCGGACATCGAACAGTTCATCTCCTGGAAAGTTCTCGAAGAGCAGAAAGTTGCCGCACTGGTCGCCGGCTCCAGGCTGGTCAAGCGCCATGTCAACGCCATTCTCGCCGCCTGCGGCGATGCTGAAGGCGAAGGTGACAGTGACGGGCGCTTCGATCCGAAGGTCAACAAGGCGCTGGCGAAAGCCGTGCGTGAGGCTCGCCGCGGCTTCCTGCCCGAAGGCTCGATCCAGCAGGCCCTGTTGCTTGCCCGGCAGGGACACACCGCCATCGAGCTGCCCGAGTTCAATGCCGACTGGGACAGTGATGCCTATCTGACCGTTGCCGGCCAGAACTCCAACAATTCGGTTCGGGTCAGCGAGGCGTTCCTTGAAGCGGTTCGCCGGGATGCACCGTGGCAACTCGTCCGCCGCACCGATGGCCGGGTCTCCAGCACGGTGCGTGCCCGCGACCTCTGGGAGCAGATCTGCCATGCGGCCTGGGCCAGCGCCGACCCGGGCATCCAGTACGATACCACCATCAACGAATGGCACACCTGCCCCGGCGATGGCCGCATCAACGCTTCCAATCCCTGTTCGGAGTACATGTTCCTCGACGATACGGCCTGCAATCTCGCATCGCTGAACCTGATGCAGTTCCGCACGCCCGACGGAGAATTCGACATCCGGAGCTTCGAGCACGCGACCCGGCTTTGGACGATCGTGCTTGAGGTCTCCGTACTGATGGCACAATTCCCCAGTGCAAGAATTGCCGAGCTGTCCTACCGCTTCCGCACGCTGGGGCTGGGCTATGCGAATATCGGCGGCCTGCTCATGGCATCGGGCATTCCCTATGACAGTGCCGCCGGCCGCGCCTATTGCGGTGCCATCACGGCATTGATGACGGGGACATCGTATAAGGTGTCGGCAGAAATGGCTGGCGAGCTCGGAGCGTTCCCCGGCTATGACGGTAACCGCGAGGATATGCTGCGCGTCTTGCGCAACCATCGCCGGGCGGCCCGCAGCGAACATGAGGGGTATGAGCAGCTGTCGATCCTGCCGGTTGTGCTCGATGCGGCCAACGTGCCGGTGAGTGGTCTCGCCGAGACTGCCATGATCGCCTGGGACGAAGCCGTGGAACTGGCCGAAAGGAACGGCGTGCGCAACGCACAGGTGTCGGTGATCGCTCCGACCGGTACCATCGGTCTGGTCATGGACTGCGACACCACCGGCATCGAGCCTGACTTTGCACTGGTGAAATTCAAGAAGCTCGCCGGCGGCGGCTTCTTCAAGATCATCAACCGCATGGTACCGCAGGCCCTGCGCACGCTGGGCTACAACGAGGCACAGATCGAGGACATCACCCGTTATGCGGTGGGGCGCGGCACGCTTGAGGGGGCGCCGCACATCAATCATCAGTCACTGGAAGCCAAGGGGTTCACCAGGGACGTCTTGCGCAACCTCGAAACCAAGCTGCCCACGGCCTTCGACATCAAGTTCGTCTTCAACCGCTTCACGCTGGGCGACGATGCCTGCCGGGCCCTGGGTTTCAGCGACGAGCAGATCGGCGACCCGGCCTTCGACATGCTGGCCGCCCTGGGTTTCGGCCGTCAGCAGATCGAGGCGGCCAATGCCTATTGCTGCGGCACCATGACCGTCGAGGGTGCACCGCATCTCAAGGACCGGCATCTGCCGGTGTTCGACTGTGCCAATCCCTGCGGCCGCAGGGGCAGGCGCTATCTATCGGCGATGAGCCACATTCACATGATGGCCGCCGCCCAGCCCTTCATCTCCGGTGCCATCTCGAAGACCATCAACATGCCGGGCACGGCGACCGTGGCCGATTGCGATGTCGCCTATCTCGAAGGCTGGCGTCTGGGGCTCAAGGCGCTGGCCCTCTATCGCGACGGTTCGAAGCTCTCCCAGCCGCTCTCCTCGATGATGCTCGAGATCGAGGATGATGCCGGTGAGGACGAGGAGAAGGCACAGGTCGAGCGAATCATCCAGGTCACCGAAAAGGTGGTCGAACGCATCGTCGGCGAACGCCGGGTCCTGCCGCAGCGGCGCAAGGGTTACACCCAGAAGGCCATGGTTGGCGGCCACAAGGTCTATCTGCGTACCGGTGAATATGAAGACGGTACCCTGGGCGAGATCTTTGTCGACATGCACAAGGAAGGGGCTGCCTTCCGTTCCCTGATGAACAGTTTCGCCATCGCGATTTCTACCGGACTGCAATATGGCGTACCGCTGGAGAAGTTCGTCGAGGCCTTCTCTTATGTGCGCTTCGAGCCTTCGGGTATCGTGCAGGGCAATGATTCGATCAAGATGGCGACATCCGTCATCGACTACATTTTCCGTGAACTGGCCATTTCCTATCTCGGCCGCAACGACCTTGCCAATGTCGACCCCGATCAGCTTCGCCACGATGCGATCGGCCGCGGCAGCCGCGAGGGCGGGGTGGACGAGGAAGCCGTGGCCCAGATCGCATCCACCGGTTTCGTGCGTGGCAAGCTCCGCCTGCTTGCGGGTGGCCATGGCCCGGGACACGAAACGAAGGACAAACCGGACAGCAAGGTGAAGACCGGTTCGACGGTCGGCAGTGCCGCCGTCGGCGACGTGTCGTCGCCATCAAGAGACAGCCGCGAACAGCAGGCCGAGATCGCCCGGATGCAGGGCTATGTCGGCGACAGCTGTCCTTCCTGCGGCAACTTCACGCTGGTGCGCAATGGCACCTGCCTGAAATGTGACACGTGCGGCTCCACAACAGGATGTAGCTGACGCGATCACATGCGTCCCGTCGGGCAGCGGGACGTTCTTTCCTTGTATTCTCCTCCTTGAGCCCGGGATTTCGGTCCCGGGCTTCTTCTTTTCCGGTCGGTCTCCGCCGTTCAGCGCAGCCTGTCGAGGAGCTTGGCAAGGAACCGCGCCACCGCGGCGACATCGTCGAGACGGTAGCGCGCATCTGTCTGCCGTTCGCACGAACCGACGACGATCGACACGCCCTTGAAGCCGATGGCACTGAAAGCGTGCTCGTCGGTCAGATCGTCGCCGATGAAAACCGGCATGAGCCCCGACTGACGCTTTCCCAGCTCGTCCAGCATGCAACGGACAGCCATGCCCTTGTGCCATTCGAATTTCGGACGAATCTCGAAGACCATCTTGCCGCCATGAAGTTCGAGCCGCCCTTCGCCCGCCAACAGGGTCTTCAGCCGTCCGGCAAGATCGGCACACGCAGTCTCGCCGGCAAGACGGTAATGGATGGCGATCGAATGCGATTTGCGCTCGCTGAGAATGCCGTCGAGATGACCGATCACCCGTGGCAGGGCTTCCCCGATCCGATCCAGATCGGCAAGGAACTCGTCACCGCGGCGCTCGGCGAAGCCGCCTGGCCCCTCCATCACATATCCATGGCTGCCGGCGTAGAACAGTCCGTCAATGGCCACCCGTTGGCGCACGTCGTCGATGTCACGACCACTCACCACGGCAACCGGCATCAGTTCGGCAAGATCGACCAGGACAGGCTTCACGCCCTCGTATAATTGCGCATCCTCGGGATGATCCGCAATCGGCGACAAGGTGCCGTCGAAATCGAGGAACAGGGCAACACCACGGCCAACCCACGCCGCCTCGATCAGGTCGAGGCTTTCGCCTGCGGCCGGCAGGGCCTTGATCGCTACACCCATATCGTCTCCGAACGTTGATCATGTCAGTGCCACCGATCGACCGTCACGGCCATCCACCCGCATTTCCGGACGTCGCCCATCGGCAACGACGACCTAGCACCACCCGGATCGCCATTGCGATATCCAATTTCAGCCTGTCGACAGAATGCCGACAGCCGCGATGCATGATCCGGAATGCCCCCTTGTCGCCCGGAAAAGCGGTCTTCATCATGAATGGATGATTGACCCGGAAGGCACCTTGAAGGGTGCATTGTCGCCATTCTTCGCTTATCGAGGGATCATTTGTGCGAAGGAAGGTCGCGTGATCGCGAATGATTGACGCGCATTGCAGAAGGACCTGTAGTCAACGACCCAATTGAGGCGATTGTCGTGCACATCCTGTCAAATATGATTGAACCTGCGTTCGAAGTGATCCTCCTGGGTCAGTCCCACGATGTCCGTCTGGCCCTCGGATGCGAGGAACAGTTGATCGACAAGCTCCCCTTTTCCGTGGGTCGCCGCCTCGGCCATGGCGAGCGTGCCATGGGACGTCCCGTCGACCTCGCCTTGCCCGATCGTCGCCCTTACCAGCTTTCACGCTGTCATTTCGCGATTATCCGCGGTCGCGACGGTCTCATTGTCGTCGATACCGGCAGCCGTCAGGGAACCATCGTCAATGACGTCGTGCTGGGGCAGAGAGCAGGTGTGCTGCGCGCGCACCTTCCCCCGGGCAACAACAGCATCATCGCGGGCGGGCCAGGCTCGCCCTTCAGGTTCACCGTCTCCATGCGTCTGGCCTGCCCGCCCCTGGATCGGGCATCTGGCGCCTGAAAGGCCAGCCACCGGCAACATGCATATTCAAGAGATGGCGATGGAACCATCCCGTACTGGCTATCTGGTGCCCAGCAAAATGGCCGCCTGGCGGATCTGACCCGTATGTTTCTCCGCCAGGCTCCCCGCTGTCCCCGGCTTGCGGGATTCAGCTTTGGCAGATTGTTCGCCCGTCGGCATATGGTGCCGTCCGACCCAGACGGCCCTACCCGAAGCTTCCTGACAAGCCCGTCATCCTGAACGGGCGGGAATGCGGCAGATGCCCCTCCGATTCGATTGCCAATGCCAGCGCCTCCATCTCGCGGGCAATGTCATGTGCATCGATCTGCAATCCCACATGCGGGACCTCCATGCACCGAAGGCGGATGGCCATCAGTTGAAGCTCGCTGGCAGCCTGTTTCAGTCCCTGCATTACCTCATGACGTCGCGCTGTATCCTGGACAATCACGGTCCATTTCCTTTTTGCAGACTTTCCTTGCTCGATTTGCCGGCATCCACGAATACCCTCCGCCAGCTTTCTCAATATATCGGGTCCAGGTTACGCCATGATGTCAGGGGTGACGCCAATTAACTGAAAATCATGACATTTTGTTACCATGCGTAGCAGTACTTATTACCGCTGCAGTCGGACTTCCATTTGATATAAGTCATATCGTCATACTTCCGTGAGTTCAGAGCGAAAGCAAGCTGAATGAACTTATTCCTGCAACATGGCGAGCCCGATCGGAACATTGTCTCTCGACCTCCCGCAGCCGAGTTCCTGGACTGGTTTCCGCTTGTCTCGGCAGTCGCACTGGTCATCCTCGCATTCGTGCTCATGCACGCCGCACCGACGCTGCATGCGGCGGTCCTGTTTTTCCCGGCCCTGCTTCTGGCGGGGTCCGGTTCCGCGGCACGACGATCCTGGCTGGCGCTGACGGCCGCGGCATGCGTGGCGCTGACCCTGATGAACGGCTCCTGGCACCTGCCGATGCAATGGACCGACGGGGACACGGAACCTCTTCTGACAACGGCCTCCCTTCTGGTGGTCTTCGCGCTGACCTGCCGTCAGGTCGCCGGGTCCGTCAAACAACGCCAGGTACTGCTCGACACGTTCAGGTCCCTTGAAGACAAGGCTCGTACGGCCGAACGTTACCAGGCGCGACTGCGCTCGGTTCTGCGCGCAGTCGACGGTTACTGGGAACGTGAAACCGATAGCGACGAAGTGTACTGGTCGGACGGCATCTTTCGACTGTTCGGGTTGGAGCCGGGCGTGTTCACGCCCAATGGTGACAGGATCCGTTCCCTACTTCATCCAGACGATGTTTCCCGATTCGACGAAACTTTCCGACGGCATATTTCCGAAGGTCAGGAATATCGCGCTGAGTTGCGCATCCGCCAGCCCGATGGCAGCTACCGCTGGATCCTCTCGGTGGGTATCGCCGAACTCGGCGATGATGGCACCCCACGTCATTTCTACGGCACAGCCATCAATATCGACCCCATCAAGAGAGCCGAAGATGCCAGGTTGCGCGCGCAGGAGGAGGCGGATGCCAGCCGCCAGCGGCTGGAAATCGCCATTGAAAGCCTCGACGACGGCTTTGCGCTCTATGACGAGGCTGATCGCATCGTCGTCTGCAACCGGCGTTTCCTTGAAATCCACCCCTATGGCGACGGTGCATCTCCCGTCGGCCTGACGTACGAGGAACACCTGCGCGATGCCATCAGCAAGGGGTATCTGTCCGACGCAAGGGGACGTGAAGAGGAATGGATTGCGCAAAGGTTGCACCAGCACCGCAATCCGGATGGCAACCATATCGTGCATCTGGCCGATGGACGCTGGATCCGCCTGAGTGAACGGCGGACACCAACGGGTGAAACGGTCGGTATCCGTTCGGACATCACGGCACTCAAGCAGGCGCAGGACGAACTGGCCACGAACGAGCAGCGCCTGCGGCTGATCCTCGATGCGGTGACGGACGGACATTTCGAGCACAACATGGAAACCGGAGAGGAATACTGGTCTCCCGGTATCTACGACGTTCTCGACATCGACCGCGAACAGGTAGCGCACCCCCGGCATCACATGTTCATCGAACGTGTCCACGCGAACGACCGGGACAAGATCGAACAGGCCCTCTCCCGCCATGTCGAACATGGCGCCCCCTACCGGGTGGAGATGCGCATTCGCCGCAACAATGGGGAATATCGCTGGGTCGAAAGCAAGGGACGCGTGCTGCGGAGGCCGGATGGACGGCCGTTCCGCCTCATCGGGGCCACCAACGACATCGACGCCTTCAAGAAGGCCGAAGAACTGCGTCTGATGCATCAGGCCGAGGCGGAACGTTTCCGGCGCCAGTTCATCGATGCGGTCGAGAGCATGCAGGACGGTTTCGCGCTCTACGATGCCCAGGATCGCATGGTCATGTGCAACCGCCATTTCCGCAAGATATTCGAGGCGGCCGGAGACATCTTCAAGCCCGGCACGACCTACTACGAACAGATCCGCGCCGGTGTCATGGCCGGCCTGATCAAAGAGGCCATCGGGTGCGAGGAGGAATGGCTCGCGGCCCGTATGAGTAGCGACAACCGCTTTGACAGCAGCCTTGTCCAGCGTCTCGCCGACGGGCGGTGGCTGCAGATCAGCGACCGCAAGACGTCCGATGGCGGCACGGTGGCATTGCGCATCGACATCACCCAGCTCAAGCTTACCCAGGAACGCCTCGCATCGAGTGAACGGCGGTTCCGCGACTATGCCGATGCGACGTCCGACTGGTTCTGGGAGTCGGGCCTCGACCACCGTTTCACCTTCGTTTCGGCCCGTTTTCCCGAACTCGCCAACCGGCCGTTGCGCGAGGTAGCCGGGGTGTCGCAACAACGTTCCGATACCGATGTCCGCGACCGTCTCGCCCTCTCGCGCATCGAGAAGGCCATGTCCGAGCGCAAGCCCTTCCGCGAGGTCCGCCTCACCCGTTATGTTGATGGAGATGCGCCGATCCACATGCATCTGAGCGGCAAGCCGGTCTTCGATGCCGACGAGCGGTTTGTCGGCTACAGGGGTGCCGGCACCGACATTTCCCTGATCGTCGCCATGGAGGAAAAGCAGGCTACCGCGGAGTTGCAGCTGGTTCGCGCGGTCGAATCCCTGCCGCTCCTTTTCGCCCTGTTCGACAAGGGTGACCGTTTGCTCATCAGCAATCCGCGCTTCCGCGAGGTGTTCGACATCACGTCCGATCCGGCGGTTCATGAATACCGCTATGACATCCTGATGGAGCATTTTGCCTGCAACCGGCTGGCAGGCAACCACCGGTCGCGCAACACCTGGCTTGCCAACCGGCGCAACCGGCGCCTCAAGCCCGCCATTCGCTTCGAGTTCCAGTATGATGACGACCGGTGGATGTCGACCAGCGACTTCCCAATACCGGATGGCAGCATCATCTGGCTTGCCATCGACATCACCGACATCCGCCGCGCCGAAGCGCTCAGCCATCTCTCCGAACAGCGGCTGCGAACCATTTTCGATGCGGCACCGGACGGCATCATCAACATAGACGACAACGGGCGTATCGGCGCCTTCAGCCGGTTTGCTGAAAACATGTTCGGCGTGACGGAAGCCGATGTTGTCGAGACGATGATCGACCGGTTCATGCCGGTCGACGACACCGATTTGCCCTTCGGCCGCTGGTGGACGAACGCACCCGCGGAGATCAGCCAGCTTGAGGTGCGGGCGCGAAGGGCGGATGGCAGCCTGTTTCCCGCAATCCTGTCGGTCGTCACCACGTCCATCGGCGACCAGCCCGGTTTTACGGTGTTCATCAGTGATATCACGGAACTCCGCAAACGCGACGACGCCTTGCGCCAGGCGCAGAAGATGGAGGCCATCGGCCAGCTCACCGGCGGTGTGGCTCACGACTTCAACAATCTGCTCACGGCCATTCTCGGCAATATCGAGATGCTCGAACCCCGGGTGCAAGAACGGGAAGACCTTCTTCCCATGATTGACGACCTGAAGGCCGCGGCAACCCTGGGGGCCGATCTGGTGAGCAGATTGCTGGCCTTCTCCAGACGGTCACCATTGCAGTCACGTACAATCGACCTGGGTGCGACCATTGCCGATCTGGTGCCGTTGCTGTCCCGCACGCTGGGCAGCAAGATCGACATCGAGACGGAACTCGTGCCGGGTACGCCGAAGGTCCGGGTCGATCCGACACAGATGCGCAACGCAGTCATCAATCTGGCCATCAATGCCCGTGACGCCATGCCTCGCGGCGGCCATCTGCTCATCCGCACCGCACCCGTGTTCGTCAGCCCGGATCGGGCGACAAGGCACGAGGTCCCTGCCGGACGTTATGGGATCATCGAGATTGCCGATACGGGTACCGGCATCGACCCCGACGAACAACAGCGCGTTTTCGAACCCTTCTACACATCGAAGGAATCCGGGCGCGGTACAGGTCTCGGCCTGAGCATGGTCTACGGTTTCGCCCGTCAGTCGGGTGGTTTCGTGACTTTGGAGAGTCTCCTGGGCGAAGGTACCCGGATCTTCGTCTGGCTACCGGAAGCCAGGGGTCCGGATGAAACGGCGAAAGAGGCGGAACGCGCAACCGGGATCGAGCAACTGCCGCGTGGCGATGGTGAAACGGTATTGGTACTTGAAGATGACCCGCTCGTCCGGAGGGTCACGGTCTCCTGCCTCGAACAGCTGGATTATGTCGTGTTCGAGGCGGCGAACGGCGAAGAGGCGATCGAGCTGCTCGACATGGTTCCCGAGAACGGCATCATCCTCTCCGATGTGATGATGCCCGGCGGCATCTCGGCCATGGACCTGATCGTCGAGGCGGAAAGGCAACGGCCCGACCTTCTGGTCCTGCTGGTCTCGGGCTATATCGACCAGGAACAGGTGGACACGGGTAACCGGCCGCTGCTGCGCAAGCCCTTCACCACCGAAGCCCTGGCCCTGTTCATCCGCTCGGCACTCGATACGAGGAATTCGAACGCGACGGACCCGGAACGGTCATGACCTGCCCCGCCCCGGCACCGTACGACCACGGTCTTGCCCACTTTCCGGCGGCAAAGCCGATCATGTCGACCGATTCACTCGACCCGGCTGACCTCGGCGGTGAAGATGTAACCCGCACCTCGCACCGTCTTGATGAGCTTCGGCGCCGACGGCTTGTTCTCGATCTTCTTGCGCAGGCGGGCGATCTGGGTGTCTATGCTGCGATCGAAAGCCGACCAGCCCCGGCCATGCGCCCGGTCGAGCAGTTGTTCGCGCGTCAACACGCGGTTGGGACACTCGGCGAACACACATAGCAGGTCGAATTCTCCGCTGGTAAGGCTGACAATCTCGCCATCGCCATCGCGCAGCTCGCGCTTGAGCGTGTCGAGCACCATGTTGTCGAAGGTGAATCTCGGCGAGCCGGCCATGGTGCCGGATTGCAGGCCGGGCGATGCCCCCCCTTCCGACAGGCCGCCTTGTGCAACATCGCCGGTGTCGAGCGTCTTGCGCATGGCAGCCGTGCGGCGCAACACCGCCCGCACCCTCGCCAGGACTTCACGAAGTTCGAAAGGCTTGGCGATATAATCGTCCGCACCTATCTCCAGGCCGATCACACGTTCGAGAGGATCGTTCTTGCCGGTGATGATGATGACCGGCACGTTCGTCCGGGATCGGATCTCCCGCACCAGCTCCAGGCCATTTTCGTCGGGGAGCCCAAGATCGACAAAGACGAGAGCTGTATCGGCCAGCGAGACATCGTCACGAAAGCTGGCAGCACTCGGCACCGAATTGACCTTGTAGCCCTCGGAACGCAAGTAACGTTCGAGGACATTGCGAACATGGGGATCATCATCGACTATGACTAAGCTCAAAGCACAACTCACAATTTGGCAGGGCAAGCCCCCTACTGGAAGTTCATACATTTTTTGAACGTTGCGTTGCAGCCTGTCACGATCCGACACAAAACGTAACATTTCTTGCATGTTCCGTCTGCCACACCAAATGTCATTCTACTGCAACGCACACCAAAGCGCTATTTTATCAGCCTGACAAGAGAACCTGCGTCACATCCGCTCACAAACTGTCCGTACGTAACCGTCTGCAACGGCGGCAATCATTTCGGATGTTCCCATGGTGATTCCAACGCCGACACTTCTCCCGCCATGGGCGAAAATGACATGCGCAAAACTTCGCGATGGGACGAATTGTTACACTTTTAATCTCGCATCGGCGTCCAGCTGGCTCTATTTCATCGGTGAACCTGTGTTTCCTTCAATCTTCGGGGAGCCTGCCCGTTGTCACTATTGAGGCAAGTCCTGCTGCTCATCCTGCTTGGCGGCATCGCCTATGGAGGTTTCACCGCCTATGAACGCTATATGGGCGGTGAAGCCGTGCAGGGTGCTGCAGGTGGAGCCGATGGCGGGCGGCGTGGCGGACGCGAGGCCAGGGTCGAGGTGACCCGCGCCGAACTGCACACCATCCGTTCGCGCATTGAAGCCGTTGGCAGCACCAAGGCGCTCCAGGCCATCGACATCGTCCCCCTGTCCTCGGGCCAGGTCGTTTCCATCAGCTTTGAACCGGGTCAGGAGGTCGATGCCGGGCAGGTACTGCTCAGGCTGGACGACACGCTTGAGCAGGCCGCCGTGAGCGAGGCCGAGGCCCGGCTCGGCCAGACGCGCGTAGCGCTCGACCGGGCCACCAAGCTTCGCCGCAGCGGCAATACCGCCCAATCGACGCTGGACGAGGCGACCGTTGCCGAGGAAGCCGCAGCCGCCCAGCTCTCCGCCGCGCGCAAGAAACTGGACGACCGCAGCGTGGCTGCTCCCTTTGAGGGCATGGTCGGCATGCGCAACGTCGACATGGGTGCACGGGTCGACGACAACACCGTCGTCACGACGCTCGATGACCTTTCGCAGGTATTGGTGGAGTTCAGCGTACCCGAGACGTGGTTCGGTGCGGTCACTGTCGGCCAGACAGTCAAGGCCCGCGCGGCGACATGGCCCGATCGCGTATTCGTCGGCAAGATTGAGAGCATCGACAGCCGCATCGCCACCGCCACGCGTGCATTCAAGATCCGCGCCATTCTCCCCAATGCCGATCGTGCCTTGCCTGCGGGCATGTTCCTCTATGTCGAGATCGAGCTCGATGAGCGCCAGGCCCTGCTGGTCCCCGAACAGGCTGTCCAGGCATCGGCCCAGGGCAGCTATCTGTTTGTCGCCGAGGACGGCAGGGCGGTGATGCGTCATGTGACCGTCGGCCAACGTGAAAACGGCATGGTTGAAATCACTTCGGGCATTGCCGAAGGCGACGAGGTCATCTCCACCGGACTCCAGCGCCTGCGCGACGGCATAGCGATCCAGACAGGCGATGACCGCAAGCAACCGCAAGCCGGATCCGGCGAGAACGACAAGGCCGGCCAGGACAAGGGTGCTGGCGCATGAGCCTGTCCGACATCAGTATCCGCCGCCCGGTGCTGGCGACCGTTGCCAGCCTCGTCATCATCGTCCTTGGTATCGCCTCGCTCCTCCGCCTGCCCGTGCGCGAGCTGCCGGACATCGATGCCTCGGTCATCACCGTTTCCGTCGGATATTCGGGGGCCGTTCCGTCGGTCATCGACACGGACGTGGTCGAGGTGATCGAGGGAGCGGTCGCTGGCGTCTCCGGCGTCAAGTCCATCAGTTCCTCCAGCCAGCGGGGCCGCGGACGCACCGTCATCGAGTTCATCCCCGGCCGCGACATCGACGAGGCTGCCAACGACGTCCGCGATGCCGTCAGCCGGGTGCGCGGGCAGTTGCCGGACGACGTCGACGAACCACGCATCTACAAGAACGACAACAACAACGATCCGGTCATGCGCCTGGCCGTCACCAGCGACGCCATGACCGCTTCGCAGCTCACCGATTTCGTCGAGCGCTACATCGTCGACCGCCTGTCGACCCTCGACGGCGTGGCGGATGTGGAAATTGCCGGTGCGCGTTCCTTTGCCATCCGCGTATGGCTCGACCGGCGGGCCATGGCCGCGCGCCGGCTGACCGTCCAGGACATCGAGCAGGCTCTGCGCCGCAACAATATCGACCTGCCCACCGGCGAACTCACATCGATCGATCGTGAATTCACCATCCGCACCGATTCGAGACTGAGCCGGGTCGGGCAGTTCCAGCAGATGATCATCAGCCGCGTGGACGGTTATCCCGTGCGGCTCTCGGACATCGCCCGCGTCGAGCTGGGGTCCGAGGACGATGACACGATCGTCCGCCTCGATCACCGGCAGGCGGTCGGTCTCTCCGTGCTCCGCCAGTCCCAGTCGAATACGATCGCCATTTCCGACAAGGTGCGAAAGGAAATCGATTCGATCCGCGAGACCTTGCCGCAAGGCATGGACATCGATATCGCCTCCGACGACGCCACCTTCATCAGCCAGTCGATCCACGAAGTCCTCAACGCACTCAGCATCGCCATCGGCCTGGTGATCCTCGTCATCTTCCTCTTCCTCGCCTCGGCCCGGGCCACGCTGGTGCCGGCAGTGACCATTCCGGTTTCGGTGATCGGAACCTTCATCGGCGTCTATGCACTCGGTTTCTCGATCAACGTCCTCAATCTCCTGGCGCTGATCCTCGCCATCGGTCTCGTCGTCGACGATGCCATCGTCGTGCTCGAAAACATCCAACGACGTGTGCGCGCAGGCGAAAGCGGTGTGGTTGCCGCCTTTCTCGGTACGCGCCAGGTGACGTTCGCCGTGCTGGCCACCTCGGTGACCCTGATCGCCGTCTTCCTTCCCATCTCCTTTCTCGAGGGACAGGTCGGCCGCCTGTTCAGCGAGTTCGGGTTCGTGCTTGCGTCATCGGTGGTCATATCCACATTCGTCGCGCTGACGCTGTGTCCGGCGCTGGCGTCGCGGATCATCAAGCGCGAGGAACATCCATCCCTGTTTGCCCGTATCGTCGATGCGGTCATGGGATTCGTCGAGCGCGGCTATCGGTGGTTGCTCCGTGGCGCGCTCCATGTTCCGCTTCTGGTGATCGTCCTTGCGATCATGGTGGGCGCAGCCTCGCCCCTCCTGCTGAATGTGGTTCCCTCGGAACTGGCACCCGAGGAAGACCGCGGTGTCTTCTTCGTACCGATCACCGCTCCCCAGGGATCGACCGTCGCCTATACCGACCGCGAGGTCCGCAAGGTCGAGGCGATGATCGATCCCCTGCGCGACCGGGGCGAACTTACCGCGGCCTTCGCGCTCGTCGGGCGCGGCTCCGGTAACCGCGCCTTCATCGTTGGCCGGCTGGCCGACTGGTCCGAACGCGAGCGCAGCCAGCAGGAGATCGTCCGCTCGCTGATCCCGAAGATCAGTGGCCTCATCGGTGCGCGCGCCTTTCCGGTGAGCCCCAACGGGCTCGGCGTGCGTGGCAGCCAGTCGCCACTGCAAGTGGTCATCGGTGCATCGGACTACGAGACGGCGCAGACCTGGGGCGAGAACCTCAAGCTGCTGGCCGAGGACAATCCCGGCCTGCAGAACGTCGACATGGATTACGAGGAGAACGCCGCCCAGATCGACATCAACATCGATCGCGAGCGCGCCGACGATCTCGGCATCACCGTCGAGGACATCAGTTCGACCCTGCGGACCATGCTCGCCTCGCGCGAGATCACCACCTATATCGACCGGGGTCGCGAATACCCGGTGATCGTCCAGGCCGCCGCCGAAGACCGGCGTTCGCCCAGCGATCTCGCCAACCTGTTCATCCGCACGGGTCGCGGGGAACTCGTGCCGCTGGAAGCCCTCGTCAGCTTCAGCGAGTCGGCCGAATCGCCGACGCTCAACCGCTACAACCGCCTGCCGTCCGTGACGATCTCGGCCTCGCTGGCCGATGGTTACGACCTCGGTGCGGCGATTGCCTTCATGCAGCAGGCGGCGGTCGACGCCCTGCCGCCGGATGTCAGCATGAGCTTTGCGGGGCAGTCGCAGGTCTTTCTCGAAACCTCCAGCGGCATGATCATGGTCTTCGCCATGGCCGTGCTGGTTGTCTTCCTCGTGTTGGCTGGCCAGTTCGAGAGCTTCATTCACCCGATCATCATCATGCTCACCGTTCCGCTCGGCACCACGGGCGCCCTGCTGGCCATCTGGCTCACGGGCTCGACCCTCAATGTCTATACCGAAATCGGCATCGTCCTTCTGGTGGGATTGATGGCCAAGAATGGCATTCTCATCGTCGAGTTTGCCAACCAGTTGCGCGACGAGGGACGCGGCATTCGCGAAGCCGTGCTCGAAGCGTCGGCTCTCAGGCTGCGGCCGATCATCATGACCGTGATTTCGACGGTTCTCGGGGCGGTACCGCTCGTCCTAAGTAGCGGTGCGGGTTCGGAAAGCCGCGTCGCGATCGCTTCGGTCATCATCGGCGGCCTCGGCCTGTCGACCCTGCTCACCCTGTTCGTCACCCCGGTGCTTTACGACCTGCTCGCACGCTTTACACGCCCCGCCGGCGCCGTTACGCGGGAACTGGACGAAGCGCTTGCCGCAACTCACGCCACAAGGGCAGGCAGGCAGGCGTGAAGAGTGGAAGTGCTGGCGATCAGATGAAGCGCGGACATTTGCCGGTCATGCGCGATCTGGAAGACAGCCATATCTCATTGCCCCGACGGATGTCCTGGTCGCCGGGGCGATTCACCCTGAACGGGAAACCCAAGCTTTTCCCGTTCAGGCGGAATAGCCTGAACGATCAGGAAATGCGTCGAAACAAACAAAAACAAGGAACTAGCGCTCGGGGTGAATGAACGAAGTGAATGCGCCTGAGCGCTAGCGGTGGTCGATACGGCGCAGGGCGGCCGCGATCACCGCCACCGTTCCCTCGTCCTCGCCGCCGAGCGCGATTCCTTCGTCCCGGATGAGCTCGCGCAGGTTGGCCATCGCCAGCCGATGGGCCTCGCTGGGCGACATCGGAGACGGTGAAGGGCAGTCGGCGACAATGGCTTCGAGCACATCGAGTTCCACCCGTTCGAGCCGGATCTCCAGCTCCAGCACTTCCTCGCGCAGAGCATCGACGCGTTCATGTTCGTCCTCGCCCAGAGGTGCATGATCGCGGATATGTCGACGGGCCTCGCGCAACGGCCGCATGACCCGTGTCTGCCAGGAGCCGACCCGCGCCCGTGCTGTCCGGCGCTGCGCATCGTCAAGCCGATGATGGCATTCATGCCCGACCCACAGGCCCCAGAGCAGCAGATCGACATCGAGGCCATGACGATCCTGCAGGGCGATCAATCCCCGGGCAATGCCGGGCTTGCCGTAGAAGGTGATGACGAAGGGCCAAAGCGGCTGGGGATCACTCATGGTTTCGTTCACTTCCGCACGTCTGTTGTCCGCCTTGCACCTTCGGGTCCGCGCAGCCTGCTGCTGCGGATCGCTCTCCGATGGCCGGAACGCCGCCGTCTTCGCCCCATCGCGGTGCTGCATCCGATTCGATGCCGAACTGGTCGAGCATGCGCATGCAGCTCTGATCGACCATCTCCGCCAAAGTCTGCGGCCGGTGGTAGAAGGCCGGCACGGGTGGAAAGATGATGGCACCCAGTCGTGCCAGCCGCGTCAGCGTTTCCAGATGACCCGCATGGAGCGGCGTTTCGCGAATGGCGACCAGAAGCCGCCGCCGCTCCTTGAGCATCACGTCAGCGGCACGGGCGATGAGATCGTCGGTGATCCCGGATGCAATGGCCGAGGCGGCGCGCACTGAGCACGGAGCAACGATCATTCCTTCGCTGCGGAACGAGCCGGACGAGATCGGGGCACCGGGATTGTTCGCGGCATGCACGCGGTGCGCCAGCTTCGCGACGTCGCCGGCACCCATGTCACATTCCGCCGCCAGCGTCAGGAACGCCGCCCGGCTGACTACCAGATGCGTCTCGATCCCGCCCAGCTCGCGCAGGATCTGCAACAGGCGGACACCGTAGATGGCACCACTGGCACCCGTGATCGCCAAAACCAGGCGGCGCATCCGTTCTCCCGTGTTCGGTCGGTTTCGCCGCGCATTTGAGCAAGTTGCGCGGTAAATGACCAGCGTCAGCATGTCTCACGAAAAGGTGAAAAATCGACACATCGTCCGCCGTCCGGCATGGCTGGCCGGCGCGATGGAACCGACCGATGACCGTCGGCTCCTGGAGGAGGAACGCTTCCGTCGGGTGTCGACCTCCCCGGGCTGGCGGCGACAGAAGGCGCCGGACGCGGGAAATGTGCGGGCGCGCCGCCCGGTCAGTTCCGACAGGCTGTATTCACGGGCCGCGGTGGCATCGCGGTCCCGGACGGATCACCGGATCTTCGAGACGCGGCGCCGGTCATCGAGTGCCTCCGATCCGGGGCTCCACTCGAAGACGATGCGGGCGGCGGCATTGTTCAGCCTGGGACTGTAGATTTCCTTGACGATCCGGACGCCCCTGATGTGCCGGAAGGCGTTGCTGCGCGCACCGCTATCGGCAACCAGGCTGGCCTGCTCGAAGGCATCCCGCCGGTCCGTGGTGATGCTGTCGATGGTCCATCGGTCGCTGTGGAGCAGATGGATCTCGAAATAGATTTCGAAGGAGGGCAAGCCCTGAGATTCGATCATCATCCGCAAGTGGTCCAGATAAGTGGAATTGTGCCAGCCAAAACGTTTCGACAGATTATCTATAGAGAAGTTCCTAAGATCAGGTTGACGAAGATCTGCGGCAAGCATCGGAAACCGATGGAGAAATGGCGGCAGCCATTGGAATTGCCAGATAGATTTTCACGGTTATTTTGCTGTCTAAACCAAAGTTATAGAAACCTGAACAACGGTTGGGAACTCTCCCGGCTCCACCGTGGGTGTGATGGACCACCGTGAAATCCAGGCGGTAGGAGTGGCGTCGCGAGCCAGATGGCCGCATCACCACCAACCCTTCGAACTCACCCGTGGAGAAAACAGAAAATGCGCAAGATGATTGCCGTCACCGCCATTGCCGCCGCCCTACTCGTTCAGGCCACCGGCGCCTTTGCCTCCGGTGTCGAGCTCACCGATCAGGCCAAGGATGCCATCCGGGCGAAGCTGACCGAACAGGGCTACGAGGTCGGCAAGATCAAGGTCGAGGATGGCATGTACGAAGCCTATGCGAAGAAGGATGGCAAGAAGCTCGAGGTCCTTCTCGACGAGAACTACGAAATCGTCCGCACGCAGGACGGCGACTGACGTAACCGCCGGGGCAGCACCATCGTGGGCTGCCCCGGCAGTTCCTTCGGGAGACCGGACCCGGTCGATCCCGATCGGGATCCATCCATGTCTCACTGCCCAATTCCGCTGCGCTTTTCCGCCAGCGCCCACGGTTCGACCCGGGTGGAAAGCGCAGACCGAGAGGTATGCCATCATGAGGAAACTCAGGGTCTGGGACCCGTTCGTCCGCATCTTTCACTGGTCGCTGGTCGCGATGTTTACGGCCAACGCCCTGTTCACCGATGGGGAGCACCACCTCCACCGTTGGATCGGCTATGGTGTGGTGGCACTGGTCGTCGCACGTGTGCTATGGGGTTTTGCAGGCACCACCCATGCGCGCTTTTCCAGCTTTCCACCCAGTATTTCCGGTGCCATCGGGCAGCTTTGCGACATGTTCACCGGCCGCACGCCCCTTCACGAAGGACACACGCCGCTTGGTGCCTGGATGATCTACAACCTGCTATTGACCATGCTGGTGATCGGCCTGTCGGGCTACTTGATGACGACCGACATGTTCTGGGGTGTCGAATGGCCGGAAGAGGTCCACGAGGCTGCCGTGACCTGGGCCGAGATCTGTGTGGTGCTGCATATCGCCGCGGTGGCCTTCGAGAGTTTCCGCACCCACATCAACCTGCCGAGAGCCATGATCACGGGATACAAGCACATCCCGGAGAACGGAGACTGAACCCGTCTTGGAACCTCCTGCACGAACTGCCGAATCGCGCCTGTCCCTGTTCCTCGCCGTCCTCATCGTCGTGCAGGTGTTCTGTGCGCTGTTCTTCGTGGGCGATGCCTTCACCGACTATCGGGAGGAAGGCGTTTTCGCCCGGCTCGACTGGCACCTGACCATCGAGTGGCTGGCTGCGATCTCGATGTGCGCGGCCGTTGCCGTCGAAGTGCGTCTGCTGATCTGGCTGATGCGCCGCAAGGCCCATCTCGAACGCAGCGTCTCGGTTGCCGCAGCTGCCGTCCATGATGTCATCGACGCTCATTTCGACAGTTGGGGGTTGACGCCATCCGAGCAGGATATCGCCACTTTCCTCGTCAAGGGCTGCACCATCACCGAGATCGCGGCCCTGCGCGGCAATGCCGAGGGGACAATCAAGTCGCACCTCAATTCCATCTACCGCAAATCGGGTACAAGGGGACGCGGCGACCTGTTGAGCCATGTTCTCGAAACCCTGATGTGTTCGCCAGACGACAGCGGCAGGAGCACGATCACGATCTCATCCCGCGAGCCCGAAAGTGTCATGGCGGACACCGGAGCCCGCGAGAATGCCGGGCCGGTTCAGTAGCTGGCCAGCGTACGGGTCAGCAGCGCGAAGAAGCCGTCATGGTCGACGTCGCACATGACCCTGGCATTCTTCGGCCGATCGATTGCCGATTGCCACCAGTCGACGATCGATCGGCCGGTGCTGGTTTCCGATTCGGTCTCTATCTGCACGTGACAGTCCCGGCCATCGAACAGTTCCGGTTGCAGCAACCACGCAATGACACAAGGATCATGAAGGGGACCACCATCACTTCGATAACGTTCCCGATCGTAGCGGTTATAGAATTCGAGCATTCCGAACGCGGCCTCGGCCTGTCGGTTGCCAACCGCTCTCACCGCTTGCAGCCGGTCGTCGGTGACCAGCACCTTGTGGGTGACGTCGAGACCGAACATGGTGATCGGCACGCCGAACTCGAACACGATACGGGCCGCATGCGGATCCACATGAAAGTTGAACTCGGCGGAAGGCGTCACATTGCCGAGGCCCATCGCCCCTCCCATGAGGACAATCTGCCGGGTGCGTGCAAGCACTCCGGGCTCCTTGACCATGCCCAGGGCGATATTGGTGAGCGGGCCCATCGGGCAGAGCGTGACCGTCCCCTCGGGCTCGCGCCGCAGGATATCGATGATGGCGTCGACTGCGTGGCCCGGAGCCAGCGCCTGGCTCGGATCGGGCAGCCCGCAACCGTCGAGGCCGGTCGCACCGTGGACATTTTCGGCCGTCGCCAGGCTGCGCAGAAGCGGCCGGCTGCAGCCGGCATGGACGGGAACGTCGCTGCGGCGGGCCAGTTCGGTGATACGGAGGGCATTGCGTTCGGTGAGTTGCAACGGGACATTGCCGGCGACGGCTGTCACCGCAAGCACCTCGATCTCGTCCGGCGAGCCGAAGGCCATGAGCAGCGCAATGGCATCGTCCTGCCCCGGATCGCAGTCGATGATGATCTTCGTCTTGCCCATGGTCGCGTCCTCAACCCGATGTCAGTTTGAACTCGATGCGGCGGTTGCGCCTGTAGGCGATTTCGTCGTCGGCCGGATCCAGCGGCTGGAACTCGCCGAACCCGGCGGCGGCCAGCCTTTTCGGATCGATACCGTCACGGATGAGGAATTGCACGACTGAAATGGCACGTGCAGTCGAAAGTTCCCAGTTCGAGGCGAACGGACTTCCGGTGCCGACGGGAATCCTGTCGGTGTGTCCGTCCACCCTGAGAATCCAGTCGAGATCGGGGGGTATCGTGGCGGCGACCTCCCTGAGCGTGGTGGCCAACTGGCGCAGTTCGGCCTGCCCCGCGGGATCGATCCGTGCCGACCCGGAAGCGAACAGCACTTCCGACTGAAACACGAAGCGGTCGCCTACCACACGGAATTCCGGGCGATTCCCCAGCGCTGCCTTGAGTTTTCCGAAGAACTCCGAGCGATAGGTGGACAATTCCTCGACCCTGGCCCGAAGGGCCTCGTCGAGCTGGCCGCCAAGATCGTCGATCCGGGTCTGCTGCTCGCGTACGGTATCATCGGACTGCTCCAGGAGATCGCTCACCGACGCGAGCTGCGCGGTCAGCTTCGCGAGCTGGTCCCGGAGCCGTACCACCTCCTCCTCGGCAACGCCCAGCGCCGCGCTGCGTTCATCGAGCTGCCTGTCCCGGGTATTCCGCTCCTGCCCGCTCCTGCGCCGCAGTTCCGCCAGTTTGACCGCGAACGACGTACGGGCAGCGCGCTCGGCTGCAAGGCGCCGTTCGAGTTCGTCCTTGTCCTGCCGGCTCGCCGCAATCATGTCCGCAAGGTCGGTGATCCGACCTTGAAGATCGGATACGAGGCTGGCGCTCTTGTCGGCAATGCTCGCGAGTTCGGCCCGCTCGGCGTCGAGATCCTCGACCCTCGCTCCGAGGTTGGCCGCACGCTGACGCTCCGCTTCCGCCGAAGCTTGCGAACCTTCGATGCGGCTGGCAGCTTTCTCGACCTGTCTTTCGAGATGGTTCAAGGCGTCGTTGCGCCGGTTCTCGGCGGCCGCAATGGCATCGATCCGCTCGCGCATGCGCGCGACCAGCGCCTCGACATCGTCAACTGCCGGTATGCCGGCACCGGCTGCGGACGGCAGCGTCGCATCGGCCCCTTCCTGCTGCGCCATGAGAGGCAAGGCGAAGGATTGGGCGGTCAGCAGCATGCCGGCGATCAGGAACCGGGTTCGCATGGCAGTCCCCTTTTGACCTGGCCATGCGCGAGTTTAGATCCGGTTGCATCTCAAACCAATCGTTTCGGAGCACAAAATCTCCACTAAACAATTGTTATATATAGAAACGCCATGAAACAATCAGCCGCAGTGCCGAACCTGCTCGGGTCCCGCGGAAATCATGAAGCCACAGACATTGGCCGGCTGTCGACTTCTTCGAGCGCGACGCGATTGCGCCCTTCGTCCTTGGCCCGGTAGAGCGCCTGATCGGCCCGCTGGAACAGGCTTTCGGCAGTGTCTCCGGGCCTGAAGCAGCTGATGCCGATCGACAGGGTGATGACGCCGAGATCCCGTTCCGAGCGGCGCAGCACGATGCGGCTCGTGGCAATGTCCCCGCAGATCCGTTCGGCCATCTTGCGCGCTTCGTCGCACCGGGTCCGCGGCAGGATGACGACGAATTCCTCTCCGCCATAACGGGTTACGGTGTCGCCTTCGTTGACGGTGGCCTTGAGCTTGCCCGCCACCAACCGCAGCACCACGTCGCCGACCTGGTGACCGTGCAGGTCGTTGAACGTCTTGAAATGATCGATGTCGGCCACCAGAAGTGCCAGATCGCCCCCCTCCTCGGATACGGCCGTCACTTCCTTGCGAATTGTCTCGTCGAACAATTTTCGGTTGCCCAGACCTGTAAGCTGGTCAGCATAGGCTGCACGGCGCATCGACACCAGATCATTGCGCAGCATCTCGATCTCCTGACTGCTGCGATCGAGGTGATCCTTCAGGAACATCGCATGTTCCTGCATCATGTCGGTACGCTGCTGGAGGTCGACGACCAATCTGACCAGCTTTTCCGGCGCAATTTCCGGATCGAGTTCGCTGCTGGCCGAGCTCAATGCGTCACAGAACTCGACGGCACCATCGCTGGTAGCCTGAACCTTGCTGCCGATCACCTCGATGATATCCTGAATGCGCACCGCCGACTGGGAGACCAGCCTCGACTGTTCCTGTGCGCCGAAGAAGCGTTCGTAGACCTCCTGACAACGGCGGTGACCGAAATCGTCGCAATTGGCTTCGAGCTGCCGGATGAGGCGGCTCAACGCAGGGTTCGAACCCGTGAAAAAGGTATACCAGATGACATAATTCTGGGGCGTCGGTGGTATCTTCCACTTGCGGAGATACTCAAAGACGTTTTCCGCGATCATCAGGCTGTGGTCGAAATCGAAACTCCAGTCCATGCTTGCATCGCTTTCCGAGACAATCATCATTGTTATCCAATTGGAGATATCATAGCCCCCATAAACTTAACCGGGGATGAATCCGGCGCCGTTCCCGAACGGCCGGACGAATCGCCTGCGGGGTTGCAAAGATTGCCATTCGCGCCATACCACTCCCACCATCTGCTTCCTGCGTGAGGGTCGCATCCGCCACGCCCTTCCCCTGACACCGGCTGTTCGAAAAAGGACGATGATGCCGACCAAAGTCTCGTATCGCGACAACGTCATTCCGGTCATCCTTGCCGGCGGGTCCGGCACCCGGCTGTGGCCGGTCAGCCGATCCGCCTTTCCCAAGCACCTGACCGAGCTGACCGGTACCGGATCAATGCTGCAGCAGACGGCGGCCCGGCTGCGGGAGCTGGCGCCCTACGAACGGCTCGTCATCGTCTCGGCCGCCGGGCAGGCAACGCTGGTGCGCCGGCAGCTGCGCGAGCTGGACCCGCACGCGGTCGCGCATATCCAGCTCGAACCGGCTCCGCGCAACACCGCAGCCGCCGTGGCCCTCGCCGCATTCGAGGCGCTCGCGTGCTTCGGCGAGGAGTCGGTCATCTTCGTCTGCCCGTCCGACCACCTGATCCTTGCTCCCGAACGGCTGTTCGACGCCGTCGACAAGGGGCTGCCATTTGCCCGTGACGGCCGGATCATCACCTTCGGCATTACCCCGTCGCGCCCCGATACCGGCTTCGGCTATATCGCCACCGGCGCGGAAATCGACGGTGCGAGGGGCGTCTGCGAGGTCGAACGGTTCGTGGAAAAGCCGCCGCGTGCCGAGGCCGAACGGATGCTCGCAGCCGGCGGGCACTACTGGAACAGCGGCATGTTCCTCATGCGGGCCCGCACCCTGCTCGACGAACTCGCGCACTTCGAGCCCGACATCGCACGGCGCACCGCCCGGGCCTTCGCGGCCGGACGCGAGGCCGGTGGCGAGATCCCGCTGGAACTGTTCGCCGACATTCCGTCCCTGCCGATCGACAAGGCGGTCATGGAGCGTTCGCAGCGTGTGCTGGTGGTTCCCTGCGACCCGCGCTGGTCGGATGTCGGGTCGTGGCAGGCCCTTTGGGAGATCATGGAGAAGGACGACCACGACAATGTCATGCATGGCGACGCCCTGATCGAGGCCGGCTCGGGCAACCTGGTCAAGTCGGAGCACCGGCTGGTGGCGCTGGCGGGGGTGAGCGACCTTGCCGTGATCGAGACCGCGGATGCCGTGCTGGTGGCGGACAAGACCAATAGCGAGGCTGTCAAGGCCATCGTCGGACGGCTGGGTGCCGGAAACCGCAACGAAGCCGATATCCATGCCCGGGAAATGCGCCCCTGGGGGACATTCACCGTCCTGCTGCGGGAACCCGGTGTCACCGTTCGCGATGTTGCGATCGACGAGGGAGCCTCGCTCGACCGCCAGCGCCATCCCGGCCGCAGCGAACACTGGACCATCGTCGAGGGGCGGGCGCGGATCGAACGCGACGGCAAGAGCGTCGAGATCGGCCCCGGTGAAAGCCTGGCGGTAGGTCGTGATGTGCCGCACCGGCTGGCCAATGGCGGCAGCGGGACATTGCGCCTGATCGAGGTGCAGACCGGTACCCAGCTGGGACAGGTCGGCACGGTGAGACTCTGAGCTTGCCTGCAGGATTCGCAAGGACACGGCCAGGCGGGAACGATACCGGGGTGCAGGCGGGGAATGGTAGGCCGCCCGGGATGGAGGAATGAGATCTGTTAGATCATCATAACTACATGATTGTTATGTCGATATCTTGTCCTGCACGACAATCGACGGCCTTTGATAGGTTCGCGTGCCCATAAGCATAATCAATATAAAGTAAATATCCCCCGGCAGAGCCGGGGGCTTTGGTTGAGAGCCGCTCAAAGCGGCGGTTTGCGGCGCTGCGCGGCCGCAATCTGTTCGCCGCCTGAAGGCGGCATGTTCAGGGTAACAGCGCGAGTTGATCGAGCCGGCGATCTTCCTTCTCCTGATTGCGAATGTAGTCGCGGATGACCGTTTCGTCTCGCCCGACCGTGCTGACAAAATATCCTCTTGCCCAGAAATGTTGGCCAACGAAATTGCGTCGGCGTTCGCCATAAACACGGGCTAAGTGAATGGTGCTCTTCCCTTTGATGAAGCCGACGACATTGGAGACAGCATATTTGGGGGGAATGGCGAGCATCATGTGGACGTGATCCGGTAGCAGATGACCTTCTATGACCTTGCTCTCCTTTTGTTTGGCTAGCTGTCGAAAAACCGCGCCGAGATGTGGGCGCAGGCCTGTATACAGCGTCTTGCGTCGGCATTTCGGGATAAAGGCGACATGATATTTGCAGTCCCAAACGCTGTGACTTAGGCTCTGATACGTGTCCATCGCTGACGTTCCTTCCGTATGCGTGGTGGCAAACGAAAGAAACCCGGCGATGGACTGCCGGAAACGTCAAACTCGGGCTGCCGCCCCGGCATAGCCGGGGGATCTCCTATTTTAGTTTAGTATAGAAATATAAACCTGAATTATTCTCGGCAACAATAAATACCCCCCGACAGGGCGGGGGGACTCCCATGTTGGTTCGGTTCGCCCCCGGATCCGGTCCGGTTGCGATCGAGTTCAGGTGTCAAGGAAGCTGCGGAGCTTGCGAGAACGGCTGGGATGCTTGAGCTTGCGCAGGGCCTTGGCCTCGATCTGGCGGATGCGTTCGCGGGTGACCGAGAACTGCTGGCCGACCTCTTCAAGCGTGTGGTCGGTGTTCATGCCGATGCCGAAACGCATCCGCAGGACGCGTTCCTCGCGCGGGGTGAGCGTGGCCAGCACACGGGTGGTCGCCTCGCGCAGATTGGCGAGCGTGGCCGCTTCGAGCGGCTGGACGGCATTCTTGTCCTCGATGAAATCGCCGAGATGGGAATCTTCCTCGTCGCCGATCGGAGTCTCAAGACTGATCGGCTCCTTGGCGATCTTGAGGACCTTACGCACCTTGTCGAGCGGCATGTTGAGCTTGATCGCCAGTTCCTCGGGCGTCGGCTCCCGGCCATATTCGTGCAGCATCTGCCGCGAGGCGCGAACCAGCTTGTTGATGGTCTCGATCATGTGCACGGGAATGCGGATGGTGCGGGCCTGATCGGCGATCGAACGGGTGATCGCCTGACGGATCCACCATGTCGCATAAGTGGAGAACTTGTAGCCGCGGCGATATTCGAACTTGTCCACGGCCTTCATCAGGCCGATGTTCCCCTCCTGGATAAGGTCCAGGAACTGAAGCCCACGATTGGTGTATTTCTTGGCAATGGAAATGACCAGGCGCAAATTGGCCTCGACCATCTCCTTCTTGGCCTGCCCGGCATCGCGTTCGCCCTTCTGCACCTTGGCGACGATACGGCGGAACTCGCCGATCTGCAGGCCGGTCTCCTCGGCGATGGCTGCGACGTCGGCGCGCAGGCCCTCGATCTCCTCGAAATGCCTCGTGATGAAATCGCCCCAGCCCCGGTCCTTCAGGCGGCCGACACGCTCCATCCACTCCGGATCGAGCTCGTTGCCGAAATAGTGCTTGAGGAAACTCTCGCGCGTCACCTTGTTGCCGATTGCCAGCCGCAGCAGCTTTCCCTCAAGGCTCTGCAACATCTTGTTCATGTCGAACAACTGCTCGACCAGAGCTTCGACACGTCCCTGATTGAGCTGCACCTGGGTCATCTGCTCGACGATGGCAGCACGGCATTTCTCGTAATGCTTGTTGAGCTTCGAGCCGACCTGTTCCGCTGCCTGCACGGCCGCCAGCCGCTCGTCCTGAAGATCGCGCAGCTCGGCATAGGATTCGGCGATCTGGTCGAAGGTCTGCAGCACACCTTCCTTGAGCTTCTCCTCAAGCGCGGAGAGCGACAGGGCCTCGTCGTCGAAATCCTCCTCGCCCTCGCCGGCGCCGTTCTCGGCACCATCGCCACTGCCCTCGCCGGAATCCGCATCGACCGATCCGTTGGCCTGCGGCTGGGAAGAAACCGGAGTGTTCCCGGCAGCATCCGCCGCCTCACCATTGGCCTTGCCGATCCCGTTACCGGCCGTCGCATCGCCTTCACCTTCAATGCCGGAAAGTTCCGCATCGTTGGTGGCGTCGAGATCGATGATATCACGCAGCAACACGCGCCCGTCACGTATGGCATCGCGCCAGCCGATGACCGCACGCATGGTCAAGGGGCTCTCGCAGAGAGCCTCGAGGATCATGTTGCGGCCGGCCTCGATGCGCTTGGCGATCTCGATCTCGCCCTCGCGGGTGAGCAACTCGATGGTTCCCATCTCGCGCAGATACATGCGGACGGGATCGTCGGTGCGACCGAGATCGCTTTCGCTGATGGCGACCGTGTTGTCGCTGCTATCGTCGTCGTCGTCCGAGGACTTGTCATCGGAACCGTCCGAGGCATCCGCCGATTCGGCGGGCTTGTCGCCGTCATCGGCCTCGTTGTCATTGCCCGATTCCGCCGACCCGGAATCGCGCCGCACCGAAATGCCACGCCTTTCGAGACCGGAGATCAACTCGTCGATCTGGTCCGGGGAGATGCCATCCGGCAGGGCGTTGTTCAGATCGTCGAACGACAACGAACCTTTCGCCTTCGCCGAAGTGAGCAGCTTCTGCAATGCCGCAGAACCGGATCCGGCCAGAAGCCTCTCAAGCGACGAAGCTTCCCTGCCCTTGCCACTCTTGCGCTCGGTTCTCGACGCGACGGCCGCTTTCGCCATGCACCCTTACCCCTGGTAGCCAAAACAGATAGAACAGATCGACCGGTACTCGCCGCGACCTGTTTCACGCCCAATCATTTTTCCCCGGGCAAACCCGGAAAGCCGCCTTCCGGCAAGCCATTCAGCAATTCGTCCTGCGAACGCCGGCGCACATCGAGCTCCGTATATCTCCGTTCGCTCAACGCGCTTGCATATTCTTCGAGCTCGCGATTCCGTGCAGCTCGCAACCTCATGGTTGCAAACATCTGCCCTGCCGCAACCCGGTCGACGGCCCCACCCCCCGGCAAGGGGCCGAGGGTATCGATTACCTTTCTGACCAGTTCATCGCACCCGCTCGAGGTGAGATGGTGATCGAGAACCTGTTGGTCAAGATCACCATGGGTCGCAAAACACGAGAGAATTTCGTTGCGCACCCTGTCGTGCCGCGGGTCCGCGAACTCCAGATTGAGCAGGTCCTCCTCGTGGTGGTGCAGGAGGCCCGGATCGAGCAGAAACAGGGCCAGGGCACGAATGGCGCTGGCAGCCTCGCCGGATTGCAGGCCCGAGCCAAGCTGCGGCGACCTGTCCCAGCCCTGCGAGGAGGACCGCGGGCCGCCCTTTGCGTCATGCCGGCCGGAGCCCCATGCGCCGCTGCCGCGACCATCCCTGCGCCAAGCCCCCTGGCGCTGCGGCCGGCGGGCGCGGATCAACTCATCGAACTGCTGGCGCAGGAACCCCGCCAGCGCATGGTCGCTGGCGAGCGCCGCGTAGTCCATGAGCCGTTGCCTGAGGCCGGCCAGCTGCTCCGGCGTCGCAACCGGGCCCGCCGTCAATTCTGCCTGCCAGATCAGGCGAGAGAGAGGCATGGCTGCCCGAAGGAGGCCATCCATCGCCGCTCGCCCGCGACTGCGGATGAAGGTATCGGGATCGTCCCCCTCGGGCAGCAGGGCAAACCGCAGCGACTGTCCACCCTGCATCACCGGCAAGGCACGGCGGGCCGCGCGCAGGGCCGCCGCAAAGCCTGCCTTGTCGCCATCCAGACAGACGACCGGCTCATCGGCATAACGCCACAGGAGCCGCAGCTGTTCCTCCGTCACGGCGGTGCCAAGCGGGGCGACGGTTTCGGCGATGCCGGCTTCGCTCATGGCCACGACGTCCATGTAGCCCTCGACCAGCACGATCCGTCCGGCTTCCTTTGCCGCCCGACTGGCCAGCGGCAGGCCGAACAACAGCGTTCCCTTGTGAAACAGCGGTGTTTCCGGGCTGTTGAGGTACTTGGCCCTCTGGTCCGCGAGTGCCCGCCCGCCGAAGCCGACGATCCGCCCGCGCATGTCCTCGATGGGAAAGACCAGCCGTTCGCGGAAGCGGTCATAGGCGGTGCCGCCGTCGTCGGGGCGAATAAGGAGTCCTGCTTCCACGGCGAGCGACTCCGCAAATCCCTGTTCGTGCAGCCAGCCCTTCAGGTCGTGGCGACCCGGCGGGGCATAGCCCAGCCGGAAGCGTTCACGGACCTCATGACCCACCTGGCGCCGTTCGAGATAGGCCAGCGCTCCCCGCCCTTGCGACGAATGCAGCCGTTCCTCGAAAAAGCGCATGGCGGCGGCATTGGCCTCCGCCAGCCCTGGAGCGGTCCGCTCCGCCTTGTCAACCCGCCGGCGAGGCGGCTCGATGCCCGTCATGTCCGCCAGACGGGCGAGAGCCTCGGGGAATTCGAGCCCCTCGATCTCCATTACGAAGCGAATGACATCGCCATGCGCACCACAGCCGAAACAGTGGTAGAAGCCCTTGTCCTCCACCACCGAGAAGGAGGGCGACTTTTCCTTGTGGAAGGGACACAGCCCCGTGTATTCGCGGCCGCGCCGGGTCAACCGGACATGCCGGCCGACGATATCGGCCAGCGACAACCTTGCCTTGAATGCCTCCAGCGTCGATTCGCCATCATGGCTCACGATCGGGATCCCCGCAAATGAATGGTGAGGGATCGCGCCCGCCTGGCAAACGCGCTCGTCATCCGCTCAGCTCAGCAGGCGGCAGGTCTGTCGTTTGGCAAGCGCGAAATCCATCTGTCCTTCATAGCGCTCGTGCAACGCGGCCATGACGCGTCCCATGTCCTTGAGACGACTGGCCCCGAGATCGGAGATCACCTCACTGACGGCCGCATCCATCTCCTCGACCGACATCTGCGCAGGGATGAAATGCTCGAGCACTCCGATTTCCTCGGCCTCCTGCTCTGCCAGATCGAGACGGGCCTTACTTTCGCAACGCTCGATCTGCTCCTTCCGCTGGTTGATCATATCGACGATCAATTCGCGGATCTGGGCATCCTCCAGACCATCCTCGACACCGGCAAGTCGCGCACAGGTATCGCGTTCCTTGAGTGCGGCCAACACCAGCCTCAAGGTGGAATGCGCCCGTTCGTCGCCCGATTCGGCGGCTTCCCTGAGCGCCTCGCTCAATCGTGATCTCAGCAAGACTAAACCCCGAACGTTCTGCCCGACCTGCCGGTTCGAGGTTCCCCGATGAAGAACCGTTTCCGACACGGATCGTGGCGCATCGACGGGCATCCTTGACGCCCCGATCGACAATGATAAAACGCGCGTCGCGATCTGAACTCACCCCATCGTGGTCCCCCGGCCCCTGCCGGGCATGGCCGAGATCTGGCTCCGGGATCGTGGAGCCGTGCTCTTACGTGGATTGCACCCGGCATGCAAGCAGCTCTCACTCGAAGGCCATCGGCCGCCATCGCGCTCGCCGACGGAACCGTTTACCATGGGCGCGGCTATGGCGCTTGCGGCGTGCGCGACGGCGAACTCGTCTTCAATACCGCGATGACCGGCTATCAGGAGATCATGAGCGACCCTTCCTATGCCGGCCAGATCATCACCTTCACCTTTCCGCATGTCGGGAATGTGGGCACGAATGGACTGGATGTCGAGGCCAAGGTGCCGGTGGCCCGCGGAATTGTGACCCGGACGGTGCCGACGCGGCCTTCAAGCTGGCGCAATCGGGACGATTTCAGCGGCTGGCTGCGGGATAACGATATCGTCGCCATCGGTGGCATCGACACCCGCCAGCTGGCTTCGCTGCTGCGCGACAGGGGTGCGCAGAATGCCGCCCTTGCCCATGATCCTCGGGGAGACATCGACGTCGACGCACTGGTCGATCGCGCCCGTTCCTTTCCCGGCATCGTCGGTGCGGATCTCGTTCCGGGCGTAACCTGCGCCCGGGCGTTCGATTGGACCGAGGCAGGCTGGAACGGTCATCAGGACTATGCCAGCGGCAGCGGCGACGGTCCGCACGTGGTGGTTGTCGACTATGGTGTGAAGCGCAATATCCTGCGCTCACTCTCCCGGATGGGCTTTCGCATCACCGTCGTGCCCGCAGGCACGGCGGCCGACGACATCCTGGCGAAGGCTCCCGACGGCGTTCTCCTTTCCAACGGTCCCGGCGACCCGGCCGCCACCGGCCGCTATGCGGTGAGCGAGATCGCGAAGCTGGTGGCCAGCGGCAAACCCGTCTTCGGTATCTGCCTGGGACACCAGATGCTGGGCATTGCCCTGGGAGCACGCACGACCAAGATGGCCTTCGGTCATCACGGCGCCAACCATCCGGTCAAGGACCTTGTCACCGGCAAGGTCGAGATCACCAGCCAGAATCACGGTTTTGCCATCGCCGACGAGGCGTTGCCGGAAAATGTGGAGGTAACCCACCGCTCGTTGTTCGACGGTACGATCCAGGGCATCAGGCTCAGGGATCGCCCGGTATTCTCCGTACAGTATCATCCCGAAGCATCCCCCGGCCCCACGGACAGTCACTACCTGTTCGACCGATTTCTGCAAATCGTGCGGCGAGGCTGAACTCGTGCGCTTTCCCAGGACCGTCCAGCAAGGCTGACCCCATGCCCCAACGCACCGACATCCGCTCGATCCTGCTGATCGGCGCCGGTCCGATCGTCATCGGCCAGGCCTGCGAATTCGACTATTCAGGAACCCAGGCCTGCAAGGCATTGAAAGAACTCGGCTATCGGGTGATTCTCGTCAATTCCAACCCGGCGACGATCATGACCGACCCGGAGATGGCCGACGCGACCTATATCGAGCCGATCACGCCCGAGATGGTCGAGCGCATCATCGAGAAGGAAAAACCCGATGCGCTGCTGCCCACCATGGGGGGGCAGACAGCCCTCAACACGGCCAAGGCACTGGCCGAATCCGGCGTTCTGGACAGGCATGGCTGCGAACTGATCGGTGCCTCGCTGGAGGCGATCAACAAGGCCGAGGATCGCGAACTGTTCCGCGATGCGATGAACCGCATCGGTCTCGACATGCCGCGCAGCGCGATTGCCCACACACTGGACCAGGCACGCTCGGCCCTCGACGACATCGGCCTTCCGGCGATCATCCGTCCATCCTTCACACTGGGCGGCACGGGCGGCGGCATTGCCTTCAACAGGGAGGAATATGAGGAGATCGTCCGCTCCGGTCTCGACGCCTCGCCCGTCAACGAGGTACTGATCGACGAATCGGTGCTGGGATGGAAAGAGTACGAGATGGAGGTGGTCCGCGACCGGGCGGACAACTGCATCATCATCTGCTCCATCGAGAATGTCGACCCGATGGGAGTTCATACCGGCGACAGCGTGACGGTCGCCCCCGCCTTGACGTTGACCGACAAGGAATATCAGCGGATGCGGGAAGCCTCGATCGCCGTCCTGCGCGAGATCGGCGTGGATACCGGTGGCTCCAACGTCCAGTTTGGCGTCGACCCGCGCACCGGCCGGATGGTGGTGATCGAGATGAATCCGCGGGTGTCGCGCTCCTCGGCCCTCGCCTCGAAGGCGACCGGCTTTCCCATCGCCAAGGTCGCCGCCAAACTGGCGGTGGGCTTCACGCTGGACGAGATCACCAACGATATCACCGGTGCCACGCCGGCGTCGTTCGAGCCGACGATCGATTATGTCGTCACCAAGATTCCACGCTTCACGTTTGAGAAATTTCCCGAAACGGAGGCTGTCCTCACAACGGCAATGAAGTCGGTGGGAGAGGTCATGGCCATCGGCCGGACCTTCGCCGAGTCGCTGCAAAAGGCCCTTCGCGGGCTCGAAACTGGGCTCAGGGGGCTCGATGAGATCGTGCCGGACAATCCCGATGGCGACGAGAAAGGCACCCTGCTGGCGGCCCTGAGCCGGCAGACCCCCGACCGCCTGCGCCTGATCGCCCAGGCGTTCCGGGCCGGCGCCTCACTTGAGGACATCCAGGCCGTGTGTGCCTATGACCCGTGGTTCCTTGCCCAGATCGAAGATATTATCGCCGTCGAGAATGACATCAAGAACAATGGATTGCCACCGGATGTTGATGGCTGGATCGAGATCAAGTCCATGGGCTTCGGCGATGCCCGCCTCGCACGGCTGAGCGGTCTGGACGAGGCTGAGGTTCGCGCCAGACGGCATGCACTCGGCGTACGTCCCGTCTACAAGCGCATCGATACCTGTGCGGCCGAATTCCCCGCGCGAACTCCGTACATGTACAGCACCTACGAAAGGGCGGCTGCAGGCGCCCGACCCGCCTGCGAAAGCCAGCCCGGCGACCGGCGCAAGGTCATCATTCTCGGTGGCGGCCCCAACCGCATCGGTCAGGGCATCGAGTTCGACTATTGCTGCGTGCATGCGTCGATGGCGCTCAAGGCTTCGGGCTACGAGACCATCATGGTCAACTGCAATCCCGAAACGGTCTCCACCGACCCCGAGACGTCCGACCGTCTCTATTTCGAGCCGCTCACCGCCGAGGATGTCATCGAACTGGCATCCGTCGAACGCTCGAACGGGGAACTGACCGGAGCCATCGTCCAGCTCGGCGGACAGACACCGCTCAAGCTTGCGTCGGCGCTGGAGGAAGCGGCGATCCCGATCCTCGGCACCTCCGTCGACGCCATCGACCTCGCGGAAGACAGGGACAGGTTCCAGAAGCTGCTCCAGCAACTCGGGCTCAGGCAACCGGCCAATGCCATCTGCCGCGATGAGCATGAAGCCCTGGCGGAGGCGCAGAAGCTGGGTCTGCCGCTGGTGGTCAGGCCTTCCTACGTCCTCGGTGGCCGCGCGATGCGCATCGTCCACTCGATGGACCAGCTGCACCAGTTCGTCGTCGAAGCGGCCGCCGCATCCGAACAGGGCTCGATCCTGCTCGACCGCTATCTCGAAGCCGCCATCGAGGTCGATGTCGACGTGCTTGCCGACGGCAGGGATGTCGCGATCGCCGGCATCATGGAACATATCGAGGAGGCCGGCATTCATTCGGGAGACAGCGCATGCTCCCTCCCACCCTATTCGCTCGACGATGCCACCGTGGCTGAAATCGCCCGCCAGAGCGAACTTCTCGCAAGGGCACTCGATGTCCGCGGGTTGATGAACGTGCAGATGGCCCTCAAGGATGGCGAGGTTTTCATCCTCGAAGTGAACCCGCGCGCCAGCCGCACGGTTCCCTTCGTGGCCAAGGCCATCGGCCAGCCGGTGGCGGGCATGGCTGCCCGGATCATGGCCGGGGCACCGCTGGGCGAGCAGGGCTTTGTCAGCCGGCCGCTCGGCCACGTCGCGATCAAGGAGGCTGTATTCCCCTTTGCGAGATTTGCCGGCGTCGATCTCCTTCTCGGACCGGAGATGAAATCCACAGGTGAAGTCATGGGGCTCGACCGGGATTTCGGCGCGGCCTTCGCCAAGTCGCAGCTGGCGGCTGGCGTCGCCCTGCCCCGTACAGGCGGGAATGCGGGTCAGGCCTTCATCTCGGTGCGCGACGGCGACAAGGAGGGTGCTGTGGGGCTCGCCAGGGGGTTGATCGATCTCGGATTCTCGATTGTCGCCACACGTGGAACGGCCCGGGCCCTGGCCGATGCGGGACTGGAGGTCCGGACGGTCAACAAGGCCCATGAGGGAAGGCCGCATATCGTGGACTATCTCAAGGACGGTGAAATCGCCCTGGTCATCAATACGTCCTTCGGCGGAAGGGCCCTCAAGGACAGCTATTCGTTGCGTCGCGAAGCGCTGATGTCGCGCACCCCCTATTATACGACCATGGCCGGAGCACGCTCTCTGGTTGAAGGCCTCAAGCGGCTCAATGCCGGTGAATTGCAAGTTGCATCTTTGCAATCGTATTTTGACTCCCTAAAATAGCCTCATCCGGCGGTTCAACGAGCCGCCGGTCGTGTTTTGTATTGTACCTTTTCTTATCTTCTATGGAATGATCGGCCATGATCGAAAAGATCCCGATGACGCCCGAGGGCCATGCGCGGCTGGCAGCCGAGCTCAAGCGCTTGAAAAACGAGGAACGTCCGGCCGTCATCCGCGCCATTGCGGCAGCGCGTGAACATGGCGACCTTTCGGAGAACGCCGAATATCACGCGGCACGCGAGCGGCAGGGCTTCATCGAGGGCCGGTTGATGGAGCTCGAGGACAAGCTCGGTCGAGCCGAGGTGATCGACGTCAGCGAACTGTCCGGCTCCAAGGTCGTCTTCGGTGCGCGCGTCAAGCTGGCGGACGAGGAGACCGACGAGGAAGTCGACTACCAGATCGTCGGCCCGGAGGAATCGGATATCGAGCAGGGACTGCTGTCGATCCAGTCGCCGGTGGCCAGGGCCCTTCTGGGCAAGGAGGCGGGGGACAGCGTCGAGGTGCATACCCCGCGTGGCGTACGCTATTTCGAGGTCCTCAAGGTGAGCTTCGGCTGACCGCGGCACGGGTCCTCGTCCTCCTCGACAACAGCAGGGGACATGCCAGCCAGGCCCTGGGAGTGGCCCGGTCACTGGGTCATCCCTTTGCGGTCATGAAGCCGGATTATCGCGCGACGGCGCGGCTGCCGAACCTGCTGACAGGGTGGTGGCTGGATACCACGCGCCAGGGCTGGGTCAGCCCTGCCCCGGATCTGGTGATAGGGTGCGGCCGGCGTACGGCGCCGGTGGCCCTGGCCATCGCACACCGTTTCACCGCCACGCGGCTGGTCCAGATCATGTGGCCCGAGGTGATGCCCGGCCGCTTCGATCTGGTGGTACTGCCGGAACATGACCGCCGGCGGCGGGCTGCGTCGATTCTGCGGGTCCTGCTGCCGCCCACCGATCTCATGCCACCCGCCCCGTCACGGATCGCTTCCGGATCGCTGCTGGCGGTCATCGGCGGGACGCGGCGCGGCCGTGCTGCCGATGTTGCCGGGTTCGTCGAACGGGTGCGGCGGGCGGCAGGCGGCGGGCCGGTGGAGTTCATCGCCAGCCCGCGCACGCCGGCCGGTCTCGCCACCCTGCCTGACTTGCAGCCGTTCGACACCTATGTCGAACGGCTGGCCCGCTGCGAGAGGGTCGCGGTCACGGGCGAGAGTGCCAGTGTCATGGCCGATGCCGCCCGCTTCGGCCGGCCGTTGCTCATCGACCGCCTGGGACAGGCCTCGCATGGCAAGCTTGCCATCCTGCATGATCTTCTTCGGGAAAATCGCCTGGCGTGTGATCTTGCCCGGCCGGTTCACCTGCCAACCGGCACCCTTGTCGATACGGCGAGCGAGATTGCTCATGAGATCAGGCGCCGCGGACTCCTGACGACATGACGAGGCCGCCGCGTGGCGAGCATCCCCGAAGTGAGAAGCAATGCGAGACGAGCGGGTGACAGTGGCATGAAAAGACGCTAAGCAGGTCGGGAGGAGGCTGTCGGGTCAGGAACCGCCGGCCCGACGAAGAAAGACGCCCGGTCAGGAACAGAAGACGTGCTGCAAGCCGTAAGCCTCACTGCCGCCCTTTCCATCCTGTGGCTCCTTCTCTCGGGCTACTGGGACAACCATCTCATCCTGGCACTCGGTGCCGGTTCGGTCGTGGTCTCGGTGATCATTGCCTGGCGCATGCGCATCGTCGACCGTGAAGGTCATCCGGCCCATCTCGCCCTGCGCGGTATCATCTACTGGCCCTGGCTCATCAAGGAAATCGTGGTGGCCAATATCGATGTCGCCAAGGCGATTCTCGGCATCGGCGGCGGCAAGGTCGAGCCGATGATGTTCTCGGTTCGTGCGTCGCAGGCCACCGATCTCGGTCGCGTGATCTATGCCAATTCGATAACCCTGACACCTGGCACCGTTACCGTGGCGCTCGACGACGAGCACCTGGTCATCCATGCGCTGACACAGGGGGCGATGGATGGCCTGGCGACGGGCGAGATGGATCGCCGGGTCTGCGAACTCGTGGGTGAATGCTGATGCCGGTTCTGGCCGTCACCGCCATCGCCATCCTCATCGTCATGGGCATGGCTCTGGCCCGCGCCCTGCTCGGGCCGTCGGTCTATGATCGCATCCTTGCCGTCAATTCGTTCGGCACCCTTACCGTCCTGCTGATCGCCGTCCACGGGTTCCTCATGGCAAGACCTGAATTCCTCGATATCGCGATCGTCTACGCCCTGATCAATTTCATCGGCACCATCGCGGTCACCAAATATGTGACCAACGATCATCTGGGCGATCGCGAAGGCGACCAGACCTGGGATGATATCTGATGGAATGGCTGCTCGACATCGTCTCCGCCGTGTTCCTCATTCCCGGTTGCCTGTTGCTGCTCATCGGCGGTTTCGGGCTGCTGCGCCTGCGCGACGTGTTCGCCCGCATGCACAGTGCGGGCATGATCGATACGCTCGGTCTGGCCCTGATCCTGATCGGGCTGATGTTCAAGGCCGGTTTCACGCTCATCACCTTCAAGCTGTTCGCGATCATCGTCTTCGTGTTCTACACCAGCCCCGCCGTGACCCATGCGCTGGCCCGGGCGGCGATCTTCGGAGGCGTAAGCCCGGCAGCCCGGCAGATCGAGGCGGATCAGGAACCGGCCGGTGACAATCATGCGCAATCCGCGATCCTGCGCGAGGGAGGTGAGCCATCGAATTCCTGATCGACATCGTCCTTTTGCTGTTCATGGCTGCGACCGCCCTGGCTTTCGTGTTCGTGCGCAACCTGTTCGCGGTGGTGATGTTGTCCGGCATTTTCAGCCTTGCCGCGGCGACGCTGTACGTGGTGATGGACGCGGTCGACGTCGCCTTCACCGAGGCTGCCGTGGGTGCCGGCATCGCCACCGTGCTCGGTATCGCGACACTGGGCATCATCGGCATTCCCGACGAGAAGCCACAGGCGCGCAGTGCCATCGGCGAATTCGTACTGGTGCTTGTGGTCGGCGTGCTGCTCCTGCAGCATACCGCCGCCCTGCCCGGTTTCGGCGACGCCGATGCTCCCATCAACAAGCATGTTGCCCCGCGCTACATTGAGGAATCCGGCAAGGAAATCGGCGTGCCGAATATCGTCACCTCGATATTGGCCAGCTATCGCGGCTTCGACACGCTGGGCGAGACGACGGTGATCTTCACCGCCGCCGTCGGGGTGCTGGTCCTCATCGGCAGGAGACGCAAGTCCGGAGGCGACCGGTGATGGAACGCGAGGCGATCCTGCGCGTCACCAGCAAGCTGCTGATCCCGGCAATCATGCTGTTCGCGCTCTATGTCCAGTTTCACGGCGATTTCGGTCCGGGCGGCGGGTTTCAGGCCGGCGTGATCTTTGCCGCGGCCTTCATCCTCCACGCCATCATTTTCGGCATCGGCGAGGCGCGACGCGTCGCGCCGCCATGGCTGGTGCGCCTCGTTCTTGCCACCGGCGTGCTGCTCTACGCCGGTGTAGGTGTCGCTTCGCTGTTCATGCATGGCAACTATCTCGATTACGGCGCACTCGACCATCACGATCCGGTGCATGGCCAGCATCTCGGGATTCTTCTCGTCGAAGCCGGTGTCGGGCTCACCGTTACCGGTGCGATGATCACGATCTTCTTTACATTCGCCGGCTACCGGTCCAGCGGGTCAGCACAATGACATCGGATATTTTCAGTACATTCAATTACTGGATGGTTGTCGTCCTGATGATGATCGGTTTTTACGTGGTCATCGCCCAGGGCAATCTGGTGAAGAAGATCTTCGGACTGAACATTTTCCAGGTCTCGGTCTTCCTCTTCTACATCTCCATGGGCAAGGTCACGGACGGCACGGCTCCGATCCTCGATGACCGTTATGCCGTCTATTCCAATCCGCTGCCGCATGTCCTGATCCTGACGGCCATCGTGGTCGGCGTGGCGACGATGGCGCTGGGGCTGGCGCTCATCGTGCGCATCAAGGATGCCTACGGAACGATCGAGGAAGACGACATCGAAAGGCTGGAGGACGAGCTGTCGTGAATCTAGAGGCCCATCTGCCGGCCCTTCAGGTCGTCATCCCGCTCATTGCCGCCCCTGTCTGCTTCATCCTCCGCCAGCGTTCGCTGGCGTGGCTGTTTGCCACACTGGTGACCTGGGTGGCATTCGCCATCTCGATCCTGTTGTTCAGGGAAGTCCAGGCGAACGGACCGATCTCCTACTATCTCGGCGGATGGGAACCGCCCTGGGGCATCGAGTATTATGTCGACACGCTGACCACGCTCGTGCTGCTCGTGGTCTCGGGCGTCGGGGCGCTGGTGATGCCCTTCGCCCGCATCAGCGTCGAACGCGAGGTGCCGGAGGAGCGGATCTACCTGTTCTACGTGATGTACCTGCTGTGCCTGACCGGCCTGCTGGGCATCACCATCACCGGAGACGCATTCAACCTCTTCGTGTTCCTCGAAATCTCGTCGCTGTCGTCCTACGTCCTCATCAGCCTGGGCAGGGACAGCAGGGCGCTGACGGCGGCCTTCCGCTATCTCATCATGGGAACCATCGGTGCGACGTTCTACGTCATCGGTATCGGCGCCCTCTACATGATGACCGGCACGCTCAACATGGCCGATCTCGCCGACCGGCTGCCGGAACTGGGCAAGCTGGAGATCGCGCTGGCATTCCTGCTCGTGGGCATCAGTCTCAAGCTGGCATTGTTCCCCTTGCACCTCTGGTTGCCCAATGCCTATGCATTCGCCCCCACGACGGTCACGATATTCCTCGCCGCCACGGCCACCAAGGTGTCGGTCTACGCGATGATCCGCGTCCTCTATTCGGTGTTCGGCGGAGTGGCGTTCCTTCAGACGGTGAGCATCGACGAGGCCTTGCTGACGCTCGGCATCGCCGGGATGATCTGCGGTTCGCTGGTCGCCATCTTCCAGACCAATGTGAAGCGGTTGCTTGCCTATTCGAGCATTTCCCAGATCGGTTACATGGTTCTGGGTCTCTCGCTGGGCAATGTCTTCGGTCTCGCGGCATCCATCGTCCACATCATCAATCATGCGATCATGAAGGCCACCATGTTCATGGCCATGGGTTGCGCGACGACGCAGGCGAGCGTGGTCAAGGTCGAGGATCTTGCCGGTCTCGGACGGCGAATGCCCCTGACCATGGCCGCCATGGTCGTGGGCTCGCTCAGCCTGATCGGCGTGCCGCTGACGGTCGGTTTCGTCTCGAAATGGTATCTTATCCAGTCCTCGTTCCATGCCGGCGACTGGTATATCGCCTTCATCATCGGCATCAGCGGCCTTCTGGCGATCATCTACAACTGGAGACTGGTGGAAGCGGCATATTTCACCCCGGAACCGCCCGGCCGGGAGGACGTCCACGAAGCCCCCCTTTCAATGCTGGTCCCGCTCTGGATCCTTGCTGGATTGTGCATTCTTTTCGGTGTGAATGCCAGCTGGACGCTGGACTATGCAATCCAGGCCGCCACCGCCATTCTGGGTGATCCGGTCACGGGTGCAGCGGGAGCCGGCCAATGACCCCTTCGACCGCCATGCAGTTCGCCCTCGCCATTCCGCTGGTCGGCACACTGCTCATCCTGCTTGCCGGGCGCATTCCCAATCTGCGCGATACCATCACCATCCTGACGTCGGTGGCCCTTTTCTACTGCGTGGTGCAGATCATCGTCGATGTCATGGGCGGCGGCCGACCCGAACTGACACTCCTGGAGATCTTCCCCGGATTGCCCATCGCCTTCCAGGCCGAACCGCTCGGGGCGGTCTTTGCCGGGATTGCCAGCCTCCTGTGGATCGCCACATCGTTCTATGCCATCGGCTACATGCGCGGGCATCACGAGGAAAACCAGACGCGGTTCTTTGCCTGCTTCGCCATTGCCATTGCCAGTGCGATGGGTGTGGCTCTCGCAGACAACATGATGACCCTGTTCGTCTTCTACGAAGTGCTCAGCGTCAGCACATATCCGCTCGTCACGCATGCCGGTACACCCGAGGCCAAGCGGGCGGGCCGCATCTATCTGGGAATCCTGCTGGGCACCTCGATCGGCCTGCAACTGGTGGCCATCGGCTGGACCTACGTTGCCGCCGGAACGCTCGATTTCACGCCAGGCGGGATTCTCTCGGGCAAGGTCTCGGATACGGTGGTGGGCGTGCTGGCCGGGCTCTATGCGTTTGGCATCGGCAAGGCGGCCCTCATGCCATTCCATCGCTGGTTGCCCGCAGCCATGGTTGCCCCGACGCCGGTGAGCGCGTTGCTGCATGCCGTGGCGGTGGTCAAGGCCGGTGTCTTCACCATTCTCAAGGTGGCGATCTACATCTTCGGGCTGGATCTGCTCAGCCGTACAGGTTCCGGTGTGTGGATTGCCTATGTGGCGGCAGCGACCATCGTCATCGCCTCGCTGGTGGCGATGACCAAGGACAATCTCAAGGCGCGGCTGGCCTATTCCACAGTCAGCCAACT
This sequence comes from Geminicoccaceae bacterium, assembly GCA_020638465.1. NCBI lineage: Bacteria > Pseudomonadati > Pseudomonadota > Alphaproteobacteria > Geminicoccales > Geminicoccaceae > Geminicoccaceae bacterium. Next base: position 1,125,015 of record JACKIM010000002.1, read on the forward strand.
GTCCTACATCGTGCTCGGAGCCATGCTCGCCACCAGCGCCGGAGTGGTCGGCGGAGCCATGCACATCGTCATGCATGCCTTTGGCAAGATCACGCTGTTCTTTTGTGCCGGTGCCATCATGGTCGCCACGCACAAGACCGAGATCAGCCAGATGAACGGACTGGGACGGCGCATGCCCTTCACCTTCATCGCCTTCTTCATCGCCTCGCTCAGCATCATCGGCCTGCCACCTCTGGGCGGAGCGTGGAGCAAGTGGGAACTCTCCCTGGGTGCGGCGGAATCCGGACATATCCTGTTGCTGGCGACCTACATGATTTCCTCGATCCTCAACATCGCCTACCTCCTGCCGGTCGCGGTCCGGGGTTTCATGCCGGCCCGCGGATCGGATGCCCCGCAAGGCTGGAAGATCGAGGAAGCGCCGATGTTCTGCGTCATCCCCTTGTGCCTGACGGCCATCGGTTCGGTGGCGTTGTTCTTCCTCGCCGAGCCGCTTTACGAATTCGTCCTGCCGATCGCCCACTCACCTGAAAGTGCCGGAGTCGTTCAATGAGTGATCGAAAAGTCCAGGAGAATGACCAGCAATGGTGGCTTGACCAGCCTGGCAATGTCAACAAGATCGTTTATGCACTCGTCAGTATTTGCGTGTTGTTGTTCTTTGCCGATGCCCTTTATCAGAAGCATGGTTACTTCGGGATCGAGCATTTCTTCGGCTTTTACGGCGTCTATGGTTTCGTCGTATGTGTCGGTCTGGTGCTGGTAGCCAAGTGGATGCGGCTCATCCTGATGCGGCCTGAGGATTATTATGACCCGGACGAGTGAACGGCATGACTGAGCTGAACCCGGCCCTGATCCTCATCATCGGCGCACTGCCTCTGGCACTCCTGCCCGTTTCGTTGCGCAAGGCGTGGATGCTGTTCCTGCCGCTGGCCTGCCTTTATCAGGTTTCGTTCGGCGATTCGGGCAGTTTTGGCCACATGAACCTCATGGGCATGGAGCTTGAGACCTATCGGCTCGATTCCCTCTCGCGGATCTTTGCGATCATCTTTTCGATCGCTGCAGGACTCAGCGTCATCTACTCCCTGCATCAGGATGATCCGGTGCAGGAAACGGCCGGCCTGATCTATTCGGGCAGTGCGATCGGCGCGGCACTGGCCGGCGACCTCCTCACACTGTTCATCTTCTGGGAACTCACTGCCATATCCTCGGTGTTCCTGATCTGGGCCCGCGGCACCGATCGCGCGTACAAGGCCGGCATGCGCTACATGCTGATCCAGGTCGGATCCGGGGTGCTCCTTCTCGCCGGAACGCTCGTCCACTACGCGCAGACCGGCTCGCTCGCCTTCAACGCGCTCGGCATCGAGAGCCTCGGCGGCAAGATCATCCTCGTCGCCTTCGGCATCAAGTGCGCCTTCCCGCTGTTGCACAACTGGCTGCAGGACGCCTATCCCGAGGCGACCATTACCGGTACGGTATGGCTTTCCGCATTTACCACCAAACTTGCCGTCTATGCGCTGGCACGTGGCTATGCCGGAACCGAGATGCTCATCTGGGTCGGCGTCGTCATGACCGCCTTCCCGATCTTCTACGCCGTCATCGAGAACGATCTGCGACGGGTGCTGGCCTACAGTCTCAACAACCAGCTGGGCTTCATGGTGACCGGTATCGGCGTCGGGACCGAACTGGCGCTCAACGGCACGGTGGCGCATGCCTTCTGCCACATCCTCTACAAGGGGCTCCTGTTCATGTCGATGGGGGCGGTCATGTTCCGTACCGGGACGTGCAAGGGCTCGGAGCTGGGCGGGCTGTACAAGTCGATGCCCTGGACGACCGGTTTCTGCATCGTCGGTGCCGCCTCGATCTCCGCCTTCCCGCTGTTCAGCGGATTTGTCTCGAAGTCGATGATCCTGGCAGCTCTGGCGGAGAACGGTTATTTTGTCCCGTGGCTCGTCCTGCTGTTCGCATCCGCCGGTGTCTTCCACCATTCGGGAATCAAGATCCCGTTTTTCGCCTTTTTCGCGCATGACAGTGGACGTCGGGTCGAGGAAGCTCCACGCAACATGCTGATCGCCATGGGTGTTGCATCGTTTCTGTGCATCGGCATCGGTGTATTGCCCGGCCCCCTCTATGCAATGCTGCCCTATCCGGTCGACTTCTCTCCCTATACTTTCGAACACGTGGTCACCCAGCTGCAATTGCTGCTGTTTTCCGCACTGGCGTTCACCTGGCTGATGCGCGGTGGCGTCTACCCGCCAGAATTGCGTTCCGTCGTCCTCGATACCGATGTGCTTTACCGCAAGGGACTGCCCGCCTTCGCCCACTGGTTCTGCCGGGTATTCGGGCCGATGGATGCGGCAGTTCGCCGCTGGCTCGTCCGCGGCTTCAGCCGCTTTGCAGGCCAGGTTTCGCGTTATTCCGGCCCGGAGGGAGCGCTGGCGCGTTCGGTCGGTTCCGGCAGCATGACATTCTGGATCATCGTCGTGCTCGCGGTCTATCTGGCGATTACCTTCGCGGGCAACGGGATAGGTGGCGGGGGCCACTGACATCCGTTTGCACGGCGAGGCCTTTCATCACGGCGGCGGCACTACCATATGAAGGATCATCCGGGTCGGGGAACGGTGTGCCGTTCGCCGGTGACGCTCCGGAGATCCGGGCAATCGTCACGACGTTAACGTTTTGTTGGTGTTGGCGGAGGATCATGGGATTCATCTGTTGCCGTGCCGTGGCTTCGAAATGAATTTGTCCGAAGGGCTGAATGAACTATCATACTGGACGGGTCACCAAGGTGGGAATCTGGTCGAGGGAAGATGAGTAGCGGTTCTTTTGACGACGAGGAAGGTGATGCGGCCCAGGGCGGCATCGCCACGAAAACCAAGACGAAGACCCAGCGCCCCTCCCTGTACAAGGTGCTGCTGCTGAACGACGACTATACGCCCATGGAGTTTGTCGTCCTGGTTCTCGAACGCTTCTTTTCCAAAAGCCGGGAGGACGCGACGCAGATCATGTTGCACGTCCACCATAAGGGGGTCGGAATTTGTGGCGTTTATACCTTTGAGGTCGCGGAAACGAAGGTCGCCCAGGTGATCGAGTTTGCCCGCCAGAACCAGCATCCGCTACAATGCGCGATGGAAAAGGAGTAGCGGCTTGATCGCTACGGGTTTGAACCGGGCCTCGCGCCCGAATCATCGAGGGCAACGTCCATGCTTTCGCGCACTCTAGAAAAGACGCTTCGACGGGCTCTGGCCCTGGCCAATGCGCGCCAGCATGAATATGCGACGCTTGAGCATCTGCTCATGGCCCTCACCGAGGATCAGGACGCGGTTGCCGTGCTCAAGGCATGCGCGGTCGAACTCGAACGCTTGCGGATGACGCTGACCGACTTTCTCGATCACGAGCTTTTGGGCCTGGTTGTCGAGGGGGTGGTCGACGCCAAGCCGACCGCCGGCTTCCAGCGGGTGATTCAGCGGGCGGCCATCCACGTGCAGTCCTCGGGCCGGACCGAGGTGACCGGTGCCAATGTCCTGGTTGCGCTGTTTTCCGAGCGTGAATCCCATGCGGTGTATTTCCTGCAGGAGCAGAATGTCTCGCGTCTGGATGCCGTCAATTACATCGCGCATGGCATCGCCAAGAAGCCCGGCATGAGCCAGCAGAAGGTCGTGCGTGGTGCCGACGAGCAGCCGCAGCAACAACCGGAAGGCAATGAGGAAAAGGCCCGCACCGACAAGCCGCAGGCCGGCGAGGCGCTGTCGGCCTATTGTACCGACCTCAACGAGAAGGCACGTGCCGGCAAGATCGACATCCTCGTCGGTCGTGCCGCGGAGATCGAGCGTACCATCCAGATCCTGTGCCGTCGGTCGAAGAACAATCCTCTTTTTGTCGGCGATCCCGGCGTCGGGAAAACCGCCATTGCGGAAGGGTTGGCCCGCCGCATCATCGAGGGCGATGTCCCCGAGGTGTTGCGCGAAGCCGTCATCTATGCACTCGACATGGGGGCCCTGCTCGCCGGAACCCGTTATCGCGGCGATTTCGAGGAACGGTTGAAGACCGTCATCAACGAACTCGAAAATGACAGGAATGCGGTGTTGTTCATCGACGAGATCCACACCGTCATCGGTGCGGGTGCCACCAGTGGCGGTTCGCTCGATGCCTCCAATATCCTCAAACCCGCCCTCGCCTCGGGAGCCCTGCGCTGCATCGGCTCGACCACCTACAAGGAATTCCGCAACTACTTCGAGAAGGACCGGGCACTGGTCCGCCGCTTCCAGAAGATTGATATCCCCGAACCGACCGAGGAAGAGGCGGTCAAGATCCTTGAGGGCCTCAAGCCGAGCTTCGAGGAGCATCATGGCGTGAAATACAGCCAGGGTGCGCTCAAGGCCGCGGTCAAGCTGGCCACCCGATACATCCATGACCGCAAGCTTCCGGACAAGGCCATCGATGTGATCGACGAGGTCGGTGCGGCCCAGATGCTTCGCCCGCCGCAGCAGCGCAAGAAGAATGTCGGTCCCAAGGATATCGAGGAGATTGTGGCCAAGATCGCCCGCGTGCCGATCAAGGCCGTGAGCGCTCGCGACCGCGATGCGCTCAAGTCGCTCGATGCGGATCTCAAGGGTGCTGTGTTCGGTCAGGATCGTGCAATCGAGGCCCTCGCCAGTGCCATCAAGCTCAGCCGCGCCGGCCTGCGCGACCCGCAAAAGCCGATAGGCTGCTACCTCTTCTCCGGTCCCACCGGTGTCGGCAAGACAGAAGTCGCCCGCCAGCTGGCCGATGTCATGGCCATCGAACTGGTTCGCTTCGACATGTCGGAATATATGGAACGGCATGCCGTTTCCCGGTTGATCGGCGCTCCTCCGGGGTATGTCGGCTTCGACCAGGGTGGCTTGTTGACCGATGCGGTCGATCAGCACCCGCACGCGGTACTGTTGCTCGACGAGATCGAGAAGGCCCATCCCGATGTGTTCAACATCCTCCTGCAGGTGATGGATTACGGAAAGCTCACCGACAACAACGGCAAGACTGTCGATTTCCGCAATGTCATCCTCATCATGACCACCAATGCCGGCGCGTCGGATATGAGCAAGCCGGTCATGGGTTTCGGCGGGACCACCCGTGAAGGCGAGGATACCGAAGCCATCAAGAGGTTGTTCACGCCTGAATTCCGCAACCGCCTCGATGCCGTCATTCCGTTCAGCGGGCTCAGTGCGGTGGTCATCCGCTCGGTGGTCGAGAAGTTCATTCGCCAGCTGGCGGCACAGCTTGCCGACCGCCGCGTGTCGATCGAACTCGACGATGCGGCCATGGACTGGCTGGCCGAACATGGCTTCGATCCCCTGTATGGCGCACGGCCGCTGGCCCGGGTCATCGAGGACAACATCAAGAAGCCGCTGGCCGACGAGTTGCTCTTTGGCGACCTTTCCAAGGGCGGCAAGGTTCTTGTCACCGTGGGCGAGGACAGCAAGCTGGTCTTCCAGACACAACCGGCCGGACGCTCGCAAAAGCTGTTGGCAGCACCGGACTCGGATGATGACGACGATGATGACGGTGTCATGGACGAAGAGCCTGAAGTGGTGAGCTGAACACCTCCTTGCCTGGCGGATGCCGACCCCGGCTGTGAAGGATGTATTCGCTGCCGGGGTCGTTCATGCCGGCCATGAGTGCGCGATGCCCCGTTACTGCCGGAATATGCGGGTCAGGTGGGGCTGGCCTGTCATGCGCTCGTGCTGTACGAGCCATTGCGACTGAAAGAAGAATTCCGGTGAACGCGACGGGGCGGGATCTCCGGGACGAAGCATAGGGCTCGCGCTTCATGGCCATTGTCCGTGACCTCCAGACACCATCCCAGCGGACAGGGAAGAGGCGGAATCGCACCGACCTGATGAAGCTGGCACCGATCGAGCCCTTTGCCACGAACGACCTCGAAGCGCCGACCAGTCCGGTGCGGACCCGTCGCCTCCGGCCGCCCGATCTTTCATGGATGCGCCGCGTGCTCTGGCCGGCCATCGCTCATTTCGCCAATGACGAAGGTTTCGTTCTGGCCGGTTACATCGCCTTCACGGCATTGTTTGCGATGTTCCCCTTCATGATCTTCCTGCTGGCCCTCGCCGGTTTCATGGGCTGGGGTGGGGCCGCCGCCGATGCCATCGAGATCGGTCTGGAAATTCTGCCGCCGGAAGTCGAAGGCGTTCTGCGTCCAGTGGTCACCGAGCTGCGTGGCGGTCCCCACGGTACCCTGCTGACAGTCTCGATCGCCCTTTCCGTCTGGTTCTCGTCGTCGGGACTGGAAAGCCTGCGGCACGCCCTCAATCTCGCCTTCAGGGTCAAGGATCCGCCGGCATTCTGGGCCAATCGCCTGCGCAGCATGGCACTCACCGTGGTCTATGCGGCCATCATCCTCACCGCGATGCTCGTCCTGGTCGGCCTGCCGATCGCCCGCGAGGTCGTCACCTGGCTTGCCGAACGCGACCTGTTCGACCGAAACCTCTACACGGTGGTACGCTATATCATCGGAGTCATACTGCTGCTGACATTCACCATCGGCCTTTACCTGTCACTGACCAACACCGACCTGCGCCTCCGCGACGTGTTGCCCGGCGCCCTCATCTCGGTGACGCTCTGGGTGGTCGCCACTGCGGCCTACTCGATTTACCTGCGCAATTTCGGCCGTTACAGTATTCTATATGGCAGTCTTGGCGGTGTGATTTTTACTCTGTTCTTCTTCTATATTTCGGCGATCATCTTCATTTTTGGAGCACAGATCAATGCGGCCATGATGCAGGAACGACGCGATTGAGCCACTATTGCTGCAAGATATGGCGTGTGTCGCCTCCCCCTCTTGGATATCGGGGGGGTGACGTCTAGGATACCGTTCAAATCGAACGGCATTTCAATTCAAGGGATCGGATCGCCATGGCCAATTCGGGATTGCTCATGCAGGGCAGGAAAGGGCTTATCATGGGCATCGCCAATGATCGCTCGCTGGCATGGGGTATCGCCCAGGCCGTTTCGGCACAAGGGGCACAACTCGCCGTCACCTATCAGGGAGAGGCGCTGAAAAAGCGCGTGGCGCCACTCGCAGGACAACTCGGTCAGGATTTCATCCTGCCGGCCGATGTCACCGACAACGACAGCATGGATACCCTCTTCGAGACCATCGAGGAACGCTGGGGCAAACTCGATTTCGCCGTCCATGCCATCGCCTATTCGGACAAGGAACAGCTCAAGGGAAAATATCTCGATACCACTGCGGATAATTTCCTCAGGTCGATGCATATTTCCTGTTTCTCCTTCACCGATCTCGCCCGGCGCTGCGCACCGCTGATGGCCGATGGTGGATCACTGGTGACGTTGAGCTATTACGGTGCCGAGAAGGTCGTGCCGCACTACAATGTCATGGGGGTGGCCAAGGCGGCTCTTGAGGCATCCGTCCGCTATCTCGCTGTCGACCTTGGCGGCCAGAATGTCCGGGTGAATGCCATTTCCGCCGGGCCGGTTCGTACACTGGCCGCATCGGGCATCGGTGATTTCCGCTACATCCTGCGCTGGAACGAATACAACGCCCCGCTCAAGCGCAACACGACACTGGATGACGTGGGCGGAGCCGGTGTCTACCTGCTCTCCGAGCTCGGAGCTGGCACGACCGGAGAAATTCTGCATGTCGACAGCGGTTACCATGTCGTCGGCATGAAGGCGGAGGATGCGCCCGATATCGCCACGGTCTGAACGCCTGGACATCATTCCCTTGTTGCAGAATGCACGCAACCATGCGGCATCGCCCGATCCGGCAGAAGTGCCGGTGCTCCATGAGAAGGCCGGATTCCGGCGCATTGGAGCATTCGGTAAATATCGCCCCGATCCCCTGTCCGTCTTCATGGAAAAGAACCTCGACTGATGGCCGGTAACAGTTTCGGTACACTCTTTCGCTTCACGACCTGGGGAGAAAGCCACGGTCCGGCCATTGGCTGCGTCGTCGATGGCGTGCCTTCGCGCATACCGCTCAGCGAGGCCGATATCCAGACATGGCTGGACCGGCGCAAGCCCGGCCAGTCGCGCTTCACCACCCAGCGCCGGGAACCCGATACCGTCGAGATCCTCTCCGGCGTGTTCGAGGGATTGACCACCGGTACACCCGTGAGTCTGCTGATCCGCAACCAGGACCAGCGCTCGAAGGATTACGGCGAGATCAAGGACAGCTACCGCCCGGGCCACGCCGACATCACCTATGACATGAAGTACGGCATTCGCGACTATCGCGGCGGCGGTCGTTCATCGGCCCGCGAGACGGCGATGCGAGTGGCCGCAGGCGCCATTGCCCGCAAGATACTGGGCGACAGCGTCCAGATCCTCGGCTACCTCACCCGGATCGGCGAGGATGCCGTCGACCCGGCACATTTCGATGAGGCCGAGATCGGACGCAACCCCTTCTGGTGTCCCGATGCGCAGGCGGCAATCCGCTTCGAGCGGCAACTCGACCATGTGCGCAAGAATGGCTCGTCGGTGGGAGCCGTGGTCGAGGTCGTGGCCCGCGGCGTTCCCGCCGGCCTGGGCGAGCCCGTCTACGACAAGCTCGACAGCGATCTTGCCAAGGCGATGATGAGCATCAACGCGGTCAAGGGTGTTGAAATCGGTGCCGGCTTCCGGGCCGCCGCACTCAGCGGCGAACAGAATGCCGACGAGATCCGCCGCGGTGGCAATGACGGGCCGCGTTTCGAGTCCAATCAGGCCGGCGGCATCCTGGGCGGAATTTCGACCGGACAGGAGATCGTCTGCCGTTTCGCCGTCAAGCCGACTTCCTCGATCCTCACCCCGAGACGGACCATTGACCGTCATGGCGCGGAAATCGAGCTGCGCACCAAGGGGCGTCACGACCCCTGCGTCGGCATCCGCGCGGTTCCCGTCGGCGAGGCGATGATGGCCTGCGTCCTCGCCGACCATCTGCTGCGGCACCGGGGTGTCTATGACGGGATGACCCCTCGCCCGCTCTCTTCGCAACGTGCTCCCGAAGACTGACCTCCGGACATTCAACCTGACCGCATGCGGCGGACCCGCTGCATGCGTTGCAGCAGGCGGTCGGGCGTGAGTGGTACCTTGTCGGGCCGGACGCCCACCGCGTCGTGGATGGCGCCGAAGATCGCCGGCGCGGTGGCGGCCAGTGCGGGCTCGCCCAACCCCTTCGCCCCGTCGGGACCCAGCGGATCGCCTTCTTCAACGAGGAAAATTTCAATGGGAGGAATGTCTCCTATTGTCGGTATCAGGTAGTCATGCAGGTTTTCGTTACGCCCCGGCAGATATTCCTCCATCAGGGCCAGTCCCAGTCCCTGGGCGATCCCGCCATCGATCTGACCTTCGCACAGGGTCGGATTGATGGCCCGGCCCACGTCGTGAGCCGCCCACATGCGCTCGACCGTGACGGTGCCGAGGCCGGTATCGACGGCAACACGCGCCATCTGGGCGGCAAAGCCATAGGATGCATAAGGCACCCCCTGCCCGTTCTCGTCGAGAGGTTCGGTGGGGGGATCCCAGAAGCCCTGCCCCTTGAGAACGTCACCAGTGGCATCACTCTTCATGCGGGTAAGGTCGATTCTTGTCTTACGTCCCCCGTCATCGACAAGGATGTGCCCCTCTGCGAGTTTCAACGACGCCTCTTCCCCGGCATTGGCCAGCCGCAGGATCCGACCGCGGAGATCGAGGCCCGCCAGCCTTGCGGCATTGCCGGAGACAAAGGTCTGGCGCGAGGCGGATGTCTTGCCGGCATCCCTCGTGCGATCGGTATCGCCCGCTACCTGGCAGAAGGCTTCCACCGGCAGCCTCAGCGCATCGGCACAGATCTGCACCATGACCGTGGCACTGCCCTGCCCGATATCGACCGCACCATTGTACAGGGTCAGCCTGCCGCTTGAATCGATGCCCACATCCATCGCGGACGGATTGGTCAGGGCCGTATTGCCAATACCATACCACATGCAGGCCACACCGATACCACGGCGCAGATCGCCCTCCTCGCGTCGCAACCCCGCCTTCTCGGCCTGCCAGCGGGGTTTCAGTCGTTCCAGACAGGCCACCAGCCCGGTTCCCGACCCGAGCAGCTGCCCGCTGGCCGTGCGATCTCCATCGCGTAACGCGTTGATCAGGCGAAAGTCGAGGCGATCAATGCCGAGCCCGTCGGCAAGTTCATCCATCAACGCCTCGTGCACGATCGCCGCCTGCGGAACGCCGAAGCCCCGAAATGCCCCGGCCGGCGTACCGTTGCTGTAGAGGGCCGTGGTGGTGCAATGGGCCGCCCCGATGCGATAGGGACCGCTGGCATGGACGGGCACACGGGTGGCGACGGTAGGTCCCCACGAGGCATAGGCGCCCGTGTCGAAATCGCCGTGGAACCGCATCGCCAGCAGGCGCCCGTCGGCATCCGCACCTGCCGTGGCGGTGATCCTTGCCGGATGCCTTTTCGTCGTCGAGGATATGCTCTCGGGGCGGTCGTAGACACAGCCGACCGGGCGACCGGTCAGCCAGGCCGCCACCGCGATGATCGGCTGCAACGACACGTCGATCTTGCTGCCGAACCCACCTCCGCAGGCCGTCGGCACGATCCGCACCCGTTCGGGCGCGATGCCGAGAACGGCCGCCACCTCGGTGCGGTCCATGTAGGGAGCCTGTGTCGTGGCGACGATCTCGATGCGGTCGCCGATGCGCCGTGCATATCCCGCCTCGGGCTCGATATAGGCATGTTCGACGAACGAGGTTTCGACCGTGTGCCGGACCGTGACCGCTGCCGCGGCGAGAGACTGGCTGACATCGCCGGTGGCAAGCCGTCCGCGCGCCAGAACGTTGTCAGGGGTCTGCGCATGAATGGCCGGACGATCGAACACAAGCGTCGCATCCAGCCCCAGCACCGGTTTCGTTTCACACCAGATTACCGGAAAACCGGCAAGGTCGAGGGCCCGGATGGCCTGTGGTTCGCCGATGATGGCAGCAACCGGCTCGCCACGATGGCGGACCAGTCCGTCGGCCAGGAGCGGCTGGTCCTTGATCTCGGGATAGATGCCAAAGGCATTACGTCCCGGTATGTCACCCGCCAGCAAGATGCGATCGACACCCGGATGCAGAAGTCGCCAGGCCTCGACATTTCCCAGTTCGAACGTGGCGGCATGATGGGGGGAGCGAACCAGCCGCAGTTCAAGGCAGTCATCCGGCCAGCCATCGGCGCCGAATTGCGCCTGTCCCGTCACCTTGTCCGGCCCGTCCAGCCGTGCGATCCGGGCGCCGACGGCGGGCCGGCACGAAGCATTCCCGGCTGATGGCGCGGCATCCACGGCCATGTCCGTCACCGCCTCGATGATCTTGCGGTAGCCCGTGCATCGGCAGAGCACGCCGCCCAAAGCGGCTTCGACCTCGGCTTCGTCCGGCGACGGGTTGCCTGAGAGGAGCTCGACTGCCGCCATCAGCATGCCGGGCGTGCAGATGCCGCACTGGGCGGCACCGATATCGAGAAAGCGCCGTTGCAGGCGCTTGCCGAACGGCAGTGATGCCAGCCCTTCGACCGTGACAACCCGCCGTCCCCGGACATGTGCGACGGGCATCAGGCAGGCGCAGGTCTGCCGACCATCGACCAGCACCGTACAGGCGCCGCAATCCCCGGCATCGCAACCGATCTTGGTTCCCTCGAGATCGAGTTGCCGGCGCAGGACATGGGCCAGGCGGGTCATGGGAGGTGTTTCGACATGGACGGCCCTGCCGTTGATCTCGAAATCCACCTTCATGCGCATTCCTCCGGCAACACTTCGGCCATGGCTCGCCGGATGAGCGTCGCCGTGGCTTCCAGGCGATAGGCGGCCGATGCCCGGACATCGTCGATGGGTGCCAGCGGTGCAAGATCGTCCGGCTCGACCGATACCGTGCAGGCCGCCGCCCGGTCCATGGTCCGCAACCGCCGTTCGAGGCGGGGCAGTCGCCGGGCCGTCGGTGCGCAGGCTCCCACCGCAACCGCACACTCCCCAACCCGGCCATCGCCCGGGTCACGCTCCACCCGCACCGCCACCATGCTGATCGAGATCACCAGGTGACTGCGCGCGCCGAGCTTGAGAAAGACGCTGCGATCCGTTGCCGCCCGGTCCGGGACCAGCAATGCGGTGACAAGCTCATCGTTCCGCCGCGCGGTCTTGCGATTGCCCAGAAGAAATTCATGGAGTGGCAATTGCCGCCGACCGTCAACGGAACACAGTTCGACGGAAGCATCGAGCGCCAGCAAGGGTGGCGCGCCATCCGCCGCCGGCGAGGCATTGACGATATTCCCGCAGATCGTCGCGACATTCTGGATCTGCCGCCCGCCCACCCGTACCGCGGCCTGCCGCAAGGCATGGAACCATTCGGGCAAGTCCGCTTCCGCCAGTTCGCGCCAGCACACAAGCGCGCCGATGCGCCAGACCCCGTCAACGAGATCGATGCCGCGGAGTTCGCGGAGCCCGCCCAGATCCAGCCACGGTCCCGGGTCCTGCCGTGTCACCATCGCCGGATAGAGGTCGGTGGCGCCGGCTACAGGCCGCCACAGGCCGTCTCGCAACAGTTCGACCGCATCGGCGAGCGATTCCGGCCGCGCATATTCCCTCTCGCCATGCATGTTCCGGCTCACCTCCACGACTCACGCACACGGCCAGCTGTTCTTCATTCCCATCGGCATTGTGTCGCCTGTCAGCGCCATGGACAAGGGAGCAACCCGGTATGAAGCCGGGTCCCCGATCGCTGCTGTTCGTTCTCCATCCGCGGCATGTCGAAAAAATGTCACGAACAGGTGGGCAAATACTCGCCAGTCACTACAGGGTATGTCGCTGATTTCCCGGGAATCTGTCGGGATTCACCGGCGATTTACCGCGATGGACGATAATCAGGCTGATCGAACGGTGCCCGCAATTCGCCTCGCCATCCGGCAGGCGGATCGAAAAATGCGAGCCGTTTCGAACATGAAGTTCGAAGCGGAGTTTCTCGCTGGTGCCGGGGAAAAGGGTGGATGTCCGGGCGCCGGAAAGCCCGGCGGATACCTGAAACGGGCCGAGGGCCTCAAGTAGAGGAACGTCGCATGTACTGGCTGACAAAGAAGATATTGCCGATTCCGGCGTTGGTCGGCGCCAATCCGGCCCTCACCGTTGCATTCCGCTGCTGGAACAACTCAAGGGAGGAAGGCTGCCTGCCGCCACGCTGTGCCGTCGACACGCCCCAGTTCCGCCTGCTGGTTCCCGACGTCCACTGGATCGATCTGCGCAAGTTCAACGAGAACGAGGATATCCATCTGGGTCCGCTCGAAGGCTTTGCCGGTGCGGCCAGTACCGGTCACAACCACCTTCAACCCGTCGACCTCGGCGAGGCTCTGGTCGATGACCTGCACAATGCGGCCTTTGCCGGCGCGCCCGTCTTCCTCACGCTCGGATTGTCGATCCAGGACGAACCGTTCAGCTATCAGGTCCTCATGATCCCCCACGCCGACGACGGCATGCATGTCACCGAGATCGCGATCATCGCCGAAGCCGGAGAAGTCGCCTTCGCATCGGCCTAGAACGGTCTATTCGGAACAACCAGCGGAGGGAGGTTCCATCCGGACAGTAGTCTATTCGCCCCGATAGCTGTCAGGCGGTGTCGCCGGACGACCGGCGGCATCGAAGAAACCCCGCGACAAGGGCCACCTCGGCGCGGTTGAGGGACCTTGCGGGCCACAACGTGCGTGAGGCCTGGACGGGCATCGAAAGTGGAATCGTGCCAATTCAATCCGGTGGGCCTGGCTTCCGAGCAAAGCGGAGACCATCGAACAGCCGGGAACGATGTCTTTCGAAATATCGATGGACTTCAAGAGCTTTGAAGAAATATCGAATATTTCCAAATAGCTGAAATGGTGGGCCCGGTAGGATTCGAACCTACGACCAGACCGTTATGAGCGGCCGGCTCTAACCGCTGAGCTACGGGCCCGACGATGTCCTGACTTGCGCAGGCGTTGGCGTCATAGCCGCTTGCAGTACCGGGTGACAAGCCGTTCGCGTCGTTTCGCCCGGACGATTCGCCACCCTCCGGATCTTGCCCTGACGCACCATGCATATCTGACGACGCTGAAGGGCAGGTCATGGCGGCAACAGGCGAACTTCGGACTAGACTGCGACAAATCCTGCTCATTGTCGCTGGAGGCAACCATGACAAACCCCGAGCGCCCCGAGCGCGATGCTGTCGACGCACGCACCCGACCGCTCGTCGTGATCATCATGCTGACGGCACTGCTCCTGCTCCTGATGTCGCTGGTCGCAGTCGGCGAGTGGCTCCTTCCCGCTGGCGACGACGCCCAGATGCGCCGGGCCCTGACGCTGCGCGAACACGTTCCCCAGGACAACATCCTGCCGCTCTCCTTCACCGATCGCAGCGTGCACCCCGAAGGCCGCTCGACCGTCCGCTTCCAGGTAGGTCCCGGGCGCTATGTCGAACCATCCGGCACCCTGCCCGATCCCGACCTGAAGATCGTCTTCCTCGGCGGATCAACCACCGAGAACAAGCACGCGGCCGAACTCGAACGCTGGCCCTACCGCGTCGGCAGGATCCTCGACGAGCGCCTCGACATCGCCGTGGACACCTGGAACTCGGGCGTCTCGGGCAACGATTCCATGCACAGCAACCTGATCCTGCTCGGCAAGATCGTACCGTTGCAGCCCGACATGGTGGTCCTGATGCACGACATCAACGATGTGGTGCCCCTGCTCTATTTCGACACCTACTGGAATGACAGCGACCGGGGACTTGTCCACTTCGAGGAACTTCCCGGCTTCACCGATGCACTCGCCTGGCGCGTCCAGAATCTCCTGCCGGACACCTACCGCGCCCTGTCCGTCCTCAAGAGAAAGCTGTCGAAATCCGAAGAATCCTTCGCCGCAAGCCGGCGCATCGGCGATCCGCAGCGCTTCGACGCCTACCGGCAGATGTTCCGGAGATCCCTGCACACCTTCGTATCCACAGCACGCATATGGGATATCGAGCCGGTACTGATGACCCAGCCGGGCCGTTTCAAGGGCGATGACCTGGAAGCCCTGCGCGCCGAAGCGCACAGGCTCGGCGTCGATCCCGACCAGATGGCGACCCTCTTCCACCTGTTCAACGACGATATCCGCAACCTCGCCCGGCACTACGAGGTGCCGCTGATCGACCTCGCCGAAACCTTCGAGGCCGGTCCCGAAACCATGTATGACTTCGTTCACTACAATGACCGCGGATCGCGCATGATCGCCGACCTCGTTGCCGACGGACTGGAAGGCATCATCCGCAGCGAACGGGGAACCGGCCCGGAGAATGGCGGCGATCCGTCGGCCTCGCGCGACCGGTCGTGACACCGGCCGAAAAACAACCCCGCCGCAAGCAGCAGGGCAAGAAACGGGGAATGAACCCAAGAGATTCATCCGGCCAGCACGAAAAGCCCGGCGACGCGAACGGTCTCCAGGCTGGTCCGGCTATCGGGCAGCAAGGGCGGGGCGGATCGCGGGCGCGGGCGGCCAGCCATGCCATGGCCGACACGCAGGCGACCGACATTTCGATGGACCGGGCCATGACCGCATCCGGCAATCGCCCGCCTGGAATACATGAACGGCCGAGAGCGCCCTGAATGAAGACGATCAGCCGGCTGTGCCAGAGTCCTTCGGCGACCTCGCCGACAGGCGCGGAATCGCTCGCGCAAACGGGCACGGGCTTGTCCGGCCCGCCGCCGGCCGCGCGACGCCGCCGCACCGATTGCAGCAGCAGACCCACGGCTTCGGCCGGATCGTCGCCCGCAAGATAGGCGAGCCACGCCCGGCGGAACTGCCGCTTTTCCCCGGCATCCAGCGCCAGTCCGGCGGATTCCGCCGCGACGAACGCATCCAGAACCGGCATGAACCGCCGCAGGACACAGCGCAGGCCCGCCGCACGGACATGTCGCGCCGCCAGCCGGAATGCCGTCAGCGCTCCTTCCTTCATGAACGCGACCGCCGGTCGCCGCTGCCTGTGCACCCGGTTCCCGACGCCTGCCAGCGCCCGACACGTCCGGAGCAGCCGCAACGACCGCTCCAGCACGCCCCGGACATGCAGGCCCGCGATATGCTTCACGAATCCAGCCATAAGACGACAGTACCATACGATACCGTATCGAATAAAGGATTTTATTCTTTAAAAGGAAATGATCCCCGACGTTCGCACGACCGCCATGGTGATGCCACCGACGGCCGCTGCGAGGACGACGGTCCAGGGTGGCGCCTTCCATGCCACCAGCAGAACGAAGCATGCAAGCGCCAGCGCGAAGTCGCCCTGATCTCCGATGGCACCGGTGAAAACGGGAGCATAGAGCGCCGCTGCGAGAATTCCGACGACCGCGGCATTGGCCCCCTGCATGGCCGATTGTGCCGGCGCCATCATCCGGAACCGGTCCCAGAACGGCAGGACGCCGATCAGGACCAGGAAGCCCGGCAGGAACACCGCAACCAGCGCGATCGCCGCTCCGGCGACACCATCCGGCCCCGGGACGAGCAACGCGCCGAGATAGGCGGCGAAGGTGAAGAGCGGCCCGGGCACCGCCTGTGCCGCGCCATAGCCGGCGAGGAACGCGTCGGGCGTGACCCAGCCGGGCTGCACGACACCAGCCTGCAGGAGGGGCAGCACGACATGACCTCCCCCGAACACCAGTGCCCCCGCCCGATAGAAACTGTCGATGACCGCCAGCAACTGCGACCCGCCGGCGGCGAGCGGCAGGCAAACGAGAAGGGCGGCAAAGACCGTCAGGGCCATGCCCGCATCCCTGCGGCGGACGGGCATGGCAACAGGGGCGCCGACGGACCCCGCCGCACCCCGGCCCAGAATCAGGCCGGCGATGGCGCCAATGAGGATGGCACCCGCCATTCCGAACGCACCGGGAACCAGCGCGAGCCAGATCACGGCACCCGCGGCGATGGCCGCACGTTCACGATCGGGACACAGGGTCCTGGCCATGCCCCACACCGCCTGCGCGACAATGGCCACGGCGACGATCTTCAGCCCGTGCAGGGCACCGGACCCGACCGGGCCGGATATCGACGAGGCCGTCATGGCGAAGGCGAGCAGGACCAGGGCGGAAGGCAGGGTAAAGGCGACAAAGGCCGCGAGCGCGCCGAGCCAGCCCGCCCGCATCAGCCCCAGTGCAAACCCCACCTGGCTCGAAGCCGGCCCGGGCAGGAACTGGCACAGGGCGACCAGATCGGCAAAGGCGCGATCGTCGAGCCACTTGCGCCGCGTGACCAGCTCATCGCGAAAATATCCGAGATGCGCGACGGGCCCGCCGAACGAAGTCAGACCCAGTTTCATGAAGACGCCGAAAACCTCCCCCGGAGTCCCCCCGGACCCGGCACGCCTCGACTGCACCTCACTTACAGTCACGGCCTTTCCCGCGTTTCGTCGACATACCGACATCCATCGCAAATTTCACCGCAAGGTATCATGAGGATGACGGCAAGGTAAGGGAATGACATCCCTTTTGCATTCGATTGAATCTCTTTGGGTACATTCCCCGCTGCCAGCGGATGCCAGGGAGGACCCGGCCATGAGAAACGCACCGTCCGGCCGGAACGAAAAAAGCCGCCGACTGCCGATGAAACGGCCAGTTCCGGCAAACCTGACAATTCGACTTCAGGGGATATTTCAGACTTGAGAAACGGGATGGTGCGGTTGAGAGGACTCGAACCTCCACGGGCTAGGCCCACAGCGCCCTCAACGCTGCGCGTCTACCAATTCCGCCACAACCGCGTGACCATGTTGGTGCGCCGCTTTTTAAAGGGATTTCGCGACCATGCAAGGGGAAGTTGCAGGTTCGCGTCACGCAGGGCTGCAAAAATCAGAAAGCGCGGCGGGTGGCGAAGTCGACGAGGTCGAGCATGGCCCGGCGCGTCGGGTTGTCGGGGAAGATCGAAAGGCTGTCCCGCGCCCGCTGGCCGGCCTCGATGGCCCGGTCGATGGTACGCTCGATGGCCCGGTGCCGCGCGAGGAAGGCCTGGGCCTGCTTGAGATCGCCCGGCGATTGAACCTGTTCCTCCATGGTACGCCGCCAGAAGGAGCGTTCGTCCTCATTGCCTTCGCGATAGGCGATGATCGCCGGCAGCGTAACCTTGCCATCGACAAAATCATCGCCGACGGTCTTGCCGAGCAGCGCCTGACGGGCGGCGTAGTCCAGCGCATCGTCGACGAGCTGGAAGGCAATACCCAGTTCCTCGCCGAATGCGGCAAGGGCGACCTCCTCCTCGTGCGGACGGCCGGCGACGACGGCACCGATGCGGCTGGCCGCCCTGAAGAGGGCGGCGGTCTTGGACCGGATGACGTTGAAATAGGCGTCCTCGTCGGTCGACATGTCATTGGCGGTGACGAGCTGGGCCACCTCGCCTTCTGCAATGACGGCAGACGCGTTGGAAAGGATTTCGAGCACGCGCAGCGAGCCATCGGAGACCATGAGCTCGAAGGCACGGGAAAAGAGGAAGTCGCCGACGAGCACGGGCGCCTTGTTGCCCCAGAGAGCATTGGCGGTGGATCGGCCTCGGCGCAGATCGCTTTCGTCGACGACGTCATCGTGCAGGAGCGTGGCCGTGTGAATGAACTCGACGCAGGCGGCAAGGGCGACATGACGATCGCCCGCATATCCGCAGAGCCGGGCAGCAAGAAGCGTGAGGACCGGGCGGATGCGCTTGCCGCCGGCCGCGATCAGATGGCGCGCGAGTTCGGGAATGAGCGGAACTTCACTTTCCATGCGTTCGACGATGAGCGCGTTCACACCGACGAGATCGTCGCCAATCAGCATGCGCGCCTGCAACATGGCGTCGCCGCGCCCGTCATCTTCCGATTTTTCCAGCGGCACTGCGCTCAAAAGGCGAACTCCCTTGCCCCGTTTCAGCCCGCATCTTCGGCGGGCAGGTGCGGCGTCGTTCCTGCTCAGGACTGCGCCGTTTGCGACCCGGCCCCTTCCTTCACGGTTCGACCCCGCCGAATCGCGCAAGCTTTCCTTATCCGACGCGACCTATCCTGCTAACACGTGGCGGAACTCGCAAGCAAACTCAAGCCCTGCGTAAACGGGCGAGGCACTGGGTCACATGATGGTGGAACTGTTTTCGAGCAATGACATGGTCCGGTTGTCCTGGGCACGAGCCATGCTCGAAGCGGCAGGCATCGACGTTCTGCTGCTCGATGAGCACATGAGCGCACTCGAAGGCAGCATCGGTGCAATTCCGCGTCGCCTGCTGGTCCCGCAATCCGACCGGGAACGCGCAAAGGCGGTACTCGAAGATGCCAGCGGCGGCGAATTCAACGACATTTTCGTGGAAAAACCATGAGGGGCGAAACGTCCTCGACACGGGACACGCTGCTGGATGGACGGGTCAGCCTGTTGCAGCCCAGCCGCGGCTACCGTGTTGCAATTGACACATTGCTCGCGGCGGCAGCCGTGCCGATCCGCCCGGGGCAAAGCCTGCTCGATGCGGGGGCCGGGACGGGTGCGCTGGGACTGTGCGTGATGGCACGCGTGAGGGGTGTGCAACTCACTGCCGTGGAAATCCTGGACCGGCATGTGGACTATCTGGAGGCCAATCTCGCGCATGCGGGCGCGCGGATCGTCGCCGGCGACATCACCTCGGATGTTCTGCGCGGCGAGAATTTCGACCATGTCGCCACCAATCCGCCCTTCTTCGAACCCGGTGCCCACCGGCTGCCGCGCTGCGCCTCGAAGCGTTCGGCCGACCATGCCGGGATCGATCCGGGATCGTGGATGGAAGCCTGCATGAGGCGAACGGTGTCGGGCGGCACCCTTGTTGTCATCAACACGGCCGACAAGGCGGGACTGCTGCTGTCGGAAATGAGCGGCCGCTTCGGCGACCTTCTCGTTGTCCCGATCTTCACCCGTCCCGACCATCCCTTCGCCCATCGGGTGATCCTGCGCGGACGAAAAGGCAGCCGTGCCCCCTTGCGCCTGCACAAAGGGCTCTATCTAAGGAGGGAGAACGGTGACGAGACGGATGAAGCCAGGGCCATCCTGCGCGATGCCGCCGGTCTCGACACCGTGATGGAAGGAACGCGATGCTCTTCTCGACAATAAGGGACCGTCTGACCAGGGGGCGGCCGCCGGTCATCCCGGTCCTGCGCCTCTCCGGTGCCATTGGCGCCCTGCCCGGTCGTCGCGGCGGATTGAGCATGGCGGCCCTCGCGGGTCCCATCGAGGCCGCATTCTCCATGAAGCGGGCGAGGGCGGTCGCATTGGCCATCAATTCACCCGGCGGCTCACCGGTGCAGTCCTCGCTGATCGCCGGGCGTATCCGGGCGATGGCGCAAGAAAAGAACCTGCCGGTGATTGCCTTCGTCGAGGATGTGGCAGCATCGGGCGGCTACTGGCTGGCCCTCGCCGCCGATGAAATCTTCGTCGACCCCAGCTCCATCGTCGGCTCCATCGGTGTGATCAGCGCGGGATTCGGGTTCACCGGGGCGATTGAAAAACTCGGCATCGAGCGGCGCAGTCACACGACCGGCCCCGACAAGGGCATGCTCGATCCCTTCCGACCGGAGCGCGAGGAAGACCGGGTGATCCTCAAGGAGGTGCAGGCCGATATCTTCGAAGCCTTCAAGGCGCATGTGCGCGAACGCAGGTCCGGCAAGCTCGCGATCGACGAGAACGAACTGTTCTCCGGGCGGGTGTGGACCGGGACCCGGGCCGTGGGTCACGGCCTGGTCGATGCCATCGGCGACCTCCGCAGCATCATGCGCGATCGCCACGGTGACCGCGTGCGCCTTGTCAATGTCAACCCGACCCGCTCGTGGCTGCAGCGCAAGCTGGGGCTCCAGCAGGCCATGTCGCCCGACCTGATCGCCCGGAGCCTCATCGGCACCATCGAGGAACGCATGCTCTACAATCGTTACGGCTTGCGATGATCTACAAGATCGCTTTCACCATCGGCATCATCATCGCGGTCTGGAAGGGCTTCAAGCTGTTCGAGACCCTGCGCACGCACATCGCCGACGATCCGCCGAGGTCCACGCCGCGCAAGCCGGCGCGCGGCGGCCAGCCGCGTTCGGCAAGCCGGCAGTCCGCCAGGACGGTTGAACTCGTCAAATGCCCCAAATGCGGTGCCTATGTGCCCAATGGTACCATCTGCACGAGTGTCGAGGAATGCACGCACAAGACATGAGCCGGACAGGCACGAAACCGCAGATGCGGCAACGAGGGTTTTCCGTGCCCGGACTCCGCATCCGGTACCTGACGTTCGGCCGGGCCTTGCAAGGACCGGCAGGCTGACAGCAGGATCCTCCAGCGCCTCGCCGGAACGGACGAGGTCCGCCGGGATGTCCATGGCAGCCACTCTCCTGTTTGCGTTGACGAACGCTGGCGGCCTGTTCATCAAATCGAACGTCGTTCGACATGAAAGGGTTGACGGTCACCCATGAAGCCCATCCACGGCGATACGGCATCGGCTTTCAAGGCCGGCATGATCGATGGGCTGCCGCTGGCAGCGGGCGTTGCCATCTACGGCATCGCCTTCGGCATCCTGGCGGCGCGTGCCGACCTGGGCGGCATCGGGACCGGCATCATGGGTGCGGTCGTCTTTGCCGGATCGTCACAGATCGTCTCCGTGGAACGGCTGATCGCGGGTGCTGGTCCCATCACGGCACTGGTCGCCGGCCTCGCCCTCAATCTGCGCCTGATACTGATCACCGCATCGCTAAGGGATGAACTGGCCGGACGACCGCCCTGGCAGGTTCTCCTGGGCATTCATCTCGCCAGCGATGAGAGCTGGTCACTGATGCACGCGACGCGCGCTCGGGGTCGACCGGCAGGCTTTGCCTATCTTGTCGGTGCCGGCAGCGGCCTTTTCCTGGCCTGGATCGCCGCCACGACCAGTGGAGCGATGTTTGCGCAGCAGTTGGCCGACCCCCAGGCTCTCGGGCTCGATTTTGCCTTCGTCGCAGCCTTCATCGCCATTTTGCGCAACCTTTGGCGCGACCATGACGATCTCCTGCCCTGGGTCGCCTCCGTACTCGCAAGCGGCATGTTTGTCCTGACGACCGGCATCGAGCCGTCATGGGCGCTGGTGGCGGGCGGTATCGCGGGAGCACTGACCGCTGCCCTGATGCCGCAGAAAGGTCGCCAGGCGCAGACGACCGCGGATGGCGTTCATGGATGACCGCTGGCTTCTCATCGTCCTGCTCGCCCTGGGCACGCTGGCCATCCGCCTGGCCGGCTATCTTCTCGGCGCCCGCCTGCCGCGCGACGGCCGCTGGGCACGGGGATTTGCCGCCCTTCCGGGATGCCTCATCCTCGCACTGACAACCGTCCTGCTCCTGCAGACGGGGCCTCTCGAATGGACTGCGGCGGCAGTTGCGACGGCGGTGGCCATTCCCACACGCAACCTTCCCCTGACCATGCTTGCCGGCATGACGGCCCTCGGACTTCTTCGCCTCTGGGCATGACCCGGTTCACGTGGAATGCCTGCCCCCTTCCCTGCCGCCGGTCCGCCACCCTGACAAGAACTCTAGCCAAGCCCCGCGCATTGTGCTGATTTTCCGCGCAACGCGGATCTGGAGGAAATGGCCATGTCAACGACCTGCAACCCCGGCTCGAACCGCCTGCTCGGCACGATCCTCGCCGGAGCGATTGCTGCCGTCCTGCCAATACCCGTGCTTGCCGGACCGCCGGATACGCTGGTCATGGGCATGGTGCTCGAACCGCCGCACCTTGATCCGACCGCCGGTGCCGCTGCCGCCATCGACGAGGTCGTCTATGCCAATATCTTCGAGGGGCTGACCCGGATTGATGAAAATGGCGTGGTGCAGCCGGCCCTTGCCCGGGAATGGTCGATTTCCGAAGACGGATTGACCTACACCTTCCAGTTGGCCGACGGCGTGACCTTCCAGGATGGTGCGGCCTTCGATGCGTCCGATGTCGTGTTCACCTTCGAGCGCGCCATGGCCGACGACAGCACGAACGCCCACAAGGACCTGTTCGAACCGGTCGCGAGCGTGGCGGCCGGCGATGATGGCAGCAGCGTGGTCATCACGCTCAAACGGCCGACCGGCCAGTTTCTGTTCGACATCGGTCTGGGCGATGCCGTCATCGTCGACCCGGCATCCGCCGACAACAACAAGACGATGCCTGTCGGGACAGGACCGTTCCGCTTCGTCGAATGGCGCAAGGGCGATTCCGTCCGGCTGCAGCGCCGTGATGATTACTGGGGCGAACCCGTGGGGCTGAAATCCGCGGTGTTCAAGTTCATTCCGGATCCCGCCGCGGCCGTGGCGGCGATGATGGCGGGCGATGTCGATGCCTTTGCCAATTTTCCCTCGCCCGAGAGCATCCCCCAGTTCGAAGCCGATCCCCGTTTCCATGTCGAGATCGGTTCGACGGAAGGCGAGACGATCCTTGCCATCAACAATGCCCGGCCACCTTTCAATGACATCCGGGTACGCCGCGCGCTGGCCTACGCAATCGACAGGCAGGCCATCATCGACGGTTCGGAATATGGCTACGGCACGCCCATCGGCAGTCACTTCGCCCCGCACCACCCGGCCTATGTCGACCTGACCGGCCGCTATCCGCACGATGTCGAAAAGGCGAAGGAACTGCTTGCCGAGGCCGGGCAGAGCAACCTCAAGCTCACCATCAAGCTGCCGCCACCGCCCTATGCCCGGCGTGGCGGCGAGATCATCCAGGCACAATTCGCACAAGTCGGGATCAGCGCCGAACTGATCCCGATGGAATGGGCGCAGTGGCTCGAACAGGTCTATGGCGGCAAGGACTACGACCTGACCATCGTCAGCCATACCGAGCCCATGGATATCGGAAATTACGCCCGCGACGACTACTATTGGGGATACAGGAATCCGGACTTCAACAAGCTGATGGATGAACTGGCCGCGACCACCAGCCCTGCCGGGCAGAACCGCATCCTGGGCGATGCCCAACGCATGCTTGCGGAAGATTGTGTCAATGTCTTCCTGTTCGAACTGGCCAAACGCGGCGTCTGGGACGCCCGCCTCGAAGGCCTGTGGGCCAACAGCCCCATTCAGGCCAATGACCTGACGAAAGTGCACTGGAAGAAATGATGCCACGGACATGATCGACCGGCATCCCGGTGGGTGCGAATGCGGTGCGTTCCGTTATGTCCTCACCGGGCCACCGATTGTCATCTATGCCTGCCATTGCACCATCTGCCAGACTCAGTCCGGCAGCGCGTTCGGCATGGCGATGCGCATCCATGAACAGGATTTCGAAATCGTCGCTGGCGAGCTTCGAAGCTTCAGGCGTGAAGCTGCCAGCGGGCAGATCTTCACCAATTCCTTCTGCCCGCTCTGCGGCACCCGCATCCATCACCGCGCCAGCCGCGCAGCGGGTCATCTGAGCCTGAAACCCGGCACACTCGACGATACGAGTTGGCTGCGTCCGACGCACCATGTCCACACGGCCAGCGCCCAATCCTGGGTCATCTTCTCCGACGACGCCCGCGTCTTCGAAACGGTGCCCGAAGATCGAGGATGGCTCAACGGCGATTAGGCCGCGCGTTCCTCGCGTTCCGTGACGATATCGACGATGCCGCTCATGATTTCGTGGATGGCGAAGTCCTTGGGTGTGTAGACGCGGGCCACACCCTTGGCGAGGAGCTGGCGGGCGTCTTCCTCGGGGATGATGCCGCCGACGATGAGCGGGATGTCGCCGATGCCGACCTTGTGCATGCGCTCGACCACCTCGCTCACAAGCGGCAGGTGCGAGCCGGACAGCACCGACAGGCCGATGACGTGCACGCTCTCCTCGAGTGCGGTGTTGACGATGCGCGCGGGCGTCAGGCGGATGCCTTCGTAGACGACTTCCATGCCGCTGTCGCGCGCCGCCACCGCGATCTGTTCCGCACCGTTGGAATGACCGTCGAGACCGGGCTTGCCGATGAGGATCTTCAACCGGCGACCGCTGCTCCGTTCATGCGCATCCACCTTTTCACGCACGAGCGCCAGATGATCGACCTCGTCGAGAACGCTGGCGGCGGCAACGCCTGTCGGTGCGCGATATTCGCCGAACACCTCGCGCAGCACGCCGCTCCACTCACCGGTGGTCACCCCCGAACGCGCGCAGACGAGCGACGGTTCCATGATATTGCCGCCCTCGGACGCGACCCGGCGCAATTCGGCAAGAGCACCGTCGACGGCAGCACCGTCCCGCTGTTCACGGAACGCCTGCAGCGCCCCGATCTGGTCCTGTTCGGCGCGGGCATCGACGGCGAGGAAGGCATCGCCGGTGGTCAGCGGCGACGGTGCGCTGTCGGTGTAACAGTTCACACCGATCACCTTCTGCCGGCCGCCGGCGATATCGCCAACACGTTTCGTGTTGCTCTCGACCAGCCGCGCCTTCATGTAGCCGCTTTCCACCGCCGACAGCGAACCGCCCATCTCGTCGATGCGCGCCAGTTCGGCGCGCGCCTCATCCTTCAGCGACTCGACCCGGGCGGCGATCACATGGCTGCCATCGAAGATATCCTCATATTCGAGAAGATCAGTCTCGAAGGCCAGGATCTGCTGCATGCGCAGCGACCACTGCTGGTCGAAGGGGCGCGGCAGGCCCAACGCCTCGTTCCATGCCGGAAGCTGGACCGCCCTCGCCCGGGCATTCTTCGACAGGGTCACAGCCAGCATTTCGAGCAGGATGCGATAGACATTGTTTTCTGGCTGTTGCTCGGTGAGCCCCAGCGAATTCACCTGCACGCCATAGCGGAAGCGCCGGTATTTCTCATCCTTGACGCCATAACGCTCGCGCGCGATCTCGTCCCACAGTTCGGTGAAGGCGCGCATCTTGCAGAGTTCGGTGACAAAGCGGATACCCGCATTGACGAAAAAGCTGATCCGCCCGACGACCTTTTCGAACGCCGCATCCTCGATCTGCCCGCTTTCCTTCACCGCATCGAGCACGGCAATCGCGGTTGCAAGCGCGTAGGCCAGTTCCTGCACCGGCGTGGCACCCGCCTCCTGCAGGTGATAGGAACACACATTCGTCGGATTCCATTTCGGCATTTCCGACGTCGTGAAAGCGACCACATCGGCGATCAGCCTGATCGAAGGTGCTGGCGGGAAGATGTAGGTCCCGCGCGAGAGATATTCCTTGATGATGTCATTCTGCACCGTGCCGGTGAGGACCGAACGCCCGACGCCCTGCTTTTCGGCTGCCGCGATGTAGAGGGAGAGCAGCCAGGGCGCCGTCGCGTTGATCGTCATGGACGTGTTCATGCGATCGAGCGGGATGCCGTCCATCAGGACCAGCATGTCGCCCAGATGTGAGACCGGCACACCGACCTTGCCCACCTCGCCGCGCGCGAGCGGATGGTCGCTGTCATAGCCCGTCTGCGTCGGCAGGTCGAAAGCCACCGACAGGCCCGTCTGCCCGCGCGCGAGATTGGTCCGGTAAAGCTCGTTGCTGGCCTTGGCCGAACTGTGGCCGGCATAGGTGCGAAAGAGCCAGGGCTTGTCGGTCATGCCTAACACCTCGTTCGGAGTCGTTGCACACGGGTAAGCTTTCCCTAACACCTTCGTGGCATGGTCGGCAAAACATTTATAGTGTTGACTTCAACACTTTTGTGCGTCAGCGTCACGCATGTGCAGCATGGACGGAAAGATGCAAAAGAGTCAGGTCGAGCAGATCATCCAGAAATTCGGCTCACAGCAGCGTCTGGCCGAACTTCTCGGCATCTGGCAGACCGCCGTCTCGGGGTGGGTCCGCCGGGGCGCCATACCGGCGCGACGACAGCAGGAAGTCCTGGAAGCCGCGCGACGCGAAGGCATTGATCTTCAGCCGGAGGATTTCTTCTCGTCAACGGTTGCGCAGACGGGAACGCACGGAATTTCAAGGCCGGGCCGGCAGTCGGCACGGTCGCAGGAGCCACAGATGAGCACGAGCGCAGAGGTGATTCCCTTGGTCAAGACCCAAGCCGCCAATATCGACGAAATGCCGAAGGGCAAGGATCTGTACGAGATCGGCGAGATTCCGCCACTCGGGCACGTGCCGGCCAGCATGTATGCCTGGACCATTCGCAAGGAGCGGCATGGCGAGCCTATTACCGCAATGCAGCAGGAAGTCGTTCCAACACCTCAGCCGGGCGACGATGAAGTGTTGGTGCTGGTCATGGCCGCCGGTGTTAACTACAATGGCGTCTGGGCGGCACTCGGCATCCCGCTGTCGCCGCTCGACCTGCACAGGCAGCCCTATCACATCGCCGGTTCCGACGCCGCCGGCGTGGTCTGGGCGGTCGGTTCCAAGGTCAAGCGCTGGAAGGTCGGTGACGAAGTCGTCATCCATTGCAACCAGGACGATGGCGACGACGAGGAATGCAACGGCGGCGATCCGATGAACTCCGCCAGCCAGCGCATCTGGGGCTACGAGACGACCGATGGCAGTTTTGCCCAGTTCTGCCGGGTCCAGAGCCGCCAGCTCATGCCGCGCCCGCAACACCTCACCTGGGAAGAAGCCGGCTGCTATACCCTGGTGCTGGCCACGGCCTACCGCATGCTCTTCGGTCACCAGCCGCATACCCTCAAGCCGGGCGACAACGTGCTGGTCTGGGGCGGCGCCGGCGGTCTCGGTTCCATGGCGATCCAGATGATCGCCGCTTCGGGAGCCAACGCCATCGCCGTGATCTCCGAGGAGGACAAGCGCGATTTCGTCCTCTCGCTGGGAGCCAGGGCCGCTATCAACCGCAAGGACTTCAACTGCTGGGGCGAAATGCCGGATCCGATGGACCAGGAAGCCTATGGCAGCTGGCTCAAGGAAGCGCGCAAGTTCGGCAAGGCCATCTGGGACATCACCGGCAAGGGGAACGATGTCGACATGGTGTTCGAACATCCCGGTGCCGCGACATTCCCCGTCTCGGCACTGGTGGTCAAGCGCGGCGGCATGGTCGTGATCTGCGCAGGCACCACGGGCTACAAGCTCACCGTCGACGCCCGTTACATGTGGATGCGGCAAAAGCGCATGCAGGGCAGTCATTTCGCCAATCTGAAGCAGGCATCCGCCGCCAATCGTTTCGTCCTCAACCGACAGGTCGATCCGTGCATGTCGGAAGTGTTCGCATGGGAGGACATCCCGCGCGCGCATCAGAAGATGCGCAAGAACGAGCACAAGCCCGGCAACATGGCGGTACTGGTCTCCGCGCGCAGGCCCGGCATGCGCACACTCGACGAAGCGATGGAGGGCTGAACCATGGCCAGCGCCCTGGTCGAGCCCCTTGATCGAGAGATTGGATCCGGCGACCTTACCCCCTGCCTCGACCAGGCGCTGGCGGCGGCCGAAAGGCTGCGAGATGCCGCCATCGCTGCCGTCCGTCCACGGGTCAGCCTGGATGGCAGGATTTCTTCCGAGCTGCTGGATCGCGAACAGCACGCCGCCCATGGTGTGGCGTGGATCGAAGTCTATGTCGAAGGTCTTCGGCAGATGCTGGCCTGGTCGCGCGAACTGGCCGAACGCGGCCGCCTTCGCGAACTCGAATGCCTGATGCGTGACTGGGCCTTCGCCGAATATCTCGCGCGGCTCGAAGGCGGCATTGCGATGAGCCAGGTGGAATATGTCCGCCCGGCCGATCTTGGCATGGCCGATGCCGACATCGCGGAATTTTCACGTCATCCGTCCGTGCGCACCCTCATTCGCGAAGGCGGATCGGCGGAACGCCGCGCACGCCTGGCCAGCCTGATGAGCGAAGGAGATACGGGCGATCACGGCCTGGGCGACGAAACGCTCGAACTGGTGCAGGACCAGTTCCGGCGCTTCGCCGCCGAGAAGGTGACGCCCTTTGCTCAGGGCTGGCATGATCGCGATGAACTCATCCCGATGTCGATCATCGAGGAACTGGCGGGACTCGGCGTTTTCGGCCTCACTCTGCCGGAAGAGCATGGCGGCCTCGGAATGGGCAAGGAGGCCATGTGCATTGTCACCGAAGAACTGTCCCGTGGCTATATCGGTGTCGGTTCGCTTTCCACCCGTTCCGAAATCGCCGGCGAGCTGATTCGACTGGGGGGCACCGATGCACAGAAGGAGGAGTTCCTCCCCCGGATTGCATCCGGCGAGATCATCCCGACAGCCGTATTCACCGAGCCCGACACAGGCTCCGATCTTGCACACCTCAAGACCCGCGCCGAATGTCTGAACGGTCACTGGCGGATCACCGGGGCGAAGAACTGGATCACTCACGCCGCACGGGCCGACATGATGACCGTGCTCTGTCGCACGATTCCCGACGAGAAGGGATACAGGGGACTGTCCATGCTGCTGGCGCGCAAGCCACGCGGCACCGAACACGATGCATTTCCTGTCGATGGGCTCGATGGCAGCGAGATCGGCGTTCTCGGCTATCGCGGCATGAAGGAATATGCGCTGTCGTTCGACGGTTTCGAGGTCCCGGAAGAGAACCTGCTGGGTGGCGTGCAGGGACAGGGCTTCAAGCAGCTGATGGCAACCTTCGAGAGCGCGCGCATCCAGACGGCAGCGCGTGCTGTTGGCGTCGCATCCTGCGCATTCGATCTCGGCCTGGCCTATGCCCATGACCGCCGGCAATTCGGCCGGGAGCTTTTCTCCTTCCCTCGCGTCGCACAGAAGCTCGCATGGATGGCCACCGAGACCATGATCGCCCGGCAGCTTACTCTCCATGCCGCAAGGCAGAAAGACGGCGACCGTCGCTGCGATCTGGAGGCGGGCCTTGCCAAGCTGCTTGGAGCGCAGGTCGCTTTCGCGGCAGCCGACAATGCCCTGCAGATCCATGGCGGCAACGGCTATGCCCAGGAATATCCCATAAGCCGGGTCCTGTGCGATGCCCGCATCCTGAACATCTTCGAGGGTGCGGCCGAAATCCAGGCCCAGGTCATCGCCCGCCGCCTCCTGTCCGGCGCCAACTGACCGCCCGGCTTCACCTGTCCGTACCCACTTATCCGTTCGAATGGTCCTGCATCAACGACCGGAAAGTGCGACGGAACAAAGGGATCGATCCGGCATTCCGATTTCACGAAATCGGAATGCCGTTGGGTCCGGGGACAGAGGACGCCATATCGGGCAAGGCGATTGACCTACCCGCCTATGGCGTTGTCCTGCCCAAGTGTATTGTAAGTTTCCATCGAATTGCAGAAATCGCCCGTTTCGCCCGGGATGCAGTCCCTGTTCGAGAAGAGATGAACCACATCGTCGGGATTTCCCAGTCGGGGGAAGGTCAAGCGCTTGTGAACGGCTCCATTCCTCGAAACGATCTCGATGGCCGTGTCGTGAATGGCCGTGACCTGCCACCCTTCCACGACCGCCCCGGCTTCGACGGTTTCGATTTGCCGTTTTCCCGTACGGTTCAACATCGCCAATTGATGTCCATCCCGCATCAGCGTCCCCACGAGCTCGATGCCGCTGGACGGAACGGCAGGCGGACGGATCGCCATCAACCGGGGACGCCCGGGCTGGCTCCCGGCTGCCGCTTCATCCCGGGCATGACGCGTGGGAGTGAAGAGCGGTCGGTCGACCATGGCCTGGTAGGAAACCAGGTCACCGGACATTGTCCTTCGTACGCGGGCAAGCTGATCGGTCCTTGCAGTTTCCACGGGTAGGGAAGTCTGGCGAATCGCGATAGCCTTCGGACTTGCACTTTCGACAGACGTCAGCAGATCGAGACTCAACAGCGAACCGATGACGAGCGGACCTGCCAGTGCCACCACCCGTGATACGGGGTGCCATTCCTGAAGCAATTTCAACATGATCCACCACGCGCCCCGCCAGGGTTCCTGACCAGGCCGCAACCGGGAATGTTGCAGCCGACGTCGATATCCAATGAAAGGCGGGCATGACCCGCCGTAGGGCGTCGCGGCCAAAGGGCCGCAAGGTCGCCTTGCGTCCAGCGATGACATGCCATGAAAGGCGATGCAGCCGACTTCCTCGACAGGTTTGTTGTCATGTCGTTTCTCGTTTCCTCACCATCGTTCGGCACATTTACGGCTCGTGACGGTCGTTCATAAGGAGAAACAACTATATCATGAAAACCTTAACAGCTGCTGAAGGAAGCGGCAGTTCGCCGGGTGGACGAAGCGGCGATCACATCTACGCGAGGAAACCTGTGTCATCGGATGACTTGCTGCCCGTCGATGTTCCACGCCAGTAGCGGGTCGACAGCAGCTTTCGATCGGTCTCGATCATGTCGGCGATTTCCCTCAAACGGCAGGCTGCTTCTTTCGGCAACGTATCCGCCTTGATCAATACCCGCATACCGGGTTCTTCACCATCGGCCGTCTCGACCTCGATGGGGGGATTGCGGTGGTTGTACAGTGCATCGCCCGATGTCCGAAAGCAGATCACCGTCGCCGCGGGCGGCAAATCTCCCATGGCCGATTGTTCCGGCGCGTCACCGGTTTCCACCGAGCGAACGACTCCAGACAGGGAAAGCAACTGACGTTGCGGGCGCGGCAGTGCATTGAACAGGTCCCGGGCATGGCGCAAGGACTTGAGATCGCGTCTCGAGAGCGCCCGTCTGAGCGCATGATACAGTATCGACTGCCGCCCGAGCTGCTCCTCGACACCTTGCGCGATGTCCTCGAGAAAGCAACCGAGACCGCGCCCCTCGCCCTCGTAGCGTTCCTGATCCATCACCTGTCACCCTGTCGAATGTCGATACCTGTTTCGCTTCCTCGAAGTATTCGCATTTTCCAGCACCGTTCAACATCCCACCGTGGACCCCGTGCATCCCATTTGGTGCCCAATGGAATGCTTTGGATAACAAAAGGTTAACAATAATCCTTAAGCTGCCATGAGACGTTCGACCAACCGGACCCAATAGCTTGCGCCGATAGGCAAGACTTCGTCATTGAAATCGAAATGCGGGCTATGCAGGGACTTGCCCTGTTCGGCTCCACCGGTTCCCAACCAGATGTAGCTTCCGGGCTTTTCCTCAAGCATGAAGGCGAAATCCTCTGCTCCCATCACCGGATGCGGATTGCGCTGCACCTTGTCCTCTCCCACGATCTCGGCAGCGCTGTCGGCGGCAAAATCCGATTCACGTTCATGATTGACCATCGGCGGATAACCCCGACGATAGAAGATATCGCACTCGACACCCATCGTCGCGGCGATACCGCCTGCAATCTCGCGCAGCCGTTTCTCGCAGAAATCACGGGTCCCGGCGTTGAACGTCCGCACCGTTCCGCCCAGCAGGGCCGTTTCGGGTATGACGTTGAAGGTGTCGCCGGCGACAAACTGGGTGACCGAGACGACCGCGTTGTCGATCGGGTCGATCTGGCGCGAAACGATCGTCTGCAACGCCTGGACGATGGCGGCACCGGCGACCACGGGATCGTGCGATGCCTGGGGCATGGCGGCATGGCTGCCCTTGCCCGAGAGCGTGAGGCGGAATTCGTCGGACGCGGCCATGGCCGGCCCCTTGCACATTCCGAATACACCCACGGGCATGCTCGGCCAGTTGTGCAGTCCGAAAACGGCTTCGGCCGGAAAGCGCTCGAACAGGCCGTCATCGATCATCGCCTTCGCTCCGGCGCGACCTTCCTCGGCGGGCTGGAAGTAAAGGTAGACCGTACCGTTGAAATTCCGGGTCTCCGCCAGATAGCGGGCTGCCCCCAGCAGCATGGTGGTATGGCCATCATGACCGCAGGCATGCATTTTGCCCGGATTTTTCGAAGCGTGCGGCACCCCTGTCGCTTCCTGGATCGGCAACGCGTCCATGTCCGCGCGCAAGCCGACGCGCCGCTGCCCGTCGCCTCCACGGATCACGCCAACGACGCCTGTCCTGCCCACCCCCTCGTGAATCTCGTCAACACCGAAATCCTGGAGTTTCCCGCTGACGAAAGCCGAGGTCATCACTTCCTCGTAGCCGAGTTCCGGGTTTGCATGCAGGTGCCGGCGCCATGCCGTCATGTCATCATGGAATTCGGCAACACGATTGACGATGGGCACGGCAATTCTCCATTCCCCGGGAACCTCGTCCGCAGGTTAAAACGACATTCACCGGTTTGTCATGGTTCTTTTCCCGGCGGGCGATGGCCTGGAACCGGAACGAATGATCCCGCAGACCGCCGCCGGAGCTTCGGGCCCGACCGCTATCGCTAGCGTTTCCCGAGTAAATATCCCCCGGCAGAGCCGGGGGCTTTGGTTGAGAGCCGCTCAAAGCGGCGGTTTGCGGCGCTGCGCGGCCGCAATCTGTTCGCCGCCTGAAGGCGGCATGTTCAGGGTAACAGCGCGAGTTGATCGAGCCGGCGATCTTCCTTCTCCTGATTGCGAATGTAGTCGCGGATGACCGTTTCGTCTCGCCCGACCGTGCTGACAAAATATCCTCTTGCCCAGAAATGTTGGCCAACGAAATTGCGTCGGCGTTCGCCATAAACACGGGCTAAGTGAATGGCGCTCTTCCCTTTGATGAAGCCGACGACATTGGAGACAGCATATTTGGGGGGAATGGCGAGCATCATGTGGACGTGATCCGGTAGCAGATGACCTTCTATGACCTTGCTCTCCTTTTGTTTGGCTAGCTGTCGAAAAACCGCGCCGAGATGTGGGCGCAGGCCTGTATACAGCGTCTTGCGTCGGCATTTCGGGATAAAGACGACATGATATTTGCAGTCCCAAACGCTGTGACTTAGGCTCTGATACGTGTCCATCGCTGACGTTCCTTCCGTATGCGTGGTGGCAAACGAAAGAAACCCGGCGATGGACTGCCGGAAACGTCAAACTCGGGCTGCCGCCCCGGCATAGCCGGGGGATCTCCTATTTTAGTTTAGGTGAAATCGGAAAACTGGCTCTATCTGTTTGTTTCGACGCATTTCCTGATCGTTCAGGCTATTCCGCCTGAACGGGAAAAGCTAACGGCGGAGACCCGAAGACACGTCCGCCTGCGCCCTGCTGCGAACATAGTCGAGCTTGGCCCGCGCCAGACGGGCGATCGCGGCCCTGCTGCATTGCGCGGGAACCTGGAAGCTTATCTCCAGCGCATCATGCGGATCGACCGCTGTCACCTTGAGAATTCCAGCAAATCGTCGTAGTTCGATGAGGATCTGATCGTCGCTCATGTCCGTACCGGCTCCTGTTCCGAGGGTCAGGCGGCATTTCACTTGGTCGCCACATCGTCGGACGGATGCAAGACTAGGAGCGAAATCATGAAACTAACGTTAGCGGGCTGCTCGAAGCCGGTATGGTCGACATCCGTTCGCTGGTGCCCTAAATCAACCGGATTGAAAACCGGAATCGCGTCGCAGGTTCGGAGTCCACGCCACATGAAGTCAGTCTGTAATACCCCATGGATCGCGGGCGTGCTCGTCCTGGCAATCTCGGGGCTGAACGCGCATGCTGTCATGGCCCAGGCGCCCGCAGCGCCCGTCGTGGTCGACGCCGTGCGACTCGAGCAGCTCACGGAAACCATCTCGGTACTGGGACGGGTCGTGGCCACGCGCGAAGGTTATGTCGCGGCACGGGTATCGGCTCCGGTTGCGACCGCCCGTGCCCAGGTCGGGGATCGGGTCGAGGCGGGCGATATCCTGATACAACTCGATACAGCGAGACTGGAGCTCGATCGGGCGTTGGCCGAAGCAGAGCTGCATGCGGCCAATGCCGAGCACAACACGATCCTCAGGGAAATCGACCTGCTGAAACAGGAGCTGGATCGACTGGAGAAACTGCGCGGATCGGCAGCATTCTCCCGCGCCCGCCTCGATGACAAGGTGACCGAAATCGCCGCCGCTGCCAGCAGGGCGGAAGCGGCCAGCGCCCGCCTCGAACGCTCTCGGGTCAACCTTCGCTACCGGGCGACGGACGTTGCCGACGCCGCCATTCGAGCGCCCTACAAGGGGGTTGTGGTCGAACGCAAGGTCAGTGCCGGTGCCTATGTCCGGGTAGGCGATCCCGTGGTCATGATGGTCGATGCCGGGAGCATCGAGATCGAAGCCGACGTCCCGGCCCAGCGTCTGCGCGGGATCCAGCCGGGCGGAACCATGGAACTGGAGATCGGCGATCAGACCTATGAGGCGCGGCTGCGGGCCATCGTTCCCATGGAAAATCCGATGACCCGCACCCGTGCCGTGCGTTTCGAGCCTGTCGATCCTCCGGATGACGCCGTGAGCGCGATCGGCCAGAGCGTGACCATCGACCTGCCGATCGGCGCTCCGCGCGACGCCTTGACCGTCTCCAAGGATGCGGTGACGCCGATGCAGGGTGCGCGCATGGTCTTCCGTGTCACCAAGGAAAATGTCGTCGAGCCCGTGCCGGTGATCCTGGGTGCCGCATTGGGCAGTCGCTTCGAGGTCGTCAGCGGTCTGACCGATGGCGATCTGGTCGTCACCAAGGGCAACGAGCGGCTGCGTCCGGGGCAGGAGGTGCAGTTCGAGCCGCCGGCAGGCGAAACCGGCCGGACCGATACCGTCGCCCCCTCCGGGGAAACGACCGAAGCGGATGCTTCGGTCCCGGCCAACCCGACCGCCGGAAAGCCCTGAGACATGGATATCATCCGCCTTGCCATCGAGCGCCCGATCGCCGTCATCGCCGCCGTGCTGATGGCCGTGATGTTCGGCTACGTCTCGCTGCAGAACATCCCCATCCAGCTCGCTCCCGACGTCGAGAAGCCGGTCATCACCATCACCACCCTGTGGCCCGGCGCGGCACCGGCGGAAGTCGAGCGCGAGATCGTCAATCGACAGGAAGAGGTCTTCAAGGGCCTTGAGGGCCTCAACAAGATGACCTCAAGCTCGAAGGACGACGAGGGCAGCATCACCCTCGAATTCTCCATCGACACCAACATGGACAAGGCGCTTCTGCTGGTCGCCAACCGCCTTGATCGCGTCGGCAACTATCCCGACGAGGCGAGCGAACCCACCTTGTCCACATCGGGCGACGACGACAACGCGATCGCCTGGTTCATCATTCGCCGCACCCCCGGCAACGACGCGCCGATCAACGAGTTCGGCGACATCGCCGAGGACCTCGTTCAGGACCGGCTGCAGCGCGTGCCGGGCGTGGCCAGAGTCGACATCTTCGGCGGCAGCGAGCGCGAGATGCAGGTGGTGGTGCAGCCGCAGCAACTCGCCCGCTACCACCTGACCGTACCCGACGTGCTGGCCGCCCTGCGCGCCGCCGGAGTATCGATGAGCGCCGGAGACGTCGAGGAAGGCAAGCGCCGTTATGTCGTGCGCACGGAGGGCGATTTCGAATCCCCGTCGCAAGTCGCCGACGTGGTGTTGCGGACCATGACCGATCCGGCGACGGGACGGCTGGCGCGGGTTACCGTGGGCGATATCGCCGATGTCCGGTTCGCATTCAAGGAACCGGGTGCGCGTATCCGCATGCTCGGAGAAAGCGCCCTGGTGTCGCGGGCCATCCGCGAGAAGGGAGCAAACGTCATTGCCACCATGGAGGGCATTCGCGAAGCGGTCGATGAACTCAACGCGTCATCGCTCCCGGCCGGGGGACTGATGATACGTCAGGTCTATGACGAGACGACCTATATCGACAGTGCCATAGATCTGGTCACCTCCAACATCTACATCGGCGGGACCCTCGCCGCCCTGATGCTGATGCTCTTCCTGCGCAGTTTCGGTGCGACACTGATCGTGTCCATCGCCATTCCGGTATCGGTGGTGGCGAGCTTTGTTGCCATGGCGGCGATGGGACGCTCGATCAATGTCATCTCGCTGGCGGGAATTGCGTTTGCCGTGGGCATGGTGGTGGATGCAGCCATTGTCGTTCTGGAGAACATCTACCGCCTGCGCCAACAGGGAATGCCCGCGGCCGAAGCCGCCTACCAGGGAGCACGTCAGGTCTGGGGAGCCATTCTCGTTTCGGCACTGACGACCATCATGGTATTCATCCCCATTCTGGTCATGAAGCTCGAAGTCGGGCAGCTTTTCCGCGACATCGCCGTGGCGATCTCCGTTGCGGTGACGCTGTCGCTGCTCGTGGCGATCACGCTGGTTCCGGCGATGGCCAGGAGACTCCTGGGCGGCGACGCAAGCGGGACGATCGTCCAGCGAAGAATTCCGGTCGTCGACGACCTGGCCGGCGGATTCCGCGATGCCGTCGTCGGCTTCGTGCGGCGGGTTGCCTCGAACCGGATGCTGGCATTGCTCGTCGTGCTCGTGGTGACAGTGACCTCCGGCCTGTTTGCCTACCGGTTTCTACCGAAACTGGAATATCTGCCTGAAGGCAATCGAAACCTGGTGTTTGGGTTTATCCTGCCTCCCCCAGGCTACAATCTCGAAACCATGTTCGAGATCGCCACCCACGTCGAACAGGCAACCCGCCCCCTCTGGGCAAGCGAGGCAGGCACCGAATCGAAACCCGGGGAACCGCCCAGGATGGAGCAGTTCTTCTTCGCGGCATTCGGCGGCAATGCCTTCATCGGTGCCAGTGCGGTCGACGAGATGCGTGCAGGCGAACTGATACCGCCCATGAGCGCACCCATCTTCCAGGAGCCCGGCACCTTCGGCTTCATCCGTCAGCCCTCGATCTTCGGCGGCGGCCTGGGCGGGTCGCGCGCCATCGACCTCGATGTCAGTGGCGAGGAGATCGAACCGATCCTCACCACTGCCGTCCGGGCCATGGGCCTTGTCACCCAGTATCTTCCACGCGAGCAGGGCAACCAGTACCGCCCGGTTCCGGGTCTCGAACTGGGCGCTCCCGAGGTGCGGTTGATCCCCGACCGGGTACGGTTGGCCGACGCCGGCGTCTCGACCTTCAATTTCGCCACCACTGTCGACGCCTTCAATGACGGCGTGCGGGTCGAAGAGATCACGGTCGGCAACGACCGCATGGACCTGATGCTCAAGGGCCCCGAGAACGGAGCCGACACCACCCAGTCGATCGACGCCCTGCCCATCGTCACGGCCAATGGCGAAATCCTTCCGGCCAGTGCGCTGGCCGACATCGAGGTGACGTCCGGGCCAACAGAAATCCGCCACCTCGAACGCCAGCGCACGGTGACACTGGTGATCACCCCGACCAACAATCTGCCGCTGGAAGATGCTCTGGGCATTCTCGAAAACAACGTGGTCACCCCACTGCGCGACGCGGGACTGCCGGCTGGCGTCCAGCTTTCATTGTCCGGCACGGCAGACCAGCTCACCGAGACATTCGAGGAAATGAAGCTGGACCTGCTCCTGGCGCTGGTCATCGTCTATCTGGTGATGGCGGTTCTGTTCGAAAGCTTCATCTACCCGCTGATCATCATGGTTTCGGTGCCCCTGGCGGCAGCCGGCGGCGTGGCGGGACTGGCCGTGCTCAACATCTTCAAGTTCCAGGCACTCGACATGCTGACCCTGCTCGGTTTCGTCATCCTCATCGGCATCGTTGTGAACAATGCCATCCTGCTGGTCCACCAGTCGCTCTATCACCTGCGGGAAGAGGGCATGGCGCCCGTCGATGCCATCATCGAGGCGACAAGGAACCGCTTGCGGCCGATCTTCATGAGTACGCTGACCTCGGTATTCGGCATGCTTCCCCTGGTCCTTTTCCCGGGTGCCGGTTCGGAACTCTATCGTGGGCTGGGCTCGGTCGTTGTCGGCGGTCTGTCGCTCTCGGCCGTTCTGACACTCCTCCTGATACCGCCGATGCTGGCCCTGGTTCTGCGGCCCGGCGCGGAACGACGGACCGACGCGGCAATGGCTCCCGTACCTGCGCCGGCCGAATAGGGACGAAGCGGGACGGGCATCATGCGTCGGCATGGATCGCGATAACAGGGCGAGGCAAGCGTGAACGATACGGTGAAACTGATCAGGCGATATTTCGCGGCCTTCAACGATGGCAACATCGGCGACATGCTGGACTGCCTTGATGACGGGGTAGTCCATGACGTCAATCAGGGGGAGAGACGACAGGGCAAGAAGGCCTTTGCGGCCTTCTGCAGGCACATGGCGCGTTGTTATGCCGAACAGCTTCATGACATCGTGATCATGTCGAACGATGACGGAAGTCGGGCCTCGGCGGAATTCGTCGTCGAGGGTCGTTATCTTGCCGACGACGAGGGCCTGCCGCCAGCTGACGGCCAGACCTACCGTCTGCCAGCCGGAACATTCTTCGAGATCGGGAATGGTC
This sequence comes from Geminicoccaceae bacterium, assembly GCA_020638465.1. Classification (NCBI taxonomy): domain Bacteria; kingdom Pseudomonadati; phylum Pseudomonadota; class Alphaproteobacteria; order Geminicoccales; family Geminicoccaceae; species Geminicoccaceae bacterium. The sequence continues at coordinate 1,164,070 of JACKIM010000002.1, forward strand.
GCATCCGCAGGGTCACGACATTCTACAATCTCCAGGAGTGGATTCGCCAGGTGCAGGGCCCGTGAGCATTCGCGTCGAAGCGCTTGTCGGCCCTGCCATGGCCCATGCACTGCCCGCTCTGGCACGGCTTCGCATCGAGGTGTTCCGGGATTTCCCCTATCTCTACGATGGCACGCTCGACTACGAGGCCGGCTACCTGGAACGGCTGGCCTCGTCGAAAGGGGCGGTGATCGTCGGTGCGTTCGATGGCGATGACGTCGTGGGCTGCGCCACGGCCATGCCCATGGCCGAAGAACACCCGGAATTCCTGCGGCCGGTTCTCGATTTCGGTCTCGATCCGGAGAAAATCTATTATCTGGCCGAATCGGTGCTTCGGACGCACTATCGAGGACAGGGCATCGGCCATCGCTTCTTCGATTTGCGCGAGGAGCAGGCTCGTCGCCTGGGCGGCTTTCGGAGCGCCATGTTCTGCGGTGTCGTGCGACCGGACGACCACCCGGCACGGCCTGTCGGCTACCGTCCCCTCGATCCGTTCTGGCGCAACCGTGGCTATGCCCCGATCGATGGCCTCGTGGGTTCGTTTACATGGCGGGATGTCGGCGAAGTGGCCGCTACCGGCAAACCGATGCAATTCTGGATGAAGCAACTTTGAGCATATTCAAGATCGCCACGGCACAATATGCCATTACGAGACCTTCCTCGTTCGATGCCTGGTGCCGAAAGATCAGCGAATGGTGCGAGCGCGCATCTTGCGCCGACGCGAAACTGCTGGTCTTTCCCGAATATGCCGGCATGGAACTGGCCGGTCTGCTGCCCGATGAAGAGGCCCGTGACCTGAACGGATCCATCCGCGGCATGCAGTCGTTCATTGCCGATGCCGTCTCCCTGCACGCCCAGCTTGCCCGGCGGTTCGGCGTGCATATCCTGCAGGGCTCGCTGCCTGTTGCCATCGATCGCGGCCGTTACGTCAATCGTGCATGGCTGCATGCTCCCGGCGGACGCAGTGGCTTCCAGGACAAGCAGATCATGACCCGCTTCGAGCGCGAGACCTGGATGATTTCAGGCAACGCCCCCCTTCGCCTGTTCGACACGTCACTCGGGCCGATGGGTATCCTCATCTGCTATGACAGCGAATTTCCCCTGCTCGCTCGCGCCCTGTGCGAGGCCGGCGCAACACTCCTTCTGGTCCCGTCCTGCACCGAAACCGAGGCGGGATACTGGCGGGTACGACTGGGCTCCCAGGCACGCGCTCTCGAAAACCAGTGCATCGCCGTACACAGCCCGACTGTCGGCACGGTCTCCTGGTCACCGGCGGTCGACACCAATTTCGGCGCAGCGGCCATCTACGGACCTCCCGATGCCGGCTGGCCGGCCAGCGGCATTCTGGCAGCGGGCGTCGCCAACGAGCCATGCTGGGTCATGGGACAGGTCGACATGAATCTCGTCGCGCGCACACGTGCGGATGGCAACGTTCTCAACCACCGCGACTGGAGCGAACAGACCGGCAGGGACAGCCAGGTCCCTATCCCAGTCGAGATGATCGATCTGCGTTGAAGGACAATCCTTGGAGCCGTTCCCAATCCGGCGGGAACGGTCCGCCGCGATGACTCCACGATTTAATGAAACTTCTCATCGTTCTGATGTATCTACCTGATCAGAAACGACTTCAGAGATTATCGCCTTTGATTGCGGCTATCACCGCGTCGGTAACATCCTTCGTGCGCGCGGAACCGCCCAGATCGGGCGTATGCAGCGAAGCATCGCCGGTCGCCCGTTCGATGGCGCGCATGAGACGCGCGGCGGCATCGCCTTCCCCCAGGTGATCAAGCATCATCACCGCACTCCAGAAGCTCCCCACGGGATTGGCAATGCCCTTTCCCGTGATGTCGAATGCCGAACCATGGATAGGTTCGAACATCGACGGAAAACGCCGCTGCGGGTCGATATTCGCAGTGGGAGCGATACCGATGGATCCGGCCAGTGCCGCTGCCAGATCGGAGAGGATATCGGCATGAAGATTGGTGGCGACGATGGTATCAAGACTTCCGGGGTTCATCGTCATGCGTACGGTCATCGCATCGACCAGCATCTTGTCCAGCTGTACATCCGCGAAATCACCGGCAACCTCGCGGGCGATCTCGTCCCACATCACCATGCCGTGGCGCTGGGCATTCGACTTGGTCACCACGGTGAGATGCCTTCGCGGCCGCGAGCGGGCCAGCTCGAAGGCGAAGCGCATGATCCGCTCCACGCCGCTACGGGTGAAGATTGATACCTCGGTGGCAATTTCCTCAGGCAGTCCACGATGGGAACGGCCACCCTGCCCCGCATACTCGCCTTCCGAATTCTCCCGGACGATCACCCAGTCGAGATCGCCCGGCCCGACATCACGCAACGGGCTGCGTATGCCCGGCAGGATCCTGGTCGGACGAACGTTGGCGTACTGGTCGAATCCCTGACAGATCGCGAGCCGGAGCCCCCACAAGGTGACATGGTCCGGTACATCGGGTGCACCGACCGACCCGAAATAGATCGCGTCCTTGTCGCGTATCCTGTCCAGCCCGTCCGCGGGCATCATCAAGCCCGTGCGCCGGTAGTGGTCCGTCCCCCAGTCGAAGGCCTCGAACTCGAAGCGAAAGCCGCCATCCCGCGACGCCAGCACATCGAGCACATCGATGCCGCTATCGATGACCTCACGACCGATGCCATCGCCTGGAATGCTCGCGATGTTGTATGTCCGCATAAGATCGCCTCCCCACTCAGGCACTCGCGGGCCGGCTTTCGCCAACCATTCTCTTTTTCAGGATTGCGACGGCCTTCACGACAGGTCGTCTGGTTCAGGATTGCGACGGCCTTCACGACAGGTCGTCTGGTGACCAGCAGTCCCTATTTCTTGCGGAACCGGTCGAGGGCGACAATCTCGGCACCCGACTTGTCCTGTGTCTCGTCCCGGTCACCATCCGCATCAGCGCCGTCGCCCCGGTCCTCGCCATCCGTCGGCGCAACCGACAGGTCTGTCTTGCGTTCGAGGCGAATGGGCTGATGGTCCTCGTCCACGACGTCGTCATCGACATCGATGGTGAACTGAAGGCCGAATTCCACACCCGGATCGGCGAATACCTTGATCGCATCAAACGGTATGATCAGCCTCTCATGCTTGTCATTGAAACTGAGCGTTACCGAGAACGAGGTCTCGCCGACCTCAAGATCCCAGTACTGGTGCTGCAACACGATCGTCATCTCGGTGGGATAACGATCCAGCAGGAATTCCGGTATGACGACACCGGAATGAGTCGTGCGAAAGGTGATGTAGAAGTGATGCGGCTGAGCGACTTCATCGCGCATGAGCCGACCCAGCACGTCACGCACAACCTGACGAAGCGCAGCCTCGACAAGAAGCCCGTACTCTATCTTTTCCTGGCGCATGCACGCTCCGACGTGTTCGACGCTGACATCCTGCAACTTCTCGATACCAGCCGGACAACCGCGCTGTACCATGCCACGAAGTGGGGAGCTTCTGTTGCCCGGTGCTCCCCGAACCGCGCCAGGAGGCCGAAGCTTCCTGGACTTTCTGGCAAGATTCTGTTGCCCGGCTCTCACCAGCCGCGCTTGCTACTGCTTATTAGGCAGCGGCAGCGAAGGCCACACGGTTATCGTTGGCACTTGTCATGTTTGGCCCGATAACGGCGGGTACCATACCGAGCGAAAGCACGCCCCTTTACTACGCACGTCGATCCTGGTTCGCCCCCGCACGTCCCTGAAAGGGTCTGGTGGAGGCGCCGGGCTCTGCCCCCGGGTCCGCAACGCCTATTCCGGGCTACGTTTATCGCCATAGCCGACTTGCGCCGGCACTCCCTATATAATGTCTTGCCAAGTTCACTTAAAGAGGCGACCACGTCGCAAGACAGATGATCATCATGGGGTACTCGCCGCATGCCGTTGACAATCGAGCAGCAGCAGGAAATCGCCGAACAGAGGGCAGAGCGGACATCCACCCGCCGCGCCACCGTGCCCGCCCTGGAGGATATCCTCTACGAACCGCTGCCGGTCCTGGATCAGGGGTTCATCCGCGTGATCGACTACATGGGTGACGATGCGGCCATCGTTCAGGCGGCGCGTGTTTCATACGGCAAGGGCACCAAGCATGTGAGCAACGACCGGGGACTCATCAACTATCTGATGCGCCACCGCCACACCAGCCCGTTTGAAATGTGCGAGATCAAGCTGCACATCAAGCTTCCGATCTTCGTCGCGCGCCAGTGGATCCGCCACAGAACAGCGAATGTGAACGAATATTCGGCCCGCTACTCCATTCTCGACGACGGGACCTACCAGCCGGAGGCTCACGAACTGGCCGTACAGGCAACGACCAATCGCCAGGGGCGTGGCGACAGGGTGGACGAACGCCACAGCGACGCGCTCCTCGCCCGCCTCGCCGACAACGCGGCACGCAATCTGGATGATTACCGCTGGTTGCTCAACGCGGAGGAAGACGGACAGCGGCCCGGCCTTTCGCGGGAACTCGCCAGAATCGTTCTTCCATTGTCGAGTTATACCCAGTGGTACTGGAAGACCGATCTGCACAATCTGCTCCATTTCCTCGCACTGCGCGCGGACCCGCATGCCCAGTACGAAATCAGGGTCTACGCGGACAGGCTTATGGAGGTGCTGCGTCGCTGGGTACCCTTGACCGCGTCCGCATTCGAGGACTATCGCCTGAATGCCGTCACACTTTCAGGCAAGGCGCTGGCATGCGTGCAGCGCATGCTTGCGGGAGAAACGGTCACGCAGGAGACATCAGGTCTCGGCGCTGGCGAGTGGCGCGAACTTCAATCGCATCTCACCCATGGTTAAGTCTACATATAGTTGTTAATACCATATTGAAACACAACTTATACGATGATATCATCTTGGGGTTCCGTTAGGGGAATCTTAACGATCGAAAGCTAGACTCCGGCTTTACGATTGTGCCTGGAGGTTACGTGCGCCGAACTCATGCGATAGCGGCAATGTTGCCGGTCGTTCTGTTGACGCTGGTCGCAAGCCCGAGCCCATCGGCGGTGGCGGCAACGTCGAATACGTGCAGGACGGTGGCAACCGAGATCGAAAAGCGCGAAAAACTCCCCGAAGGGTTGCTCTACGCGATCGCACTCACTGAATCCGGTCGCTGGAATCCCGAACTCAAGGTCAGCTACGCCTGGCCATGGACGATAACCTCCAGGAGCGATTCCTTCGTCGCCACCAATGCGGCCGACGCGTTGCGCATCGTCCACAACCTGCAGCGGGAGGGGCGCGGCAACATCGATGTCGGCTGCATGCAGGTCAATCTCTTCTACCACGGAGATGCGTTCGCATCGGTCAACCAGGCGCTCGACCCGGTCAACAACATGCTCTATGCGGCCCGTTTCCTGAAGCGTCTTCGCAGGGAAACCGGTACCTGGGCCAAGGCCATCGAGCGTTACCATTCCAGCGATACCGAGCGCGGACGACAATATCGAAAGCGGGTGACCGGCTACTGGAACGATGTCCGCTCCAACGCGTCCGTACTGCAAGCGTCCTTCGACACCGACGCATCTCCCGGATCGCTTGTCACCGAGACACTCTTCTTCGGCAAGGGCGGCCGATCCCTCGATATCGTCCGTCCGAAAAGCGCCGACAGGAAAAGCGCCGGGAGCAAGCACGAGCCGGCAGGAACCGCGATTGCCGCCGCGAATCAGCCGCGTGCGGGAAGCATCGTCGCCCTCCACGGGCTGGACACGATCGTCGAGACAGGCTCGCGGCCGGCCATCTACCGCCCGAGATAGGAAAGGTCGTTCGCCACCCCCCTGACGAGGGCCGATGAACATGGGGGATATCCCATGTCCGTATCCATCCACACCGGGGAAAACATGGCGCTTGTCATCGGGCAACGATTGACTTCCATCCCGACACGGGTTTCCACTTCCAGCGCCGGCAGCGGGCATGACCGGCTGGCCATTGGCAGAACGTGAATGACGGGGGAGCGTCATGTTTGAATTGTTGCTCAAGGGCGGGCATGTCATCGATCCGGCATCCGGCCGGAACGAACCGGCGGATGTCGCCTTCGACAAGGGCAGGGTCGCAGTCATCGATCGCGACATCGAGGAACATCAGGCGCGCTCCACCGTCGACGTGGGCGGCCGTTACGTCGTTCCCGGATTGATCGACCTGCATACCCATGTCTACTGGGGCGGGACATCCCTTGGCGTGGACGCCGACAAGATCGCCGTTCGAAGCGGCACCACGACCTTCATCGATGCCGGTTCGGCGGGAGCCGGCAATCTCCTCGGCTTCCGCAAGCACGTGATCGAGCGTTCCAGGGCCCGCATTCTGGCTTACATCAACGTTTCCTTTGCCGGTATCTTCGGTTTTTCGCACTATCTGATGGTCGGAGAAAATTCCGACATCCGCATGTGCGATGCCCGCGCCTGTCGCGATATCGCCCGCGAGCACACCGACATCCTGTGTGGCGTGAAAGTCCGCGTCGGCCTCGTTGCCGGCGGCACGAGCGGCGCGGCTCCCCTTGACATCGCCATAGAGTCGGCAGAAAGCCTGCACATGCCGGTGATGGCGCATATCGACAAGCCCCCGCCCAGCCGTCGCCAGGTGATCAACCGGTTGCGGTCCCAGGATGTCCTCACCCACTGTTTCAAGCCCTATCCGAGCGCACCGATCACCGCCGATCGCACGGTCCGCGAGGAAATCCTCGCGGCTCGCGAGCGTGGCGTGATTTTCGACATCGGCCACGGCATGGGCTCGTTCGACTTCGAAGTGGCCAGAGGCATGATCGACGAGGGATTTTATCCCGACGTCATTTCGAGCGATATCCATGCCCTCAACATCGACGGGCCGGCCTACGACCTGCTGCACACCATGTCCAAGTTCCTCGCCCTGGGGCTTCCGGTCATGGACATCGTGCGCATGGCCAGCAGCGAACCTGCCCGGGCGATCGCCCGGTCTGATCTCGGTCGCCTCGCCCCCGGCTCGGTGGGCGATGCCGCAGTGCTCGATGTCCGGCAGGGCAGATACACGTTCACCGATGTCCTCGGGCAGAAGATGTCCCATAATGAAGCATTCCACTGTGATGGCATTGTCATCGCTGGGGAATGGATACCCAACAGCGACTGAACCCCGACATCCGCCGCCAGGAGGTGGCGGGAATTTCTCTTGCATGCGCAACATGATAGGGCAACTCGGTTTGACATCGTCCGTATGAAACAACAAAATCCCAAGAGAATATGGGAGCGTTGTTCATGTCGGTCGTGTCTTTCGGAGAGCACGGCGCGTCGCGGCGCCGGTCATTGCTGGCTCTTCTGCTGGAGGAGTCGGTGGAACTGGCCGAGGATGTACGCGACTTCATCCGCAGTCGCCCTTCCAGGGGTCCGTTCGTGGCGCCGATCGATCAACTCAGGGAGACGGCTGAAATCAGCCGCATTACGTCACGTGTGGGGTTTGCCGTCGCCTGGCTGATGGCCCGCAATGCCGTCATCGCGGCAGAAATCTCGAAAGAGGAAAGCCTGGCACCCGAATATCGCCTGGGCGGAGCGGGCGTCTGCGATGTCGATGGCGATCCGCCGGCGTCAGCCTCGACGCGCCTTCTCCGCCTGTCCCGGCAATCCCGCAGCCTGTATGACCGGATAGCCCGCCTGGACAGGGAACTCGATGCCACGGAACGCGGTTCCCTCTACTGAACATGCCGGCATTCGTTGATACTTGACGGGGTATCGACGGCGTGGTTGTCAGGACCTGCCGATGGAGCGCATGTCCGTCCCATCGTTCTTCTGTCATCGTGGGAACCCGTCTCATGCCGCTCCTCTCCGAACAGCTCGACCGTATCAAGCCCTCGCCCACCATAGCCGTCACCAATCTGGCACGTGAACTGAAGGCCAAGGGCCGTGACATCATCGGTCTGGGTGCCGGCGAACCGGATTTCGATACGCCGGATCATATCAAGGAAGCGGCGATCGAGGCGATCCGCAAGGGCGACACAAAATATACGGCGGTGGATGGAACGCCGGAGCTGAAGGAAGCCATCGTCGCCAAGTTCGCCCGGGACAACGACCTGAGCTACAAGGTTTCCGAGGTCACGGTTGGAACCGGCGGCAAGCAGGTATTGTACAATGCCCTGATGGCGACGCTCAATCCGGGCGACGAGGTCGTCATTCCGGCTCCCTACTGGGTTTCCTATCCGGACATGACCCTGCTCGCGAGTGGCAAGCCCGTTGCTGTCGACTGCCCTGCTCAGGCCGGCTTCAAACTGCTCCCCGAACACCTTGAAAAAGCGATCACGCCGAAGACGAAGTGGCTGATTCTCAACTCGCCGAGCAATCCCACGGGTTCGGCCTATACCGCCGACGAACTGCGCGCGCTGGCAGCGGTGCTGGAAAGACACCCGCATGTGCACATCATGACCGACGACATGTATGAGCACCTCGTCTACGACGGCTTCCGGTTCACGACCATAGCACAGGTTGCGCCATCGCTTAAGGAGCGCACGCTCACCGTCAACGGCGTCTCCAAGGCCTATGCGATGACCGGATGGCGTATCGGCTACGCCGCCGGACCGGAGCCGCTTATCAAGGCGATGGGCAAGATCCAGTCGCAGAGCACGAGCAATCCGTGCTCCATCAGCCAGGCCGCCTCGGTGGCTGCCCTGAATGGCGACCATGGTTTCCTGGTCGGGCGCAACGCCGAATTCGCGAAGCGGCGCAATCTGATCGTTGACCATCTCAACAATGCACCGGGCCTGCGTTGCCATACACCCGAGGGCGCATTCTATGTCTATCCGAGCTGTGCGGGAGTGATCGGCAAGCGCACGCCGGAGGGCATGGTCATCGGGGACAGCGAGACTTTTGCCCGCTACCTGCTTGAAGGGGAAGGCGTTGCGGTGGTGCACGGATCGGCCTTCGGTCTCGATCCCTATTTTCGCATCTCCTACGCCACCTCGACCGAAGCACTCGACGATGCCGGCAAGCGGATCGTCCGCGCCTGTGAAGCCCTGCGCGACTGACCAGACAGTGACGTGCAGGGGCCAGGAGGCTCCGACCGGACAATTGACCGCGCTTGATCGGGCTTCGAACGGCTGCGATCGGTCGTGCAGCGAAGCGATGGCCCCGGCATCGTTCCCTTTCTGAAGAAAACTGCCAATTGACATGGTCAACACCAGTGTCACATGTTGGCGCATGAATAAAAGGTCAGATTGGCCTCATGACGGGGAGGTTACCGATGTTGAGAATGACAAGGCGGCTGATGCTTGTCGGAACTGCGGTCGCAGCACTCGCGGCCGGCCCGCTGCCGGTCAAGGCGCAGGAACTCACGATCCTGACCTCCGTGCCGAGCCTGGGCTTTCCATTCTTCGTGCACATGATGAAGGAACTCAAGGCGGAGGCCGACGCGCTGGGTGTGGCGACCGTTGAAAGCGACGGACAGAACAGCACGCCCAAGCAGACGGCCGATGTCGAGGCTGCAGTGATTCAGGGGTTGTCGGGCATCGTCATCAGCCCGTCGGACGTCAACGCGATGGCACCGGCGCTGCAGGCGGCCGTCGACAATGGCGTGCCGGTGGTGACCATCGACCGCCGCGTGGATGGCGTTCCCGGCATTCTGGCCCATGTGGGCGCGGACAATGTCATCGGCGGCGAGGCGCAGGCCAAGCTCATCATGGAAATGTTCCCGGATGGTGCGCGCATCGTCAACCTGCAGGGTCAGCCGGGTGCCAGTCCGGCGATCGACCGCAATGCCGGTGTCCACAACATTCTCGACGGTAACGACAAGTACGAGTTCATCGTTGAGCAGACCGCCAACTTCGCCCGCGATCAGGGCCTGAGTGTCACCGAGAGCATTCTTGCGGGACTGGACAGTCCGCCCGACGTCATCGTCGCCGCCAATGACGACATGGCGCTCGGTGCCGCCGAGGCGATCAAGGCGGCCAACCTCGCCGGTGAGGTCGCCATCCTCGGTTTCGATGCGCTTCCCGAGGCGCTGGCCGCCGTTCGCGACGGCGCGCTTACGGCGACCGTCGAGCAGTTTCCCGGTGGCCAGAGCCGCAAGGCGGTGCAGGTGCTCGTCGAGCATCTCAGGACCGGCGAGCCGCCGGCCGAAACGCTGATCCTGCTCGAACCCATCGCCATCACCAAGGACAATCTCGACAAGGCCGAACGGCTGGGCGAGCTGAACTAGCATCGCGGACAATCGTCGGATGTCGGCTCCATTGCTGCGGATGACCGGGATTGCCAAGGGCTTTCCCGGTGTCCAGGCCCTTGATGGCGTGGACTTCTCCGTCGACGACGGCGAGGTCCATGCGCTCCTCGGCGAAAACGGTGCAGGAAAATCCACCCTGCTCAAGATCCTCGCCGGTGCCCAGCCACCGGATCGAGGTACGATCACCTTCACCGGCGAGACGGTCGAGCTGTCGAGTCCGCTGGCGGCGCAGCAACTCGGCATTGTTACCATCTATCAGGAATTCAACCTGGTGCCGACATTGTCGGTAGCGGAGAATATCTTCATCGGTCGGGAGCCGGTGCGTTTCGGGCTGGTCGACTGGCGGCGCATGAATGGCGAGGCCGCGCGCATTCTCGCCGATGTCGGGCTGAAGATGGAGCCGCAGCGGCTGGTAGCCGATCTTTCCGTTGCCGAACAGCAGATGGTCGAGATCGCCCGTGCGCTGTCCATGGAAAGCCGGCTCATCATCATGGACGAGCCGACCTCGGCGCTGTCCGATACCGAAGTCCTTCGACTGTTCGGGATTGTCGCCGAGCTGAAATCGCGGGGCATCGGCATCGTCTTCGTCACCCATCGCCTCGACGAGGTGATGCGCATCTGTGACCGCATCACCGTCCTGCGCGATGGCCGGCTGGTCGGCGGTGCGGCAGTGGCGGACATCGATGTCGACGGCATCATCCGCATGATGGTCGGGCGTGATGTCGACCAACGCCCCGGTGGCGAACGCAGGATCGAGCGCAAGCAGCCGGCCCTTGAGGTGCGTGGATTGTCGAGCGCGGGCGACCTGCTCGATCCCCACGCCACGCGTCTTGAGGACATCGACCTGCGGGTGTTTCCAGGTGAGATCCTCGGCCTCGCGGGTCTGGTCGGCGCCGGCCGCACGGAGCTTGCGCGAGCCGTTTTCGGTGCCGACCCTTTCGATGCCGGGACAGTCCTCGTTGATGGACGGGAGATTTCGCTTTCCTCGCCCAACGACGCCATCAAGGCGGGAATAGGGCTGGTGCCCGAGGATCGCAAGCAGCAGGCGCTGTTCCTGGCGCTTGCCGTGCGTGCCAACCTGGCGATCACGGCCATCGACGGCATCACCGGTTCGCTTGGCCTCGTCAGCGGCCCGGGCGAACGCGAACTCGTCACGCGCTTTGCCGACAAGCTCCAGATCAAAATGGCCGGTCCGGAGCAGCCGATCGCGACCCTGTCGGGCGGCAACCAGCAGAAGGTCGTGCTTGCCCGCTGGCTGGCGCTGGAGCCGAAGATCCTGATCGTCGACGAGCCGACCCGCGGCATCGATGTCGCCGCCAAGGCCGAGGTGCATCAACTGATTGACGAACTGGCCGCAGCCGGCATGGCTGTCATCGTCATTTCCTCCGAGCTGCCGGAGATCCTGCGCCTTGCGGACCGTATCGTTACCATGCGCGAGGGGCGGATCACGGGCGAGGTCATGCGCACCGATGCCGGTGAGGAGCGGCTGATGGCCCTGATGACCTTCCATGAGCAGACAGTTTGAACGGACCCTTGATCCATGAATGATGGCGGTTTCGACGTTCTCGGCTTTCTTGCAAAATATGCGCCCCTGATCTTTCTCCTGATCCTGATGGGTGTGTTCGCCGCGCTGGAGCCACGCTTCCTCAATCCGCTCAACCTCTTCAACGTCATGCGGCAGGTCTCGATCTTCGGCATCCTCGCAATCGGCATGACCTTCGTCATCCTCACGCGCGGCATCGACCTTTCGGTGGGCTCGCTGCTCGCCTTCGCCGGGCTGGTCGCCGCCGCCGTCGCCAAGGGCGGCTTCGAGAGCCGCTTTGCCGTGGGCTCGCAGACCGACGCCGCCGGATATGGCTGGCCGCTGGCGGTACTCGCGGCGCTGGTCGTGGGCCTTCTCGCCGGCGGTTTGCAGGGACTCGCCATCACGAAGTTGAAGGTACCCCCCTTCGTCGTCACGCTTGGCGGAATGTCGGCCTTCCGCGGCGGCGCCCTCCTGTTCGCCGGCGGTGGACCGATCAGCGGCTTCGATGCCGGATACACGTTCTGGGGCCAGGGATATGTCGGCCCGGTTCCCGTACCGGTCATCGTCTTTCTGGGGCTGGCGGTCGTCGCCCACGTCGTCCTGAGCTACAGCCGGTTCGGTCGAAGGGTCTACGCCGTCGGCGGCAACCCGGAAGCCGCGAGACTCTCGGGGGTCGATGTCGACCGGATCACGCTGCAGGTCTACCTGCTGATGGGGGCACTCGCCGGTCTCGGCGGCTTCATCCTTTCCGCCCGCCTGAACTCTGCCGAGGCCGTGGCCGGGCTGACCTACGAGCTCACGGTCATCGCTTCGGTCGTCATCGGTGGAACCTCGCTCTTCGGCGGGATCGGCACCGTGTTCGGCACGGTCATCGGCACGATCCTGATCGGTGTCCTCCTGAACGGCCTCGTGCTCAACAATGTCAGTTCCTACGTCCAGCAGATCATCATCGGCGTTATCATCGTGCTCGCCGTCGCCTTCGACACCTTCGCCAAATCCAGACGACGGAGGGGCTGAAGCCCTTCCCGTTCGGGTACTCCGTGCCACGGAACTCGAACTCCTTACGGATATCATTGCTTTGACAACTGAATAAATTCTGGAATCCAATATTGAACTTTGTTACGAAGAAAATCTCCACTCCTTGAAATTCAATCCAAAAAACAACAGGAGAGTGAAGTGATTTTCAAAAAATGCGCATTTCTATTGTTCTTTCTTGCCATTCTGCTGTTCCCCGATTTCCTGCGTGCTCAAGCGGATGATGAAAATCTTCAAGGCGACCTGAAAAATCTCTGTACCGCGCTGAGGATATCGACCAGCCGGCTGGCAAATGATCCTGCCTACCAGCAGGACGTCGCCGAGCGGGACAGCGCAGAGACGGATCAGATGCGGGTCTGGGCCGAATTGCTGGCCGATATGGAATTGCGTACGAATATCAGCGTGGATGAGCTCGACAGCAGCGAACTTGCCGCCTTCATGGCCGAATACGAACCGCAGGTCGAAACCGCCGACAGCGATTCCGGCGACGAAACCTGGTCGAGCTTCGACATTGCCCGGACATCGCTCGCCGTTGCCAGTATCGCCGACCCCGTCGGGGTGGTCGGCGTCGCCGCAGCCTACACTTATGCGAAATGCGGTACCACGGAAGCCGAGACGGGCGTGGGCGATTTCTGCTGGAAGAATTCCTATGGCCGGACGGCCGGCGTCCTGCCCAAGGGATTCGGCCGGGTCGCCGACTGCCCGGAGGATTACACGAATACCGGCCTGACCTGCTTTCGTCCCGCCAGCACCTATGCTCAGGCATCAAGGGTCGCCGACTGCCCGAAGGGCTACACCAACATGGGTCTGACCTGTTTCCGTCCCGCCAGCACCTATGGCCAGGCATCAAGGGTCGCCGACTGCCCGAAGGGCTACACCAATATGGGGGCTTCCTGTTACAAGTTCCCGTTCAGCAGTCTCGGCATGAGCTCGATGACCTGTCGCTCCGGCGAATTCCGGACCGGCGGGCGCTGCTACAAGGAATGCAAACCGGGCTACACCAACAACGGCGAATTCTGCGGCCGCGGCGCCAGTTCGCGAGGTGTCGGTTCGATGACCTGCCGTTCCGGCGAATTCCGGACCGGCGGGCGCTGCTACAAGGAGTGCAAGCCCGGCTACACCAACAATGGCGAATTCTGCGGACGCGGTGCCAGTTCGCTGGGCCTGGCTTCGATGACCTGCAACTCCGGCGAGTTCTTCAATCTCGGCCGATGCTATCCGTCCGACACCTGTCCCGCCGGATATGAAATGGATGGCATCGGACTGTGCTATCCTACCTGCCGCAGCGGCTTTTCGGGCGTCGGTCCGGTCTGCTGGAGCGCCTGCGAGGGCCGGTTCGGCGCAGCCTGTGCTGCCGGCTGTGCGACTTCCGCCGCCGAATGCGCGCTGGCCACCACCGACATGGTGGCCTCGCCTCTGGAGGTGGTGGGCAGCATCGCCACACTGGGCGGATACGGTCCGGCCAAGGCATCGCGCAAGGCGGCCCAGCTGGCGAAGACCGGCGTGAAGCAGGGCACCAAGGCATTCACGCAGTCGGTTGTCGGCCGCAAGCTCGGCTCTGCCCTTTCCGCCGTCGCGAAGGCTGGCAGCGACACGGCCCTGCGCAAGGGAGCCGATGACGTCGCCAGGGCGATCGCCGACAATGCCAGAGCGGGAGCAAAAAATATCCGCAAGGCCGCCACGGCGATGCGCACGAATTATGTCAAGCTGCGCAAGCTGATGGCCGAGAAGCTGTTCGTTCCCATCGCCGATCGGGCGAAACTTCTGGCGAAGACCGGATGGGAAAAGACCAGGAACGGCTGGCGACAGGTCAAGACCAGGGTGACAGGCAAGGAAGATATCGTACCCATAGACGAATGGTGGAAACTCGACGAAGTCGATCCCAAGAGCCTCCGGGCCAGGGCATCGCAGCTCCACGACCGTCTGAAGGCCGTACGCAAGACGATCGAGTCGGATGATGCCCTGCGGTGGGAGAAGCTGGCCCGCAGCTGTACCAAGTTCGGCATCGTCATCGCCGACAAGGTCTGACGACAACCGTCGTGCGCCGTCATGTCGGGCGGGCCATACTGGCATGCACAAGACTTTATATGATTTTATTCCTTTACATTCCCTCCAGCCCATGCTAGCACGGTTGGCATGAAGACCAACCCGCCCCTTGCCGATCTTGTTGCCCGCCCGCTTGAGCTGGCGGGCCGGGTCCTGTTCCTGGGGCTGGTGCAGGTCCTGCGGATCGGCTGGCTGCTCGTCCTGCGGCAGCGGCCGGGAGTACCGCGGATCGTGCCGTTTTCCCTGCCCGAATTGCGGACAGATGGTTCCTTCTGCCTTGCGACGCTGGAAGGTGGAATGGAAGCCGGACAGGCGAGGTATGCGCGCAAGGCGCGCAGTTATTACGAGGCGTTTCATCGGCTGGCCCATGCGTCGGTCGAAACGGAAACATGGCCGCATCAGGCGCTCATGCTCGGCGAGACGCGGTTCTGGGTCGGCCTGAAGGCAATTTTCGCCGGTGTCGGCCTTTCGGGTGCTCGGCTGCGACCCATCCCTTCCCCCATGACATTTCTCTGCTCGTCCCCGCTTTTGCAATGCGGGCACCAGCGTGACGGTCCGCCCGCTGCCGTTCGGAAAATGGCCCGGTCCGCACGGGGGTCTTTGCGGCCCGATCCATAAAATTTTAGAAAAATTGAATTAAACGATCGCCTGAAGGGGTTGAAACGGAAGTACCAGTTTGATAGTATAGTTTTCCTATTTCAGGACCGGACAACATGGCATGCCTTGCAATCGATGCGCGAAAATCCGCTCAGCCCTGTCTTGCCGGCACCCAGCGGCTGATCTTGTCGAGTTCATCAGGACCGGTGGAGAGCGGTCGCGAGGGGTCGGCCGTCCAGCCGGTCATGGAACCATCGTAGAGGCGGACATTGCGATAGCCCAGCATCTGCGATAGCACGAACCAGTCCGTGGCCGCCCAGTGGCCAGTATTGCAATAACTTACGACCATGTCGGCATCGCCGCTCTTGACCTTTTCCGGCACCAGTCCCTCAAGCTGCTCGCGTGGCAGGAGCCTCCCCCGGTCGTCGAAGAAGATCGCCTGTTCCACACCGACCGAACCGGGAATACGGCCGGCGCCCAGCGCCCTGGGATGCTGCGCCTCGCCGCGATACTGGTTTTCGGGACGGGCATCCACACGCACAACCCGCGGATCATTCAGCGTCGCCAGTACCTCGTCGCTGGAAATCAGGATTTCGGGATGCAGGCTCGCTGTGAAGATCTTGGGCTCCCGGACTACCGACGGCCCTGCCTCCACCGGCCGCGAGGCATCCTCGGTCCAGCCCCTGAAGCCACCGTCGAGTATGGCCACATCATCGTGCCCGAGATACTTGAAGGTCCAGTACACCCGCGCGGCACTGCCGAAATCCGATGCGTCGGTGCCGGCGTTGACAATCACCACCTCGTCGTCATTGCCGATGCCCAGATTGCCGATCATCGTCTCCAGCGCCACCGGTGTCGGGGCCATGCCGACTACGCCATCGACCTCGGTACGCCAGCCGCCCGTGACATAGTCGCCGTGAACGGCTCCCGGCACGTGCCCCTGTGCAAACACGTCCTGGGCCGCATCGCGCGGCTGGCTGCGGATGTCGAGGATGGCCAGATGATCCTCACCCAGCCGCGCGGCAAGCTCGTCCGGTTCGATCAGCGGGTCGGCGGCGGCCGGGAGGTTCGCCGCCATCGCGGCAAGGGCAATGCCGCCCGAAACGGCAAGAGGCAAGAGGGCTGAGGCGTTCATGTCATTCTCCGGCGCTTGTCAGGAAACAACATCTAATTTTACGATTTAATTTTTCAATACAATTTTTATGTGTGTTAAATGGATATTTTCCCTTTCCGGCTATCATGCTCCACGCATGGGGGGCGCCGGACCGGCTTTGGCGGGTGTTCCTTGCTGTCACCGCTATCGCGATACCCCCGCACGCTGCTAGTTTGGGGGCCGCATCCACTGGGAGCCGACATGGGTCTGTTCAGGATATTCGCCGTTCTGCCGCTGTTCACGGCGGCAATTTTCGTGGCCGCGAATGCGCAGGCCGAAGGCACCGCCGAAACATTTATCGCTGCACTTCGCGACGCGACGAATATCGGGCCGGGACTGAGCTACAGGTCACTGGAAAACGAACAGGACACCCAAGACGGGATCGTCAGGGGACTGAAACTGGCAAGACGGGGCGCCACGTTCGAGGTCGACGAACTGAGGATCTCCGGTCTCGCCAACGACGCCGATGGCGGAATCCGGTCCATCGACCGGCTGGCAATGGATGGGCTGGACTTCAACGGTCCCGACGACGTCCGCCTGACATTCCATTCCCTTTCGATCCAGCAGATCGATATCGAGAAACTCTCGACGCTGGTGAAAGGAAACTTCTCCATCGAAGCTTTGCGCATGCTGGACCTGGGACCGGTTCATGCCCTGGGAGGCGCCCTTCAGGCCGGGCTGTTGACGCTGACCAGCGACCGTCTCGCCTTCAACGGCATGGAAGACGGCCGGATGCTGGCATTCACCGTCGATCGCGGCATGGCCACCAACATGGAGGACCGCAACCGCGTCTCGTTTCAACGGTTTGCCATCAGTGGTTTTTCCATTGAACAGATGGCCCGGCAGATGATGCTGATGCGGAATCGAGGCGAAAAGCGGACATTCGACATCGACGCCTATCGCGAGGCGATAATCACCGGGTTGCCGTTCAACCTCCAGATAGACCAGTTGGAAATCGGCCTCGACAAGGGGCACATATCGATACCGAAGATCATGGCGGACAGTTGGCTCGAAGGGGAGCACGTCATGGTTGGAAGCGGAATCATCGAACAGGTCACGATCGATGGACTGGGGAACTATGCCGATGACACATCGTCGCGCAGCGCGAACACGATCCTGGACGCTCCCTTGACCCTGCACGCCACGACCGGTTTCCGTTCCGATCTGCGCACCTTCTCCCAAAGCTCCGAAGCACGTCTGTCCGCCGACAATCTGGGGCGCCTCGATATCGACATCGAAGGCACAGCACTCGACCTGGTCGACGCGGTCGCGCCGAATCTGCCGCCTTCGCTGCTTTCCCGCATGGTGATCGATTACGTCGATCGCGGTGCCGTTCGATCGGTCGTCAACGACATCGCCCGCAGCATGGGCATGGAGCCGCAGGGGCTGGCTTTCCAGATCGTGACGTTCGCCCGGCTGATGTTCCCCGAAGGGGTACCGCCGAGGATCAACGATGCGCTGCGTGCCATCGAGGATTTCATCGCAGCACCTGGCCATCTCACCATCCGCGCCAATCCGCCGCAGCCCGTATCCCTCGACGGCATGAGCGCCAGCCAGTTCAGCCTGAACCAGTTGGGACCACTGTTCGAGAAGTTCGGAATCGAGGTGAATGCGTCGGCGCAACCCTGAACTGCCGACGGCGGGGTCCCTTGCGAAGGAAGGGGTCCCGCGCGTCATGCATGTCACACATGCGGGACCAGAGGCAGCGGGGTGCTTGCCGTATGTCCTCCCTGACACTAGCTAGAGGGGTACCCTGACACCCGCAATTCCGAGACATACCATGTTGATATCCTGGGGCCCCTGGAGCGATCGCAGCTATTTCCTGGACAAGATGACGCTCGCGGACCTCGTGCGTGCCTATTTCACCTATTACTCCATTCAGGCCTATATCCTCGTCGCGATTGTTGCCATCGCGGGATCATTCTGGCTCGCCGATGGGTGGGCGGGTCCGCTGACGGCCGTCATCGTCGTGGTGCTGGCCTATCCGTTTGTCGAATATGTCGTCCATCGATACCTGCTGCACTCGCACGAACTGTTCAAGCACAAGGCGACGGCAAAGGTCTGGAAGCGGATCCACTACGACCACCACCAGAATCCCCACGATCTGGCCGTGTTGTTCGGTGCCCTCTACACCACCTTGCCGACAATCGCCGGGATCACCCTGCCCATCGGCGGCCTCATCGACGGCTGGGCGGGTGCGCTTGCCGCGTTCGCCACCGGCTGCATCATCTTTTGTGTCTACGAGTTCACCCATTGCATGCAGCATCTGCCCTTCAACCCGCGGATAACCTTCCTGCGCGAGATCAAGCGCCGCCATCTCGCCCATCATTTCCACAGCGAACATGGCAATTTCGGAATAACACAGAACATGTTCGACCATGTGTTCGGCACGTTCTATGCCCAGCCGAAAGACGTGCCGCGCAGCGATACGGTACACAATCTGGGCTATGCAGGTGCATTGCGGGACAAGTACCCGTGGGTCGCCGAACTCAGTGCCGATGACGAAACCTATGCCCGGCGACGCAAGCGGCGCGATGTCTGACGACCGCCCCCTTTCGATCACGATCGTTCGAACGACAGCCGACAAGCGCCGCTTCATCGAGATGACGCGCCAATTGTACGCGGACGATCCGGTATTCGTGCAACCATTGACCTTTGAGCGGCTGGACCATCTCGATCCGGGGAAAAACCCCGCCTTGAAACAGATGGAGGTTGCCTACTGGACGGTCCAGCGGGGGCCGGATGTGGTCGGGCGCATCAGTTGCCAGATCAATCGGGCCCATCTCGACAAGTATGGCGATGCCACCGGACAGTTCGGTTTCTTCGAGGCCGTCGACGACCCCGAAGTGATCGGCCTGCTGATGGAAACCGCCGAAATCTGGGCGCGCGAGCGTGGCATGAAGCGCTTGCAGGGGCCATTTTCGCTGTCCATCAACGACGAGTCGGGCCTGCTGGTCGAGGGGTTTGACACCCCGCCCTACCTGATGATGCCGCACGGCAGGCGCTATTATGCACCGGAGCTGGAAGCGCTTGGATACCGCAAGGCCAAGGATCTGATCGCCTACGACTTCGACGCCGACAAACCATGGCCCCCGGCGGCACAGCGGCTGTTGGGCCGCATGAACGGGATGAAGGGCCTCACGATCCGCCCTCTCGACATGAACCGGTATGAGGAGGAAATCGCTCTCATCTGCGACATCTTCAATGATGCATGGTCCGAGAACTGGAATTTCATACCGCTGGATGAGGCGGCGACGATGCATCTCGGCAAGTCCATCAGGCCGCTCGTGACCGACCGCTGCGTGGCCATTGCCGAGCTCAAGGGAAGGCCGGTCGCGATGGCGGTAACCCTGCCGGACCTCAACGATGCCAGCCGGGATCTGGGCGGAAGGCTGTTCCCGTTCGGCTTCATCAAGCTGCTCTGGCGGCTGAAGGTCTCCGGCATCAGGCGCTGGCGCGTCCCGCTGGTGGGCATTCGCAAGGAAGTCCAGGGCACGCTCAAGGGGGCCGCGGCTCTGCTGGGTGTGGTCAGCGCCATCCGCGATTACCATGTCGGCCGGGGTGCACGGCGCGGTGAACTCTCATGGCTGCTCGAAGACAATGCCCCGATCCGCGATGTCGTCGAGACGATGGGAGGCCAAGCCTACAAGACCTACAGGATATTCGAGCGGGATATCGCCTGATGCAGGTCCTGGTCCTCGCAGGCTCGCGCGGTGGCAGCGACCCCTTGGCGCAGCATGCGGGCGTCAGCCAGAAATGCCTCGCCGCCGTCGCGGGTCGGCCCATGGTCGAACGCGTGGCCGAAACGATTCTGTCGCTGGACGGTGTCGTGCGGCTGCGCATTGCAGCCCAGAAACCTTCTGAACTTGAAGACCTTCCCGTTATTGCGAATGAATGTCGGGTGACATTGACCGGTTGCGAGCCGACACCGAGCCTGACCGTGGCCGCGCATCTCCACGAAGCCGGCGCGCCGATGCTCGTGACGACGGCCGACCATCCCCTTCTGACCCGCGAGATGCTGACCCACTTCATCGACCGGGCCACGACCAGCGATGCGGACATCGCCGTCGGCCTGGTCAGTTCCACAGTGATTCTCCAGGACTATCCCGACAACCGGCGCACATACCTGAAATTTCGCGACGGCCGGTTTTCGGGCGCCAACCTTTTCTGGCTTGGCAACGACCGGGCGCGCAACGCGGTACGTTTCTGGCGGCGGGTGGAACAGGACCGCAAGAAGCCCTGGCGCATCGCGATGGCCATGGGGCCGGGATTGCTCGTCTCCTATCTCCTGCGGCGGCTGAGCCTGGACGAAGCCATGCAAAAGGCGTCGCAGCGCGTGGGTGCGCAGGCGCGGGCGGTGCTGCTGCCGTTTGCCGAAGCGGCCATCGATGTCGACAAGGTCGATGACCTGTTGCTGGCCGATGCCATCCTTGAACGCCGTCAGGCCCCCTGAATCCCGGACCTCCATGTTTGAAATAGCCCATCTGACCGACCTCCATATCGGTCCCCTGCCAAACGTGAGCTATCGCCAGCTCCTGTCAAAGCGCTTCTTCGGTTTCCTGTCATGGCACCGCAAGCGCCACCTGCTGCATCGCATCGACGTCATCGAGGCCCTGCTGGCAGACCTCGCCACGCATCACGCCGATCACACCGTCATTACCGGCGACATGGTCAATATCGCGCTCGCACAGGAATTCAAGAATGCCGCTACCTGGCTGGAACGCTTCGGACCGCCAGACGAGGTTTCGCTCGTGCCCGGCAATCACGATGCCTATGTCAAGGGTCGCTACCGCGAACACTGGGATCTGTGGCGGGACTACATGACGATGGACGGCGGGGATCATATCTCGTTCCCCTATGTCCGACGGCGCGGCCCCGTGGCTTTCGTCGGCCTGTCAAGCGCCATTCCCAGTCCGGTGGCCTTCGCCTACGGGCGCATGGGCAGGCAGCAGGTCCAGGCACTCGAACCGATATTGCGACAATTGCGCAGTGAAGAATGTTTCATCGTCATCCTGATCCACCATCCGCCGCTGGCGCGATTGCACTATCGACGCAATCTTCGCGATCATGGGGAATTTGCCGAAGTGATCGCAAAAACGGGTGCCGATCTCGTTCTCAGCGGTCACCAGCATCGCCACGAACTGGGTTCGCTGCCGGGGCCGGACGGCCCGGTTCCGGTGATCGTGACACCGTCTTCATCCCTTGACGATCCCTACAGGAGGGAGGAAGGCGGCTACATGCGACTGCGCATCGATCCGGGAGACGGGCGGATTGCCATTCAACTGCGCCGCTACGATCGGCAACGCAACGCCTTCCAGTCCGACATGGAAGGTCACCTCATGCGCAAGAACGATGAGGTGATGCTCGTTGCCGGCGACTGGTCCACGACCGCCGTTTGAGATATTGAGCCCCTCAACAACACCGGTTCAACGGAGTCCATCAGCGATCCATGTCGATCCTCGATCGATACCTGCTGCAACAGGTCCTGCGTCCCATGGGCGCCACGGTGCTCATCGCCCTGCTCGCCCTGCTCGCCGAGCGGGCGTTGTCCGTGGTCGAGCTGGTGCTCGGCTGGAGGGGCAACGTGCTCATCGT
Organism: Geminicoccaceae bacterium; assembly: GCA_020638465.1. Lineage (NCBI taxonomy): Bacteria > Pseudomonadati > Pseudomonadota > Alphaproteobacteria > Geminicoccales > Geminicoccaceae > Geminicoccaceae bacterium. The sequence continues at coordinate 1,186,239 of JACKIM010000002.1, forward strand.
GTTCGAGATGCTGAGCTACCTTATTCCCCACTACATGGGACTTGCCCTGCCCGCTGCCTTTTTCATCGGGATCCTGTTCACCTATTCGAGACTGTCTCGCGAAAGCGAACTGGATGCCATGAGCGCGGGGGGATACGGGCTCGTGCAGATGGTCCGGCCGATGGTCTATCTTGCCCTGGTGGTAACGGCCATGCATCTCGCGCTGGTCAGCTATCTGCAACCCTACAGCCGTTATGCCTACCGGGCCGCCGTCCATGCGGTCACCAATGCGTCGTTCCTGAGCTTGATCCAGGAGGATCGATTCGTGACCATCGCCGGAACGACCTACCGGGTCGAGAAGGTCGACGCCAGGGGCGAGCACTATGATGGTGTCTTCCTCTATTCGACTGATGACGAACGCGGCGATGTCGTCCTCACGGCCAGATCCGGCGATGTCATCGAAAGAGGTCCCCTCGACCCGCTGGAACTCGAACTCCATGACGGGACCCAGCAGCTGATCCGCAGCCAACGCAGCGATACCGGAGAACGTGGCGGGCCGGCTGCCCTCACCCTGCGCTTTCGTGAATTCACCACCGATCTCCATGGCCGCGAGCCCGAGCCGTTCCGCCCGAGGGGAAGCAATGAGCGCGAATTGACCGTGCCGGAGCTGTTTGTCTATCCCCACACCAACGAGCCCATCGCCTTTTCCGGTGTCCACGCGGAACTGCATGGCAGGCTGGTACGCAGCCTGTCGGTCCTGGTGCTGCCATTCCTCGCCCTGCCCCTTTCGCTCGGCCGGCGGCGTGCCCAGCGCTCCTACGGCTTCATCATCGGTATCACGATCCTGATCGGCTACAACCAGCTCATCAAGACGACCGAGGGAATCGTCGATGACGGCAAGATGAGCGCGTTGCTGGGCCTGTGGCTGCCCTATGCCGTCTTCACCATCGGGTCTTTCGCGCTGTTCTTCCGCAGTGCGTGGAAAGTTCCCGATCCGACCCATGGCCGGCACTTCGATCGGATCGTCGAAGCCCTCGATCACGTCTTTCGCGGCCGGGGCAAGGCCAAGGCCGGCTCATGAGCGTCCTGTCGCGTTACCTCAACCGCATCTACCTGACCCGGCTCGTCCTTGCCGCCTTCGGCATCGCCATATTCGCCCTGATGTTCGACCTCATCGAGGTCGGCGAGGATCTGGGCAACGACAAGGGCCTCCTGCGCGGACTGCTGGTCTATGCCGTCCTGCGCCTCCCGACCCTGCTGTCGGAGATCCTGCCCATAGCGGCACTGCTCGCGGCGCTGTTCACCGCTGCCGAGCTGTTGCGGACCAGCCAGCTCGTCATCATGTGGGCGTCCGGTCTTTCGGTCCTGCGGATCATGCTGCTGCTGGTGCCCACCGGCCTTCTGGTCATGGGTTTCAAACTGGCCAACGACGATTTTGCCATACCCTATGCCGTGGAAACCCTGCGCTCCTGGGGCATCGGCGACTATCGCTCGGCGGCACTAGGTGCCGACGAGGGATTTCTTTGGGTCAAGGATGGCCTCGATATCGTGCGCCTTCCCCTGTTCGAAGATGACCGGACAACCGAAATCAGGGGACTGATGATCATCCGTCTCGACGACGCCGGTAGCCTGGTCGAGACCATCCAGACGGAGCGAGCAAGGATCGCACCGGGCGAATGGACGCTTTTCGGAGTGACCAGAACGGCCGTCGGCGGACGAACGATCGAGCATATCGAGCAGATGAACTGGGCCAACAACCTGCCGCTCGAACGTGTCACCGCGCTCGCCCGCCCGCCGCAGGAAGTCGGTCTGGCGGGCCTGATCGACATCGTCCGCCATGATGGATACGGCGTATCCTCGACCGAGCGGCACCGTACCTGGCTCTATTACCGTCTTGCCAGCGCCTTCGTCCCCATGCTGATGAGCTTTCTGGGCTTCGCCCTCGCCTATCGCTTTACGCGCGGAGGTGGTATCGCTTCATTGTTCATTCGCGGTATTGCCGTGGGATTCACCTTTCTCATCCTCAGTGGCCTGGCGATCGCCCTGGGTGAAGCCGGGTTCCTGCCACCGAGCCTCGCAGCATTCGGACCGACCATGTTGCTCTGCCTGTTCATTTTCACCGTGGCCCTGCGGGTGTCGCGGCATCGCCCGTCGGGAGCCTGATCCGTGAGTCCGCTGATAGGTCTGGTGAGCAACCCCAGGAGCGAACGCAACAAGAAGACCCTGGAGCGGATGCGCCGCAGGATCGACGCCGAACCGCGCATCATCCATCGCCAGCTCGCGCCCGATCGCCCGCTCGACGATATCCTTGCCGAATTCGCGGACGCCGGAATCGACATCCTCGTATGCAACAGCGGCGATGGCATGGTGCAGGCAGCCATGACCTCGCTCCTTGAGAAGCCGATCTTCGTCCAGCCGCCGGTGATGGCCATCTGGCCGCGCGGCATGGCCAACATGACGGCCGCCGATTGCGGCCTGCGCTCGCCGCGCTGGTCGTCGATGGAAAGGCTCATGGCGGCTGCGGAAAGCAATCGCCTGAAGGAAATCCTCGTCAAACGACATGTGTTACGGGTGGACTATCGCGACGACCTTCCCGTCCAGCGCGGCATGTTCATGGGCGGCCTCGGTATCTATGATGCCATAAAAATCTGCACAGGGTCGGTTCACACCCATGGTTTCAAGGGCGAGTGGTCGCATGCGGTGACACTGGCGGGGCTCCTCATCGGGTCGCTGTTCAGGGGGCTCGAAGCCTTTGGCATCGACGGGCATGACATCCGCCTGCGAGTCGACCAGGGCGAACGGCTCGACGAGCGGCTGCTGCTGCTCCTCTGCACCACGCTTGACCAGCTCGTCCTGCGCTCGCGCCCCTTCTGGCAGAGCGAGGGGGGACCGGTGCGTTTCACCCGCATCTCCTATCCTCCCCTGGGCCTCGTGCGCAATTCATGGCGAGTGCTCTATGGCGGCGAGCCTCGCCGCCTTCCCGAAACCCACTATCGCAGTCTCGGTGCCAGAAGTGTGGAACTGTGGCTGGACGAGCCATTCACCATCGACGGCGAGTTCTTCGAGCCACTGCGTACCCGCCCGGTTCGCATAACGGCATTCGAGACTTTGGACCTGCTGCGTGTGTGAGGCGTTCGAAAGGCCATTGCTGGAGCTGATCGCACCCGAGCTGGAAAAGCCGGTTCCGCCCGAGGTCCGGAGCCTTGCCGATGAGGCCGTCCGACGGGCCGGCGGACGCACAAGCGAGGGCGGCGGCATCGTGGCCGTCCTGTTCTATGGAAGTTGCTATCGCGATGGAGTGGTCAGCGACGGCATGGTCGACCTCTATCTGCTCGCCGACCGCTACGCGTCGTTGCACCATGGCCTGCTGAGCCGCCTGACCAATCGCCTCGTGCCACCCAATGTCTATTACGTACAGTGTTCGTATGGAGACCGTATCGTTCGGGCGAAATATGCCGTACTGACACTCGATCAGTTCGCCCGCCGCATGCAGCCCGATTGCCGGAACCCCTATTTCTGGGCCCGCTTTGCCCAGCCCACCGGCATCGTCGAAGTCGACGAGGCCGCGAAGGACCGGCTCCAGCAGGTCCTTGTTCGAGCCATACGCACCCTGCATGGCCATGCCCGTTGCCTGTGCGGCAATGCGACCAATGCGCAAGATCGTTGGGTTGGCGTGTTGCAGGAGACCTATCGCAGTGAATTGCGCGTGGAAAAACCCGAACGGGCGGCGCAGATCTATCGCAGCTACCAGTCCCGTTTTGATGCTATCGACACCATTCTCGCTTCGACACCCATCGACCCCTCGATCAGTCGTTCGAGACGCCTGCGACGCTGCGAAGGCAAGGTATTGTCCGTCCTGCGGCTGGTCAAAGCCGCCTTCACCTTCTCCGGCGGGGCCGACTACCTGGTATGGAAAATCGAAAGGCACAGCGGCACGACCGTGGAACTGAGCGACTGGCAGCGCCGTCACCCGATCCTCGCCGCCGGACCGATCCTGTGGCGGCTCTGGCGACAACGCATCATTCGTTGACTACCGCCCCTTCATGGCTTTCGCCGAGTTGCGCAAATCATCAAAGCCCGGCGATACGCTCCCGCCAGAGATCCCGATAGGCGGAAAGACCCGGCAGGTCGACAGGATCGCTGGTGGGACCGATGTCACCGGGAGAGGACGGTCGGTCCTCCCATCGGGTGAGCAGGAACGCACCGGCAGCCGCACCGCTGGCCGAGGGACGCGGATGAACCGGTTGCGGGGCGCGCAGTGCCGCAAGCATACCCACAAGCCAGTCGTTCCGCGCAAAGGGACCATCGACAAAGACTGGAAATTCCACACCAAGCAATTCCAAGCTGTAGTCGACCATCAGCGCACTGTAGAGAGTAGCGAGCGCGGCTCTTCGCGATGCCGAGAGATCCTGCGCACCGATGATCTTCCCCGTCCCGGCAGGAAATGGTCCGACACCTTCGACGAACGACGGCAGCGCCATCACCCCTTCCCCGATCAGGCTTCGCAGTTCGCCGCCGCCGAACCCCGCCTTCAGCCCGTCCTCGCCGGCAATCGCCGCATATTCGCGTCCCCCCATGAATCGAAGTGTCGGCACCGGACGGGCGGCGACATCGATGCTGGCGATCATGTCCCTTGCCGGATCGAGGTGCTCCAGTTCACCACCGATCGACATGTTGATCGTCCAGGTTCCGCTTGAGACCACGGCAAATGGCGGCTCGCAATGGCGCAGATAGGGCAGCAGCGAGGCGTTGCTGTCATGAATGCCGTTGAACACCCGGCAATGCGGCGAAAGACCGGTCTGCCGGGCCAGTTCCGGACGCAGAGGCCCCAGATCATCGAAAGCCGGGCGGATCGGCGGGAACAGCGCTTCCCAGCCCAGCCGCCGCACCATGTCGCTGGTCCGGCGTTCCCGCGCGAACCAGAGGTGGCTGTGACAACCCATCGACGTCACTTCGCTGGCCTGCACGCCGCTCAGCCACCACGACCAGTATTGCGGATAGCAAAGAACAGACGCCACCCGGGCAAAGTCCCCGGGGAAACGGTCCTGCAACCAGAAGAGCTGCCGCCCGACGGTCAGTCCGTCGGGCAGATCCGGAGTGAAGGTCCGCTCGAACGGATCGCAAAGCGCGCGAAACCTGTCGGCCACCTCGTTGGGACCGGAATGTTCGTAGTCCAGCATCGGCAGTGCCAGCATGCCATCGTCGCGCAACAACACGGCCGATGCACCGTGGGTCACCGGAACGATCGCCCCGATCTGCTGCCGGTCGGGCATTTCCCGGAAACTGTCGATGAACCAGCGTTGCAGACCATCGAGATCGAAATGCGGATAGGGATCGCCGCCGATCACCTCGTTCGATCTCGACCGGGCGGCTATCTCTGTACCCTTGTCGTCGAAAAGCACGAGCTTGACGTTGGTCTTGCCGATATCGAGGACTGCTGTCGTCATGAATTCATGGAACTTTTCTAAAATCGGACACGACCATGCTTGCGGCACGGCCGTGTCCGGATCAGTCAGTTCGGCTGCCCTGCCCTGAAGACAGGTTTCCGATCAGAAATCGAAATCGTTGATATTGTCCTTGGTGAAGACGAACGGAGAACCGAGCAGGATCTCGCTGCCATTGATGACCTTGAGATTGCCGAGCTTTCCGGCAGAGACCTCGGCAGCGCCCGGTTGCAACTTGCCATCGGCAATCGCACGGGTCGTGTAAACGGCAGCATAACCCAGATCGACCGGATTCCACAGCACCACCGACTTCACGCAGCCACTTTCGACATAGGGCTTCATCGCGTTGGGCGTCGCCAGTCCGATGACCGCGACATCACCGCAGGCCGCAGCCTGGGTCACGGCTTCCGCGGAGGCGGGAGTCGCCACCGAGGTCATGCCGAAGATGCCGTCGAGGTCATCGCCATACTTGTTGATGAGCGTGGTCGCCTGGTTGAAGGAAAGAATGTTATCCTCCTGGGCTTCCACCGTCTCCAGCCAGGACATATTGGGATAGCACTGTTCCTGGTAGGCCTGCATCTCGGCGATCCAGCGCGCCTGGTTGGGCGTGGTGAAGGTCGAGGTGACGATGGCGAACTTGCCGTCCTCGCCGATCTCCTGCGCCATGCTGTCGATCAGCGCCTTGCCGATGCCGTTGAACTCGGCCTGATTGACGAACCACTGGCGGGCGTCGGGTTCGGAATTGGCGTCATAGCCGACCACCATGATCCCGGCGTCAAGCGCCTTCTTCAGCACCGGAGCGATCGCCACCGGGTCGTTGGCGGCGAACAGCACGCCATCCACACCCTGGGTGATGTAGTTGTCGATGAAGGTGATCTGGTCGTCGATATTGGCCTCGGTGGGACCGTCGGTCGTTACCGTCACGTTGCCCAGTTCGGCGGCCGCTTCCTGCATCCCCTTGGTGGTGGCCGCGAAATAGCCGATGCCGACGAGCTTCGGCACGTCGATCAGGGTGAGATCCTTGCCCGCGCGATCGGGCGCATCCGTGGGGGTGCCGCCGTCATAGGGCTTGCTCGCGACCTCGGAAGGCGTCCCGTCACAGGCCAGCGGACTGGTGGGCAGGTCGTCGGCGCCATCCCAGAGGTCGGCGGCCATGGCCCCGCCGGCCATGGCTGTGGTTCCCAGAAGTACGAGAACGGTTCTCAGCATTTCGAAACTCCCTGTTTGCCTGAGCATGGTGAACCTACTCCTCCCGGCCTCGCCTGTAACGAAGCCAGTTGGTGATGAGAATGGATCCGATGAGCACGCTGCCGATGACGATGATCGTGGCGTCGCCCTTCACGCCGATGAGCGCCAGTCCGTTCTTGAGCAGCTGGATCAGCGTGAAACCGATGACCGTTCCGGCAATGGTACCAATTCCACCGAAGATGCTGGTACCACCCAGCACAACAGCGGCAATGACATCCAGTTCCAGCCCCGTTCCCATGTCCGACCGGGTGGTGCTGACCCGCGAGACGAAGATCCAGCCGGCGATGGCCGCCATGAAACCCGACAGCGTGTAGATGACCAGCTTGATGCGATCGACCGGGATACCGGAAAAGCGGGCGGCGGTCTCATTGTGCCCGATGGCATAGAGTGCCCGGCCGAACGTGGTCCGGGCCAGCACGAACGCGAAGATGACCACCGCGATGATCACCAGCCACAGCTGCGTCGGAACGTCGAACAGCGCGCCCTGTCCCAGAGTGAAGAACCACTCCGGATATCCGCGCACCGAACGGGCCTGGCTGATCCCCTCGGCCAGACCGCGATAGAGCGCCAGCGTCGCCAGCGTCATGATGAGCGGCGGTACCTTGAGGCGGGTGATGAGCAGGCCGTTGAGATAGCCGGCGAAGGTGCCGACGACGATGGAAAAGACAATGGCGAGCTCAAGCGGCAGGCCCATGTTTTTCCAGCTGTAGCCCAGTGTTATCGCCGTGAGGCCCATGATCGAGCCCACCGAGAGGTCGATCCCGCCCGTGATGATGATATAGGTCATCGGCAGCGCGACCAGCGCCACTTCCGCCATCAATCTCCCCTGGTTGAGCAGATTGTCCACGGTGAGGAACCGGTCGGTCATTCTCGAAATGACGAACAGTGCCGCCAGCAGAATGGCCAGCAGGACGAGTTCGTGGGCATGGTTGCGCAGGCGGCTCATGAACGGGCACTCCGGCGCTGGCGCTGCCGCCGCCAGAGGTCGGCGAGCACCGTGAGCAGGATCAGGATACCCTGCACCGACCGCAGCCAGTAGGGCGATATGCTGACGAAGATGAGCGAGGAAGCGATGGCGGCGATGAGGATGGCTGCAAGCGTCGAGCCTATGACCGTGCCGGTACCGCCGAGGATGCTCACACCGCCCACGACCGAAGCGGTGATGATGGTCAGTTCGAGATTGGGCGGCACCGTGGACTGGATGATGCTCAGCTGGGTCGCGAACAGGATGCCGGCAATGCCGACGAAAAAGCCGTGGATGGCAAACACCTTGACGATCGTCCGCTCCCGGTCGATGCCCGAGAGACGGGCCGCCTCGGCATTACCGCCGATGGCATAGACCGAGCGGCCGAAACTTCCATACTTCATCCAGATCGCGGCACCTGCCGTCAGGGTCACCATGAACCAGATGGGCATGGGGATTCCGAACGGATGGGCCTGGGCGAGGTGAAAGCCCTCGGGCAGGTTGTTGATCCACGCACCGCCGGTGGCGACGATGAGCGCCCCCTTGAGCACGCTCATCATGCCGAGAGTGACGACAATGGAGGGTATTCGCAGATAGGCGACCAGTACCCCCATGAAAGACGTGATCAGGATGCTCACGACGATCGGGATCGTCCAGGCCAGCACGATCGGCACATTGTTGACCGCGAGCGTGCCGCTCAGGGTGGCAAGGACGCCAATGAGCGATCCTACCGAAATATCGATATTCCCCGAAATGATGATGAGCGACATGCCGATCGCCGCCACGGCGATATACGCATTGCCGAGGAAGATGCTCTGAAGGTTGCGCTCGGCAAGGAAGCGCGGATTGATCCAGCCGACACAGATCATCAATGCGACAATGACGACCAGCAGCACAAATTCCTGGCTGGCAATGATGCGAACGAGGCGCTTCATGCCGCTTCTCCGCTGACGTCGCTCATCATGGCCGCGGCAATGACCTCCTGGGTGGCCTGTTCGCGACCGGCCTCGGCGACGATGCGCCCTCCCCGCATGACCAGCACCCGGTCGGACATCCCCAGGATCTCCGGAAGTTCGGAAGAGATCATCAAGATGGCCAATCCCTGACCGGCCAGTTCGCTCATCAGTCTGTGGATCTCGGCTTTCGCGCCGACATCGATGCCACGCGTGGGCTCGTCCATGATCAGCAGGCGCGGCTCGGTGGCAAGCCACTTGGCGAGCACGACCTTCTGCTGGTTGCCGCCGGAGAGCTTGCCCACGATCTGGTCGATACCGCTGGCGCGGATCGAGAAGCGGCTGACGCTCTCCTGCGCCAGCCGGATTTCGGCTCCCCTGTCGATCACCGACCGGCGGGACAGCCGATCGAGCACCGACAGCGACACATTGGGCAGGATCGGCATCGGCCGTACCAGGCCCTGATGCCCGCGGTCCTCCGGCACATAGGCGATCCCGAGCGCCTTGGCCTCGCCCGGGGAGCTGATCTGCACCTCCCGGCCATTGATGCGGATGGTGCCGCTTTCCGCCGGCGTGATGCCGAAGATCGTCTGCGCCAGTTCGCTGCGTCCGGCACCCACCAGACCGGCCAGCCCGACGATCTCGCCAGCGCGAACGACCAGCGACACATCGCGGGTCATCGGTCGGCGCACGAGGTTCTCCACCTGCAGCACGGGTTCGCCGACAGGCACCTCGATCTTGGGGAACAACTGGTCGATCCGCCGTCCCACCATCATCTCGATGAGGTCGTCATGACTGGTCTCGCTGACCGGCTTGGTCGCAACATACTGGCCGTCGCGCAGCACGGTGACCCTGTCCGCCAGAAGGAAGATTTCCTCAAGACGGTGAGAGATGTAGATGATGCCGACCCCACGCTCGCGCAACAGCCGGACGATGCCGAACAACCGCTCGACATCGTGCTCGGTCAGCGCCGCCGTCGGTTCGTCCATGATCAGGATGCGGGCGTCATGCGACAGGGCCTTGGCAATCTCGACCCTTTGACGGTTACCAACCGACAGCGATCCCACGATGACGTCTGGATCGAGATCGTGAATATCCAGCGATGTCAGCAGTTCGCGTGCACGGCGACGCATCGCCGACCAGTCCAATGCCCCGAAGCGCCCGCGCGGCGCATGACCCATGAAGATGTTCTCGGCCACGGTAAGTTCGGGAAACAGCAACAGTTCCTGGAAGATGGTGGCAATGCCGGCTGCCTGCGCTGCTTGCGGATCATCGAAATGAACAGGCTTGCCATCCATCGAGATCTTGCCCTCGTCGGGCCGGTAGACACCGGATATCAGCTTGATCAGCGTCGACTTTCCCGCACCGTTCTCGCCCAGCAGCGCATGGACCTCGCCGGAACGCACGTCGAAATGCACATCGTTCAGAGCCAGAACGCCGGGGAAACGCTTCGTGACCCCGGACAATTCGAGTGTGCCTGTCATTATGTTCGCTTCCTCCCCTGATCGAAGCAACATGGTTGACTGACCGGGTCATCGTCAATCCATGTTGCTTGCGCCGACGTCCGGTCAGCTCCCTTCCGTGCCCGCACGGTCCTTCCGGCAACCTGCCTCCAGCGGCTGGTGACAGCGTTTTTCCGCATTGCGGAAAGCAGCCCTGCCATGCCGCCGGAATCATTGATACCGAAGATCGGGACATTGTCGACTTCCGGCATGGCGCATGCCGATATCGTCGACTTCCGGCATGGCGTATGCCGGTATCGAGTTGATGCCTCATGTCGTTTACATTTTCCCCGACCTGAACAAATCGAGGTGCGACGAACCGGCGCGCAGGGATATCACGCTCACACCGACACAGCACTTGCGCTATAGAGGCACCGAGACGATCTCGAACGGGAGGAAAACGCGTTGAGCGCAAGGCTGGAAAACCGCTGGGACGACGCCCTGGCCCATGGCATGAGTGAACCCGAGCTGTTGCTCTATCGCTCCAACCTCCTGGGATCGGACAAGCGCATCACCAATTATGGTGGCGGCAACACCTCGGCGAAGGTCAAGATGGCCGATCCGCTGGGAGGCGACGAGGCCGAGGTGCTATGGGTCAAGGGATCGGGCGGCGATCTCGGCTCGATGAAGCTCGACGGATTCGCAACGCTCTACATGGCGAAACTCGACACCATCAAGACATTGTATCGTGGCATCGAGCACGAAGACGAGATGGTCGGCTATCTGCCCCATTGCACCTTCGACCTCAATCCCCGCGCGGCATCCATCGACACACCCCTGCATGCCTACCTGCCCTATCGCCACGTCGACCACATGCACCCCGACGCGGTCATCGCGATTGCCGCCTCCGCGCGATCGCGGGAGCTGACGCGCGAATGCTACGGCGACGAGATCGGCTGGCTTCCCTGGCAGCGTCCGGGTTACGATCTCGGTCTCAAGCTGGAGAAGATCGCCCGCGAGAATCCACACTATCGCGGCGTGGTTCTCGGCGGGCACGGACTCTTCACCTGGGCGGACGATTCGAAGTCCTGCTATGAGCTGACCCTGCGCATCATCCAGAAGGCGCAGGACTGGCTCGACGGGCAGGCCGGCGGTCCGGCCTTTGGCGGCACCGTTCGCGAGAGTCTTGGCGAAGATCAACGACTGGAGACAATCTCCCGGCTGATGCCACTGATCCGGGGAAGGATCGGTGGAGAAGAAGCGAAGATCGGCCACATCGACACCTCAGATACCGTTCTCGAATTCGTCAATTCCGGACAGCTGGAAGAACTCGCGGCTCTGGGAACATCCTGCCCGGATCATTTCCTTCGAACGAAGATCCGCCCCATCGTGCTGCCTGCCGACACCGGCGCCGACGATCTCGACCGGCTGCTGGACGGTTACCGGCGCGGCTATGCCGAATATTACGAAGGCTGCAAGCATCCCGACAGCCCGGCCATGCGCGATCCCAACCCGGTGATCTATCTGGTGCCCGGCGTCGGCATGCTGGGTTTTGCCAAGGACAAGGCCACGGCCCGCATCGCCTGCGAATTCTATGTGAATGCCATCAACGTGATGCGTGGCGCATCCAGCGTGGACCGCTATGTCGGCCTGGACGCGCAGGAAGCATTCAACATCGAGTACTGGCTGCTTGAGGAAGCCAAGCTGCAGAGGATGCCCAAGCCCCGGAGCCTGGCCGGGCGCATCGCCGTGATCACCGGTGCCGCCGGCGGAATAGGCCAGGCCACGGCGCGGCGGCTGGCCGGCGAGGGTGCCTGCATCGTCATGACCGACCGCGACGCGGAGCCTCTGGAACAGGCGGCGCAGGCCATGCGGCAGAGCTTCGGTGGAGACGTCATACGGACCCATGTGGGCGACGTTACCGACGAGACATCCATGGACGATCTGCTGAAACTGGCAACGGCCGAATTCGGCGGAGTGGATATCGTCGTCGCCAATGCCGGTCTCGCCAGCGCTTCCCCCTTCGAGGATACCTCGGTCGAGGACTGGAACCGCAACATGGATGTTCTTGGCAAGGGGGCATTCCTCGTTTGCCGGGCAGCCTTCCGGGTGATGAAGGCGCAGGGACTGGGGGGCTCGATCGTGACCATCGGCTCCAAGAACGCGCTTGCCGCTTCCGCCGGTGCCTCGGCCTATTGCGCCGCCAAGGCGGCGGTCCTGCACCTCACCCGCTGCATGGCGCTGGAAGGAGCGCCCCTCGGGATTCGCGCCAATATCGTCAACCCCGATGCCGTCCTGCGCGGTTCGCGCATCTGGCAGGGCGAGTGGCGCAAGGCGCGCGAGCAGTCCTACCAGGCCGAAGGCGAAGCCCTTGAGGAAGTCTATCGCCAGCGCTCCATGCTCAAGCGCAATGTACTCCCTGAAGATATTGCCGAAGGTGTGTATTTCTTCGCCAGCAACGCATCGTCCCGGTCCACCGGCAACATCATCAACGTCGATGCCGGGAATGCCACGGCCTTCAGCCGCTGATTCATGAAAGGGGAGGACCGATCCATGACGACCTTCATGATCGAGCCATCGATGATCGAGGACAACAACAGGCCGCTCATGGCCAATCACAAGGCCGATCTCGATTCGCTCGCCAACAGGCTCGACCGGCAGGGACAGGATGTCGAGCAGCTGATCGAGCGCATCGGTGCCTTCAAGGTTGCGGTGCCGAGCTGGGGTGTCGGCACCGGCGGCACCCGTTTCGGCCGGTTCCCCGGACAGGGCGAGCCGCGGTCGATCTTCGAGAAGATCGAGGATTGCGGCACCATCCAGAGGCTGGTGCGCTCCACGCCGACAGTTTCGCCGCACTTTCCCTGGGACAAGTGCGATGACTACGATGAACTCGTGAGCTTCGCCCGCGAGCACGGGCTCGGTTTCGACGCCGTCAATTCCAATACCTTCCAGGACCAGCCGGGCCAGCTCCTCTCCTACAAGTTCGGTTCGCTCAGCCACAGCGACGCGGCCACCCGGGAACTTGCCATCGAGCACAACCTCGAATGCATCGAGATCGGCCGCAAGCTGGGTTCGAAGGCCCTTACCGTGTGGATCGCCGACGGCAGCAACTTCCCCGGCCAGCAGGACCTGGGCGACGCGTTCGATCGCTACATCGAATCCATGAGGGCGATCTATGCGGGTCTGCCCGATGACTGGCTGGTCTTCCTCGAACACAAATATTACGAGCCGGCGTTCTACTCGACCGTCATCTCGGACTGGGGGAGTTCATACCTTGCCGCGTGCGAGCTCGGTCCCAGGGCTCGTTGCCTGGTCGACCTCGGTCACCATGCCCCCAATGTGAACATCGAGCAGATCGTCGCCCGGCTGGTACGGTTCGGCCGCTTGGCAGGTTTCCACTTCAACGACAGCAAGTATGGCGACGACGATCTTGATGCCGGCAGCATCAACCCCTTCCAGCTTTTCCTCGTCTTCAACGAACTGGTCCTCGCAGAGGAACGCAGGGCCGGGGATTTCGAACCGGCCTACATGATCGACCAATCCCACAACGTCACGGATCCGATCGAGAGCCTGATGGACAGCGCGGTCGCCATCCAGCGCTCGCATGCCCAGGCCCTGCTGGTGGATCGCGACGCGCTGGCTGCCGCCCAGGCCGACAATGATGCGATCATCGCCCGCGACTGCCTGATGTCGGCCTATCGCTGCGATGTCTCGCCGCTGATCGCCGAGGCACGGCTGCGCCAGGGCGGCGCCATCGACCCGATTGCCACCTACCGGGCCTCGAATTACAGGCTGCGCAAGGACAATGAACGACCGCAGGTGGCCTCCTACGGCGGTGGCATCGTCTGACACGATCGCCGTAGATTGGCCTTGACGCTGCTCCGGCCAGGCCCCACGACGGGCCGGGATTGCACGGGCGCCGGAGCGTCCATGCACGAATCGCAAGTGGCGGAGACCGGGCGATGCTGGAAACGATTCGCGAGAGGATGCGCAAGGCATCATTGGCTCCCGAAGCGGAAGTTCTGGACCGGCTGGTGATGCTGGCCGACCTCAGACCGGCCGCGCGCGCCGACATCTCGAAATCCGCCGAAGAGCTGGTCGAGGCCGTGCGTCAATCCTCTGATCCGGGGCTCATGGAGACCCTGCTGGCCGAATACGGGCTTTCGACCAGGGAAGGCGTGGCGCTGATGTGCCTGGCCGAAGCACTTCTGCGCGTTCCCGATGCGGAGACCATCGACGCGCTGATCGAGGACAAGATCGCGCCGTCGGACTGGGGAAGCCATCTTGGTCACTCCAGTTCGTCGCTGGTCAATGCTTCCACATGGGCATTGCTGATCACCGGCAAGGTTCTCCACGACGATCGCGAGGAGGGCATTGCCGGCGCGCTGCGCGGCGCGATCCGCCGTCTGGGAGAGCCGGTGATCCGAAAGGCCGTCGGCCAGGCGATGCGGGAGCTGGGCGGACAGTTCGTGCTGGGCCGCACCATCGAGGAGGCGATGAAGCGCGCCGCCGATCTGGAGAAGCGCGGCTACACGCATTCCTACGACATGCTGGGGGAAGCGGCCCGAACGGAGGCTGATGCCAAGCGCTACCATCTGGCCTATTCGCGGTCCATCACGGCGCTTGAGCCGGCCTGCATCCACAAGGATATACCGGACAATCCCGGCATCTCGGTCAAGCTGTCGGCCCTGCATCCACGCTACGAATTCGCCAAGCGCGAGACCATGCTCCCGGAGCTGATCGCCCGTGCCCGCTCGCTGGCCCTGCTTGCGCAAAGTGCGGGCATCGGCCTCAATATCGATGCGGAGGAAGCCGACCGGCTCGACCTTTCGCTCGATGTGATCGAAGCCATCGTCGCGGACCCGTCACTGCGACACTGGCGTGGGCTCGGCGTGGTGGTCCAGGCATTCGGCCGCAGGGCTGTCGATGTCATCGAGTGGCTGCATGCGCTGGCCGAAAAGCATGACCGGAGGATCATGATCCGCCTGGTCAAGGGAGCCTATTGGGACACCGAAATCAAGCGCGGCCAGGTTCTGGGCCTTGAGTCCTACCCCGTATTCACCCGCAAGCCGTGGTCGGACATATCGTATATCGCCTGTGCCCGGCTGCTTTTGGGCAGAACCGATCGCATCTATCCGCAATTCGCCACTCATAACGCCCACTCGATTGCCGCCGTCCTGCATCTCTCGAACATGCTGGGAATCGGCCATGACAGGTTCGAGTTCCAGCGCCTGCACGGTATGGGCGAGACGCTGCACGAGACAGTCAGGAAGCGTGAACGGACGCGGTGCCGGATCTATGCCCCGGTCGGCGCCCATCACGACCTGCTGGCCTATCTGGTCCGCCGCCTGCTTGAGAACGGGGCCAACAGTTCATTCGTCAACCAGATCGTCAACGAGTCCATCCCCCCGGCACGGATCGCCGCGGACCCGTTCGCCATGCTGGAACGGCACGCCGGTTCCATTCCCAACACCCTGATCCGTACCCCGCCGATGCTCTATGGCAAGGCACGGCGCAATGCCATGGGGTTCGATCTGGCCGATCCGGTCACGATCGACACCCTCGACAGGACACGGGCGCCGTTCGCCAGGGGACACCAGTGGCATTGTGGGCCGTTGATCGCGGATGACGCCGTCGAGGGTGCCGACCGTCATGACATCGTCAACCCGGCCGACCCGACCGACGTCGTCGGCTCGGTCGCCGATGCCGTGCCGTCCGATATCGAGAGAGCCCTTGCGGCAGCCACGACAGCCAGGAAGTCGTGGGCAGACAGGACCACAGGCGAACGGGCGGCCCTGTTGCGTCGGACAGCCGACCTCTACGAGGAGCATGCGCCCGAGCTGTTCGCGATTGCCGCGCGGGAAGCGGGCAAGACGCTGCTCGATGCGGTTGGGGAAATTCGCGAGGCGGTAGATTTCCTGCGTTATTATGCCAATGAGGCCGAGACTGCCGAGCTCGGTCCACCGCGCGGCGTATTTGTCTGCATTTCGCCGTGGAATTTCCCGTTGGCCATCTTCACCGGCCAGATCGCCGCAGCTCTCGTGACGGGTAACACGGTGCTGGCCAAACCCGCCGAACAGACGCCGCTGATGGCCGCACGCGCCGTTTCCCTGATGCATGAAGCCGGGATACCGCGCGACGTTCTCCAGCTGCTTCCGGGCGACGGAGCCCGTGTGGGTGCCCGGTTGACTGCCGACCCGCGGGTGGATGGCATCTGTTTTACAGGATCGACCGACACCGCGCGGCTGATCCACAGGTCGATGGCGGAAAATGCACCTCCCGGCGCTCCCCTGATCGCCGAGACAGGCGGTCTCAATGCGATGATTGTCGACAGCACGGCACTACCAGAACAGGCCGTCCGCGACATCATCGCCTCGGCGTTCCAGAGTGCCGGACAGAGATGTTCCGCATTGCGGGTCCTCTATCTGCAAAGGGATATCTCCGAAAAGTTCCTGACCATGCTGTACGGTGCCATGGATGCCCTCGATCTCGGCGATCCATGGTCGCTTGCCACCGATATCGGTCCGGTCATCGATCGGGAGGCGCATGATATGATCGCGAACTACATCGCCGCGATGGAAAAGAATGGCCGACTGCTGAAGCGGCTCGACGCCCCCTTGCAGGGCCATTTCGTCGCGCCAACCGTTCTGCGAGTGGATGGAATCTCCGAACTGGAACAGGAGATTTTCGGTCCCGTTCTCCACGTGGCGACCTTCGACGCTGATGAAATCAATGCCGTCGTCGACGCCGTCAATGCAAAGGGCTACGGGTTGACCTTCGGCCTGCACACGCGCATCGACGACCGCGTCCAGCAGATCGTCGATCGCATCAGGGCCGGCAACATCTATGTCAACCGCAACCAGATCGGCGCCGTCGTCGGCTCGCAGCCATTCGGCGGCGAGGGCCTGTCGGGAACCGGGCCGAAGGCCGGCGGCCCCTCCTATCTCCAGCGCTTCTGCGGTAAAAGCAAGGTGGTCGCGGATGTTGCCGTTGGCAAGACCGTGACCGGGCAGCAACTCCAGGAAACCCTGCGTGGGCTGACAGCACCGGATCAAGCTGCCGTCGAGGTCCTCGACATGCCCGGGCCGACCGGTGAATCCAACCGACTCAGCCACTATCCGCGCGGTATCGTGCTGTGTCTCGGACCCGGTGCGAGCGCGGCGAGAATTCAGGCACGCATGGCCCGGCAACATGGCAACCGGGTGTTGATTGTTGCCGAAGGTGCAGGACCGGACGATGCCGACTGCATCGATGGCACGCTCGATCCGGCTGCACTCGCGGACGGAGAAGGGATCGGCGCCATCATTTCATGGGCGGACGAGCCGCGCCAGCGAGCCATCCGCAAGGCACTGGCAGCGCGCAACGGACCCATCATGCCGCTTGTCGACAGTCGCAACGGCGAGGAAATGCTGTCACTCGAACGCCATTTGTGCATCGACACGACGGCCGCCGGCGGCAATGCCTCGTTGCTCGCGTCGACCGAACAGGACTGATTGCCGGGAGCCTGCAACTCCACTCTGTCGACCGACCTATTCCGTAGATTGTTGCTGTTTGGCAAACATCTCGAAAGTTTCCGCTTCCGTCAGGCGGGGATGATCGCCAGCAATGTCGTAGCCCGGCGGCTTGCGGTCGATGAAGATCTCGCCAACGACCTTGAACACCGACTTGTCGTCGAACAGGCCGGTTGCCATGATGTACTGCCCGCTGTCCTTCAGGCGATAGTACAGGTTCGAGCCGCAGTTCGAGCAGAAACCCCGCTCCGCCCACTCCGACGAACTGTACGTCTTGATGAAGTCCCCACCTTCGAAAGAAACGCCATCGGCCATGGCCGCGAATACCGGCCCTCCCGCCCATTTCTGGCACATTCCGCAGTGGCAGACATGATGCTCACCATGAATTTCCCGCGCGGTGAAACGTACCTTGCCGCACAGGCACGAGCCCTTGTGATCCGACATGAGCACCCTCTCCTCCTCATCCGAAGATCAGCCCATGATGGCTACCATAACCAGCGATGCCAAACATTTTCCGTCGATGAGCCGCCGGCATCTTTCTGACGGCGATCCGGATCACGACGGACGAATGGTCACGCCATGCTCCATCAGCCACATCTTCACATCGCCGACGGTCAGATCATCGTCATGGAAGATCGAGGCGGCCAGCACCGCATCGGCCCCCGCGTCGAAGGCCTCTTTCATGTGCAGGGCCGAATTGGCGCCACCGGATGCGATGATCGGCACATGCACCGCCTCGGCGATGGCCCGGGTCAAGGGCAGATCGAAACCCTCGCGCGTCCCGTCGCGATCCCACGAGGTGAGCAGGATTTCACCGGCGCCGCGCTCCTGCGCTTCCCGGGCCCATTGCACCGCGTCGATGCGGGTTCCTTCCCGCCCCCCCTTGACCAGCACCTCGAAACGGCCGTCGCGCATGGCGGCATCGATCGCGAGCACGCAGCACTGGCTGCCGAAGCGCTCGGCGATATGAGTGAGGATCAGGGGATCGTTGACCGCCGCCGTATTGACCGACACCTTGTCGGCACCGGCATCGAGCAATGCCGCAGCATCGTCCTCGACCCGCACCCCGCCGCCCACGGTGAGCGGAATGGACAGTCGTTCGCGCACCCGTGCAACCGTCGAATGCTGGTTCCCGCGTCCCTCGGGCGTAGCCGAGACATCGAGAATGACGATCTCGTCCGCCCCCTGGTCCTGATAGAGCAGGGAGCGCTCGGCCGGATCGCCGGCATCCCGTAGCCCCTGAAACTTCACTCCCTTGACCACACGCCCGTGGCTGACGTCGAGACACGGGATGATCCGTGATGCGATCATGCCCTTTGCTCCAGAAATCGCGACAGAAGCGCCTCGCCATAGGGACCTGACAGTTCGGGATGAAACTGGCAGCCGATGATATTCCCCAGTTGCATGGCGGCAACGAACCGGCCGCCATGATCGGAGTGGGCCACACGCCAGCCCGAGGCCGTCCCGGCGCGATAGCTGTTGGCAAAGTAGGCCCAGCCATCTTCGAGCAACAAGGCGTCGTCGCCGGTCTCCACCTGGTTCCAGCCGAACTGCGGCACCCGCACGCCCTCGCCGAAGCGGGTGATGTGGCCGGGCGCGATCCCCAGCCCGCGCACCCCGGGGCTCTCGTCGCTGCTCTCGAACAGGAGCTGGTGACCGACACAGATCGCGATGGTGGGCCGATTCGCCCTGGCCCGCTCGATCAGCGGCCGGTCCATCCCGCGCTCCTGCAGGCGCCGCATGGAGGCACCGAACGCACCGACGCCCGGCAACATGACGTGACTGGCCTGTTCGATGTCACTCCCGGTTTCCGCAATCCGGGGCTCGGCCCCCAACCTGCGGAATGCCGCCTTGACCGAGGCGATGTTGGCGGTTCCGGTCGGTACGATGACGACGTCAGGCATGATCAGAGCATCCCCTTGGTGCTGGGAATGTCGCCATACCCTCCCCGGGACACGGCCTGCCGCAGGGCCAGCGCCAGGGCCTTGAACGCGGCTTCCGCACGATGGTGGTCATTCTCCCCGCGGACAAGGTCGACATGAAGCGACATGCGCCCGCTGGCAGCGAGCGACTGGAAGAAGTGCGTCAGGTTCTCGGTGGCCACGTCCCCCACGCTCGGCCGCACGAATCCCAGGTCGACACTGGAAAAGGGTCTTCCCGAAAGGTCGACGACCACCCGCACCAGCGCCTCGTCCAGCGGGGCGTAGGCGTGGGCGAAGCGGTGGATGCCGGCACGATCGCCCAGCGCCTCGTTGATGGCCCGGCCCAGCGCCAGGGCACAATCCTCCACGGTGTGATGATCGTCCACCTGAAGATCGCCCGAACAGGCCAGTTGCAGGTCAAAGCGCGCATGTCGGGTCAGTGCGGTCAGCATGTGGTCGAGGAAACCGAGCCCGGTGTCGATCTCTCCCTCGCCGCTGCCGTCGAGGTTGAGCGTGAGCCGGATCTCCGTTTCGGAAGTCGCCCGCTCGACGGTCGCCTGTCGCTTGTCCATGTGCCGTTCCTACCCGGTGCCGTTCCTACCCGACGATCTGCGCAATCTCGGAAATCACGATGTCCGATCCGCCGGCCGCCTTGATGTCGCCGATCAGACCGGGCAGCCCGACCCGCGGGACCGCCGCCTTGACCGCATAGCCCTGCCCGCCATGCAGCGGCGATATGGTCGGCTCGCGCATGCAGGGCAGCAGATCTACCAGCGTTTCGAGATCGCCACTGCTGACATTCATTTCGATCATCACCCGGGTGCGGGCATCCAGAACGGAGCGGACCAGCAGGCAGAAGAACTCGATCCGCCCGCGCTTCTCCGGCACGTCCAGCGAGCGCGGATGGGCGTAGAGCCGTGTCGAGGAACGCATCACATCGGCAAAGATCGAAAGTCCGTTGGCCTTGAGCGTCGCTCCCGTGGCGGTGTTGTCCACGATGCAGTCGGCATCTTCGGGCGGGAATACCTCGGTAGCACCGTAGGACCGGACCACCCTCGCGTCGAGATGTTCCCGCGCGAGCCAGTCACGGGTGAGCCGCTCATATTCGGTGGCCACCGTGAACGGCGTCGATGGCGGACTGCCGTCGACGAGAAAGGCCGGGTCGGCCGCAGCGACGATCCGCACCGGATTGAGCCCGGTATCGAGCAGCTCGACCAGATCGGCCTCCTTCTCGGCTACCCAGTCGGCACCGGCAAAGCCGATGTCGCGTGACCCCGCATGCAGCATCTCGACGATATTCTGCGGCTTGAGGATCTTGGTCTCGAAGCCTTCGAGCGAGATCGACGGGCGATAGCCCCGCCGGTCATAGGACAGGCGCACGCCGGCATCATGCAGGATCGTCATGACGTTTTCCTGCATCCGCCCCTTGGGCAAGGCCAGATGTACCACCCCGCTGTCCGCGCCAACCTCGCTCACGTCTCTCTTCCCACTCACTCGTTCGGCCCTTGCGCGGCAACGCGCGGCGCGAGGTATAGGGGAGCAGCGAAACATCGTAAAGTTCCGCCGGACCGGACCGCCCCGCCCGCCGTCCTGCCGGGCAGGGCGCAGCGGCTAGACGAACTGCAGGCCGAGTTCCCTGTGGTCCCTCGCGACCCAGACGATCCTTGCCATGCGTTCCGTCAGTTCCACCGCATCGGCCATCAGCCGCACGTCCGACGCCACCAGCTGATCGGCAGGCGGGAGGTCCGCCGAGAAGCGCGCCCGCGTGCCCGTCCGGCTCGACCCGACAAAGGTGCAAAAGCCGATACCGGCGATCTGCCCGGCGATTTCTTCCGCCTGTCGACCTTCCCGACGCCGGTCGGACGTCGTCAGGCCGATATCGCCATGGATATGGAGACCATCGTCGAGCTGAATATTGACGGGACGATAGTCTCCCTTCCTCCGGCCGGAAATGACGGGGCCGGCCAGGATTCTCTCCTGTATCGACCAGTTCAGGGCCTCGCCCGGCACCGCGACGGGCTTGCCATCCGCGTCCGGCGACCGTTTCGCCCCGATGGGCCGTACCCGGCTTCGCATCGACGGCAGCAGGTCGGCCAGCTTGTAGGCTGCCGACATCGAGTCATGCATTTCGCCGCGATAATCGCCGCTTTCGGGTATGGCGTGACGCAGATCGAGCCCGGCCTCGGCCATTTCGCCCAGCATCCACGCGAGGGGAATGCCGGCGAGTTCCTTTTCCGGATATCCGCCGCCAACATCGGAGTGAACGCCCGAAAACCAGACCTGACGGATCTTCTGTCCCGGGAACCGTTCCCCGCCGGTCCACAAGGTCGGCACGAACGGGCCGCGATGCTCGTCGACCGCGAGGGCCTGAGCGGCATGAAGGACGGATTTGCCCAGCCTGGTGTCATGGAACTGGACCTTGCGCCGCGGGTTCAGCAACTCGTCGCCCCGCTGGAGTATGCCGATCGGAATGCCCAGCGCACCCACCGTGTCGAACACGCCGAGAAACGCGATCGGCACCTCACGGCGCGCCGCCTTCCCGTCCGCGGATTCGTTCCATGTCTTGAGGAGATCCTTGCCCATGGCCTCATCGTCGCGATAGCGATAGGCTTCGTAGGCCGTCTTGCAGACGGCAGGACCGCTGTTCCTTGCAGCCAGACCGCATTGTCCCATCAACCCGGCCAGGCTTCTCACGGTGAATGCCCCGCGCGAGAATCCGATCATGTAGATCTCGTCGCCCGGTTCGTAACGGTCGACGATGAACTCGTAGGCCTCGACGATATTCTTCGAGATGCCCTTGCCGAAGGCTCCTCCGCCTATCCAGTCGGCCAGCCATCGCAGAACGCCCTGACCGTTGTCGGTGTCCTTCGGATCGTCCGTTCCGACACCGGAATCGTAATGGACCCTTGAGCTGTCGATGATGTCCGGATCTGCCTTGGCCACCGTGGCGATGCGCCAGACATGGGTCTCATCCCTTTCATCATTCCAAGTGCCATCGCAGCAAACAAGCAATTTGCTCATCTTCATGCCTCCTGTCAAAAATAAATCGAATAATAAAATCGACCGAATGATGACGATAATACGACAATTCCAATATGTTCTCAAGGCAGATACGGCGACTGATACTCTGCATGACATGTCACCGGTTCACCGCTAGACTCGGTTCCGCAGGGCCGGCAGGGGCCTGATGCTTGGAGGTCCGCATGGCACTCGACCCGGTCACGCTCACGGTTATCCAGAACGGTCTCGTGCAGGTCTGCAACGAGATGGATCTGGCGTTCTCGCGCTCGGCCTTCAGTCCGATCATTGCCGAGGCCAATGACCGCTCCGACGGGATCTATCATCGCGACAGCGGGGAACTGGTGGCCCAGGGAGAACTGGGTCTGCCGGTCTTCGTCGGCACCATGCAATATTCGACCATGGGAGTCATCGACGCCGTGCGCAAGGGCGAGGTCGCAGCGCCCGAAGACGGCGATGTCTACATCGTCAACGATCCCTATCTGGGTGGCACCCATCTCATGGATGTGCGCTTCGTCCAGCCCTTCTACCATGGCGGCCGACTGTTCTGCTGGCTGGCGAATACCGGCCACTGGCCGGATATCGGCGGCGCCGTGGCGGGCGGCTTTTCGGCCAATGCCACCGAGGTCCAGCAGGAGGGCCTGCGCCTGCCGCCGGTCAAGCTCTACAAGCGAGGGCGGATGGACACGGAGATCCTGCGCATCATCAATGCCAATATCCGCGTGCCGGAACAGCGCATCGGCGACATCCGCGCCCAGAAGGCCGCCCTCAACGTCGGTGCGAAACGCCTTGCTGCGATGCTCGATCGCTATGGTGAGGACACCATCGACGAGGCCATCGGCGAGCTGCGGGCCCGCGCCGAGATCCAGATGCGCGCCAAGATCGAGCCATTGCCCGATGGCATCTATCATTCCGAGGCCATCGTCGACAGTGACGGCGTGGTCAATGAACCGCTCACCATCCGCCTGCGCCTCGAAAAGCGCGATCAGGACCTGCATTTCGATTTCGAGGGTTCGAGCCCGCCCTGCCGCGGGCCGATGAACAGCGTCATCGCCACGACCCGTTCCTCGGTATTCCTCGCCATCAAGCACATCTTCCCCGAGGTTCCGATCAATGCGGGGATGTTCGAGCCGCTGAAGATCAGGGACCCGCGGGGAACGTTCCTCTATGCGGAATATCCCCGTCCGGTATCGGGTTGTGCCGCCGAGGTCAGCCAGCGCATTGCCGAGGCCGTGTTCGCGGCCATGGTGCAGTTGATTCCCGAACGGGTGACGGCGGCACCGGCGGGCACGTCCGGCAATCTCGTCATGGGGGGGATCGATCCCGAGAAGGAACGTCCCTTCGTCATGTATTTCATCACCGGCGGCGGGTATGGCGGCAATGCCGATCATGACGGGCTGTCCTACGGGTGCTCGACCATCGGCATCTCGAAGAGCGCACCCATCGAGGTGACCGAACAGTATTTTCCCGTCCTGTTCGAACGCTATGGCCTGCGCGAGGGTTCGGGCGGCGATGGCCGTCATCGCGGCGGCATGGGACTGAGCTACGCGATGAAGCTGCGCCGCGGTTCAGCGCAGGTGTCCTTCATCATGGATCACGGGCGAACCGGGCCGCAAGGGGCACTGGGCGGAGAGGATGGCGCCGTCAACCGCATCGTCATCCGTCATGCCGATGGCCGGGTGACGGACCCGCCCCACCTGTCGAAGGCTCAGGCCATCGCCCTGTCGCCCGGTGACGTGATCGAGGTCCAGACCCCTGGTGGCGGCGGTTATGGCGACCCGCAAGAGCGGTCCGCCGCAGCCCGCGAACGCGATCGCCAGCGGGGCTATTCCTGAGCGCCGACATCACCGGCCTGCCTGAAGGCGGGGCGCGATCCCCACTGGCCCATCGTCCGCGTGCCCTTCTCGTCGAGCCACTCATCCCTGACACAGAGGGAGTACCCGCCATCGACCGCCGTCTTGTCGATGGCTTCCATTCCCGCCCGGAAATTCCCGTCTTCCAACGCATGATCGAAGAGCCCCGCATCGAGGACCGTCAACCGTCCGCCTTCGCGGGTGGCGAACACCTTGCCGGTGGCAGGATCGGCAAAACGCAGACGGACCAGTCGCTCTGCGCATTGCCGCAGGAAGGTGGTATTGGCCGATGCAGCCATTTCGCCGTCGGGTGGGTAGAGGTCCTCCGCCGAGCGCGCATCGAGGCGGATCTTACGGAAACGCTCGATATCGATGAGTCCCCCGATCCGAAGGATGACCAGTTCACCCCGATCGCCGAAGGCAATGGTCGGCGGCCGCATTTCCTGCGCCACGCTGTTGTCGAGGAATTCGTAGTGAACCCGCTTGTCTGTACGGCAGGCCCAGCGGAAGAAGAGCGGCGGCATACCTGAATAGGCCTCGACATTGTGGTCGAGCAGATCGTCCACCGCCTTGAACCGCTGGACGCTGAGGCCGCGCCTCCAGGCCCGTTCGACCGTCTCCTGAGGCGGCGTGACCATGAAGGTCATGAAGATCTCGTGCCCGAAACGGGTGAGCAGCCGATGCTCGCCGCGATTGACGTCCATTTCGGCAAAGCTGTCGAACCGGAAGCGGTCGATCAGCATGTGCGGGATCTGGTTTTTCCGGCCCTTCATGGTCATGTAGAGGTCGAGCTTGCGATCGACGAACTTGAGCTCCTGTCCCGACAGGGTGCCGGCATAGCGCCATGCATCACCCAGACCGTCATAGTCCAGCAGATATTTCCGCCATATGTCCGGGCTGATGAGCGCGAAATCCTCCCAGTTCAGTCCGAGCCGAACCGCCAGATCGTGCTGCAGCGGACGCATCGTGCTCTTGCCGGCGGCCGATGCGCCCTTGACGTTCATGACCACCGGTTCGCTCTGGGCGGGCAGCAGCCGACAACCGGCACCTGTCGCGGCTGCATGGAACCCTTCCTCCACCAGTTCGCCCAGATGTGCCGAACCGAGCACATTCATGGCCATGTCAGTGGAAATTTCGACCAGCCTTTCCGGATCGCCGACAATCCGCCCGTAACGGATCGAAATTGCCGTCAGAAGCTTGTGCAGGCTGCGCAGGCTGCGTTCGACCTTCTCGTCACCGGCCCGATCGACCGTGATGGCGAGATCCGCAAGGATGTTCCCGAGATCGGGCGCTGCTGCCGGAACCTGAGGGGCCGGCGCTCGATGCCGCCTGGAGAATAGCGCCCCAAGACCGAATAGCCCGCGCTTTTCAGGAGCATGATTTGTTTCGGTCCCGACTGCGGGGTCGAGTGCCGATCTCAGCCAGTCGCCCGTGATCTTCAGGACATCGTCGCGCAACGTCCCGTAGGCCCGTTCGATCTGCGGCATCAGCGGTTCGAGATGGGTTCTTTCCAGCTCGGCAGCAATCGACCGGAAATTGATTCCCAGATCGCGATAATGCCGCCCATCAGAGATTTCGACATTCGCGGTAATACGGATCAAAAGAGAATGGAGAGCCAGACGCCCCGGTGTGAAGACCGCGAGTTCTTCACGTTCCAGTCCGGTAAAATCGGCCCGTTCGTTCAGTTCCTCGAACGAAATCCGCATGTTTTCCGGATGAAACATCGAGACCATGGGCATGAATGCACGCGGCAGCACCGATCGGATACCCGGCTTCCATGCCGACAAGGTCTCGTCATCCGACAATTTTCACTCTCCTTCCCTGGAACTTCCGGTACGAGCCGGATTATTCATTGATCGCGGACAAATCTTCCCAGTTGTGCCGAGTACTTGCAACAGGTTTGCCAAGCGGAACACCCCCGATCGACGGATACGTCACCGGCTGGCGGAACCGGAAGGCAAAAAAAGAGGGGCAGCCGAAGCTGCCCCCAAGTCATGCTGAAACAAGTCGCAAGAAGACTTACTTGGAAGCCGTCTTGGTGATGTTGATGGCATTGCCGATGGCGGTGGCGGTGGCCGGATCGCGCCAGACATTGATCGTGTCGGTGTTGCTGGCAATGACGTCGGCGCAGTTCTCCTGTGCGACAGAACCGATGGCCGAACCGTCGAAATTGATGCTGAAGCTGTTGGCGATGGCGGTGGCGGCCGTGTTGACCTCGCCGACGCCACCCGTGCCATGGATATTGGCATCGACCATCGCCGAGATCGTGTCGCCGCTGTTGGTCTGGCGCATGTCGAAGATGGCGTCGCCGGTGGTGGTGGCGTTGACGGCGTTGCCGATGGCGGTCGCCGTGATGTTGGCGGTCTCGGCGTCAGTGGACGTCACGTTCAGGGTCGACATCACATCACCACTGTTGGCCTGCGCACCCTCGAGGGAAAGGCCGCCCTGGACGTCGATGTTGGCGACGTTGGCGATTGCCGTCGAGGAAGCCTCGACTTCGGCTACACCCGTCGTGGTAAGATTCTTCGTGGCGGAGATGTCGCCGGTGTTGGACTGGTAGAGTTCGACGGCGTTGTCGAGGGAGACGGGGGGGATGACGGGGATTTCGACCTCGGGGGCGACGACCTTGACGTTGGAGAGCTTCAGGCCGCTGGTGCCGTTGAGGTAGATGTCCTTGTCGAGGTGGATCTCGACCGGCGAGACGACGCAGTCGGTGCCGCAGTCCTGGGCCTGGGCGGAGACGGCGGCCGAGGCGGCCAGGACGGTGGCCAGGGCGGTGAGGGTGAACATACGCATCAGGTTTTCTCCTTGGGGGGTTGAGCGTTCGTCAGGGGCGAACCGGACCGGATGGGGGAAGCCGGCTCGCGGGGGTGGATGGAAAGGGTGGAAGGGAAGCGGCGGGCGGCGGTCAGGACCCGGTCCTGATGGCGGAGGCATCCTCCATCTGGGCGTCGGAATGGCCGAGCACGTCGCCGCAGGTGTTGCGCGGCAGCTTGTGCAGGTCGCGCATCAGCTCGAACACGCCGCGCTCGATGACCGAACGGACGGCCAGCTGGATGGGTTCGAGCGAGCGTTCGCCGAGGCCGAGGTCGAACACCTTGTTGCCGAAGAACTCGAACACGCCGGCGCGGATCTCGCGGCCGATGACCTGCTTCTGGTAGGACACCGTGTCGACCACCTTGAGCGTGCGGCTGTTCACCAGGCGCAGGTCGACGCCGATGTTCATGACGTAGGTGCGGCCGCTGCCGGAGAAGGCGTCGAACAGCAGTTCGACATTGTTCGAGCGGATGTTGTAGTTCATCTCGGTGATGCCGCCGATGATGTGGTAGTCGGACCCCTCGATCTGGCCGGCGAGGATCGGCCGGTAGCCCTTGTCCGAGGCGGGGTCGCCGATGAGCTTGTTGTCGGCCCATTTGAGTTCGAGCTCGGTGACCGAGGTGTCGAAGCGTTCGACCTGCGGGATCTTCGCCTTGCCCAGCGCGGACATCGCCATCAGGGCGGCACCCTGGGTCAGCCGCTTGCCGGTCTCGAGGTCGTCCTTGCCGGTATAGTCGAGGATCTTGCCGACGGTGACGGTGGCCGGGCCGCGGCCCTTCATCGCCATCTCCAGGGACAGGCAGGTGAGCGCGGGGGTGTAGAGCGAGGGGTTCTCCAGGACCGGGGCGCCGCCGATCGGCGAGGCGTAGTTGCCGCCGGTGGCGTAGGGATTGGTGCAGGCGGTGGCGGCCAGACAGCACAGGGCCGCCGACGCCCTCTTCAGGGAAATCTTGCTCAGCATGGTCGAACCTTTTGTTTGTTGTCGATCCGGGGATCGAGATATCGCTATCCGTCGGTGGTCAGGGGTGGAGGCCGGCCGGGCCATGGGGACGATGATGGGGGAAAGGAAGGCTCAGTTGGCCGGGCCGGCCGCCGGCTCGACGGTCTCGACATTCTTCAGCATGGCATCGGCGGTGGAACCGTCGATGGTGGTGGTGGCCCGCTGGTTGCCGGTGTTGATCTGCATCGCGTTGATCACCACCGTGGCCCCGCGGCCTGCCTGGACATTGATCAGGTTGCCGATGGCCGTGGACAGCGTCGTGCCGTAGGGCGCACGCACCTCGACCCGGCGACCCATCTCGTCGCGCAGAAACGGCATCGGGCCTTCTTCCATGCGGCCGCCGTCGACGCCGATGGGCGTCTCCAGACCCCGCCCGCGCCAGTCATCCTGGAAGGCCTCGGCCCGAACCGAAAGACCCGCCACAACAACCGCAACGCCCAATGCCAGGTAACGCATGTCTTCTTCCCGCAGAACTGTCGATCATCTTCTCGAAGTCTGCGGCAAACCCTGAAGTTCATCCCGCCGCTTCGATGAACTGCAATATCATCATTTCATCCCGTTAACGCTACAAATAAAACGATCATTCACCATTCTTTTTTATTAACGTTAATTCAAATTATATTTTTAATTATTTTGTAAATCCTTTGAATTCTACCGTAGTTTGAATTGCCATTAATTCATTCTTGATAACAACACGGAAAACAGTTCGTCGTCGTCACATCGATATCCTCATGCGGCACATTTTTTACCGACAGCAATGAAAAGAAAACGGCACCTTTCCCACTCGGGAAAAGGTGCCGCCATACGTCACGTCTCCGACGAACGACCTCGCCGGGGTGTCAGAGGCCGAATATGCTGGAAAGTCCCATGCGCTGGCTCATTTCCGCCATGACCGCATTGTCGGGCATGGCTTCCGGTTCATCGCTTCCCGATGCCGCGCGCAGGACAGCCGGCAGCAGGTCGACATCACCCACGGAATTCAGGAACACTCCCGGACGCCCGAGAACCCATTTCACAGCGACACCGATGTCTTCCTCCTCTTCCAGCGGTTCGTACCAGGTCGCCCGCCGACGCTCCATGATGGCCGACCATGGACCGCGGGCAATCGACTTGATCGTCTGCACGGCCACGTCACGGCGTTCGGCCAGCGCCACCACATCCTCGAAATCCCTCGCGTAAGTGCCGTGGTGGGCCGTGAACCAGTTATAGGGCAGGAGAATGGAATCGAAATCGAAGCGCAACAGCGAACGCCGGTGCATCGCGGCAACATTCCAGCCATGCCCGGTGACGCCGATATATCGCACCAGCCCCTGTTCCCGCGCCTCGACACAGGCTTCCAGCGCACCTCCTTCGCCCATCGCCTCGTCCCACTCGTCGGGATGGATCAGGGCATGAAGCTGAATGAGATCGACATGGTCCGTGCGCAGGCGTTCGAGCGAACGCCCGATGCTATCCCGCGCACCCTTGTAGCTGCGGTCGCCGGTCTTGGTCGCGAGGAAGAAATCATCGCGATGGCGGTCCATCCACGGGCCGATACGAAGCTCGCTGTCGCCATAGCTTGCGGCCGTATCGATGTGGTTGACACCATGTTCGAGCAACAGGTCCAGAACCCTGTCCGCAACCGACTGGTCGACATCCTTGAGCGCAGCACCGCCAAACAGCACGCATGAACTCATGTGCCCCGTCCGACCGAAACGACGTTTGCCTAACATACGATACCTTCCCCGTTTGCGCATTATCCCCCAATAGCGCAATCATCCGCCGGATGAAAGAAGCGCTTGCGTCGCGGCGGTCCGTGCTCCATAACCGATGCGGGCTAGTTCCAATGGAACACTCTTCGGGTGCCGTGGAATTATCCTCATCGCAAGCACGTCGCTGGCGATGCACTACTCTTAGAGGTCAAGTTTTGCAGACTGGTACTGTTAAGTGGTTCAACACCACGAAGGGTTACGGCTTCATCCAGCCCAGCAATGGCGGCCCTGACGCCTTTGTCCACATTTCCGCTGTCGAGCGGGCCGGCATGGACGGCCTGCGCGAGGGTGAAAAAATCGAGTACGAGCTGGTCCGTGGCAGAAACGGCAAGAGCTCGGCCGAGAACCTGAAGCGCGTCGGCTAAGACCGTCTCAAAACCGGTCATACTGCCGAACGAAGCCCTCCGAAATTTTCGGGGGGCTTCTTCTTTTTCATCGCCCGCGGTAGCGTTGTCCGGACATGCCGTTTCCCGATTGTCTGCTGTGAAAAACGCGACCGCCGCGCCCCTTGCATCTGCCGCGCATTTTGGCCACAAGCCCATCATCCACGGCACGCCAAGAGACAAGGAACCGCAATGGGTTTCAACTGCGGCATCGTCGGTCTGCCCAATGTCGGCAAATCGACACTTTTCAATGCCCTGACGGAAACGGCCGCGGCTGCAGCCGCGAACTATCCATTTTGTACCATCGAACCCAACATCGGCAGGGTTCCCGTACCCGATCCCCGCCTCGACCGGCTGGCGCAACTGGCGAAGTCGGTCAAAACCATCGCAACCCAGCTGGAAATCAAGGATATCGCCGGGCTCGTCCGGGGAGCCTCCAAGGGCGAGGGGTTGGGCAACCAGTTCCTCGGAGCCATTCGCGAGGTCGACGCGATCCTGCATGTCCTGCGCTGTTTCGAGGATGACGACATCACTCATGTCGAAGGCTCGATCGACCCTCTGCGCGATGCCGAACTGATTGAAACGGAGCTGCTGCTCGCCGACATCGACAGCCTGGAGCGACAAAGGGACTCGCTGGTCAAGCGGGTACGCGGACAGGACAAGGATGCCAGATCCCGCCTGGCCCTGCTCGAACAGATCCTGCCCTTGATGCAGGAAGGGCGTTCGGCCCGGTCGCTCAAGCTTGACGACGACCAGCGCACAGCGCTCCGCTCCTTCAATCTCCTCACTTCCAAGCCCGTTCTGTTCGTTCTCAACGTCGACGAGGGCTCGGCTGCCGCCGGCAATGCCACAAGCGCCGGAGCCGCGGCCATGGCCGAAGGCATCGGGGCCGGCAGCGTTGTCGTCTCGGCTGCAATCGAGGCCGAACTCACCACCCTGCCCGCGGCCGACCGGAGCGAGTACCTGGCAAGCCTCGGGCTCGATGAGCCGGGCCTGCACCGGGTCATCCGGGAAGGATACGCACTGCTGAACCTGCTGACCTTCTTCACCGTCGGTCCCAAGGAAGCGCGGGCCTGGACGGTGCATCGAGGCGCCAGCGCACCGGAGGCGGCGGGCGTCATCCATACCGATTTCCAACGTGGCTTCATCTGCGCGGAGACCATAGCATTCGACGACTATGTACGTCTTGGCGGCGAACAGGGAGCCAGGGAAGCGGGAAGAATGAGACTGGAAGGCAGGGACTATGTCGCGCAGGATGGCGACGTCTTTCACTTCCGCTTCAACGTCTGATCCGGGGGGGCGCCGATCGCACGGCTGACACGACGACCACGATGCCTGTTCTCGATGGCCACGGCGCTCGCCCTTGCCTTCTGCGCGATGCTGGTCGTGACGCTGGGCACCTTTATTGTCGGCAGCCTTTACACGGCGGGCGAAAATACCCGCCAGTTGCTTACTGCCCGCATAAACCTGACGCTCGATGCCATCGAACGCGGGGTCATCAATTATCTGCATCCTGTCGAAGCGCGCCTGCGACTGATCCGCGATCGGATGCAGAGTGGTCAACTCGACCCGTCGCTGAAGGACGAACGCACCGTCGACTTCCTGCGTGGCATGCTTGCAGCCGCCGACCAGATCAAGGGCGTTGGCGTGGTCGAGCGGGGCGTGGGACTGATTCACCAGGAACGTGACGGTTCGCCGCAATTTTCACAATTCAGGGTCGATGCGGGAAGCGAAGACGGATTCTTCGACTGGGATTCCGCCGGTGACCGGGTCGTCTGGGGACCTCCGACATGGAGCCCCATCGTCAGGACGACAGTGATCAATGCCAGGCTCAGGCTCGACCTCGGCGACGGCAGGGAGCGGCTGGTACTGGCCGCCATCGAGATCGACACGTTCGCCCGCCAGTTGACCGTGCTGGCCAATGAAGTCGGCCAGCCGGTGTTCGTGCTGCATGGCGGCCGGTGGATCCTCGGCTATAACGGGTTCGATCCCGCAACGGCCGACCTGACTTCCGAGCATCCTCTGGTCGAGGTCGCCGAAGCCACCGACCGGGTGCTGGCCGCGTTCAACGATGCCAAGCCGGACCGGCTTTCCGAGATCGCCCCCGGTGTCAACGCGACGAGCAAGGCCATCGAGGTCGATGGTGTCCGTCGCGCCATCATCACCAGGCAGGTCAAGGGATTCACGGACCTCGCCTGGACAATCGGCACACATGTTCCTGCCAGCGAAGCGGGCGAACAGGTCCGGCGTTTCATGGGACTGATCGCGCTCAGCCTGGTGGTGAGTCTCGCGGCCGTGGTCTTGACGTTCTGGATCGGACGGCGACTTAGCCGCCCATTGGTACGCTTGGCCGATTTTGCCCACAAGGTGGGCGATCTCCAGTTCGACCGGCTCGAACCGCTTCCACCGAGCTCGATCCGGGAATTGCACACCGCAACCGAGGCCCTCAACGGCATGACCGCGGCCCTCAAGTGGTTCGAGGCTTATGTACCACGCCGGCTTGTACAATATCTCATCCGGACACACGGCGCCTCGGGCGTCCCTTCACGCGAACTCGATGTCAGCGTGATGTTCACGGATATCGTCGGTTTCACCCGGCATACAACGGGCAAAAATCCGGCTGCAGTCGCGGCCTTCCTCAACCATCACTTTGCCATTCTCAAGGAATGCATCGAAGCTGAGGGCGGCACGATCGACAAATATATCGGCGACAGCGTGATGGCATTCTGGGGGGCCCCGGAAATTCAGGACGACCACGCGGCACGGGCCTGCCGGGCCGCGCTCGCCATCCGTGCGGCACTCGCGGCCGACCCCGGATCACCGGCGATCCGGATCGGAATCCAGAGCGGCCCGACACTTGTCGGCAATATCGGTGCGCCGGGACGGCTGAACTACACGCTCGTCGGAGATACGGTAAACGTCGCACAACGCCTCGAACAGCTCGGCAAGTCGGTCAGCCCCGCCGAGCGAACGACCATTCTCATCGCCGCCGCGACCTTCGACCATCTCCGGGGCAGTCAGGTCAGAACCGAGAAGGTCGGCGAAATGCAGATGACCGGGACCGACAAACTTATCCTCGTTCACCGTTTATAAACATCTGCCCACCCACCATTCACCCGGGCAATGATGCTTGTGAAAGGGCCGGGATCGATGGGCGGGGATTGCCGGCGCCCGATTTCATCCTCCACCCGGCAAAACTTGCCGACGGGCGGATGAATTTGCCGGTGACATCGACGAATTCCACCCGCTGAAACTGTCAGAATGCAGGCATGCCGAACATTGGCACGCCTCTTGCTTGAAGTCGGACAGAGTCGGTTCCGGCAGCTTGAGCGGAGAACTTCCGCCACGGATGAAAGGGGAAATGCTTGTTGCGCCTTGTCCTCATGACCACGATGATCCTGATGCTTGGTGCCGGCGCGAATGCGTCGGTGCGGATCAAGGACATTGCCGATTTCGAGGGCGTCCGCGACAACATGCTTGTCGGCTATGGCCTCGTTGTCGGCCTAAATGGCACCGGAGATTCGCTTCGCAATTCGATGTTCACCCAGGAGAGCCTGGTGGCCATGCTGGAACGCCTGGGTGTCAGTACCCGTGGTGCCAATCTCAACACGAAGAACGTCGCCGCAGTGATGGTCACATCGACACTGCCACCGTTCGCGCGCCAGGGAAGCCGGATCGACGTCAGTGTCAGCGCCATGGGCGATGCCAAGTCATTGCTCGGCGGCATGCTGCTGGTGACACCGCTGGTCGGTGCCGATGGCGAGGTCTACGCCGTCAGTCAGGGAGCACTGGCGGTCGGAGGCTTTTCCGCGGCTGGCAATGCCGAGACGGTGACCAGGGGCGTACCAACCGGAGCACGCATTCCCAATGGCGCGATTGTCGAGCGGGAGGTCGAGTTCGCCCTCGATGACCTGCGCAGCGTCAGCCTCACCCTGCGCAATCCCGACTTTACCACCGCCGAACGGATAGCGACCGCCATCAATCGCCATCTCGGCGACAATGTGGCCTCGGCAACCGACTCCGCAACGGTACGCATACCGCTGCCGCAGCGTTTTTCCGGCAAGACCGCACGCCTGCTCACCGACATCGAGCAGTTGAGGGTCGAACCCGACCAGCCTGCGCGCATCGTGATCGACGAAAGTGCCGGTATCATCGTCATGGGCGCCAATGTCACCATCTCCAAGGTGGCGGTGGCCCAGGGCAACCTCACGGTACGGGTCACGGAGAATCCCCAAGTGGTTCAGCCGCCGCCATTTTCCGGCGGGCAGACCGCTGTGCAGCCCCAGACCAACGTTCAGGTCGATCAGAACGACGACAAGAAGCTGGTCGTTCTCGAACCCGGCGTGACCCTGGAAACACTGGTGGACGGTCTCAATGCGCTCGGCATCGGGCCGCGCGACATGATCAGCATCATCCAGGCCATCCGCGCAGCCGGTGCGCTACAGGCCGATATCGAGGTGATGTGAGCATGAGCAACATCGACTTCCACGGCAATGTCGGTGCACCCGCCAGCGATGCCGCAGGGTCAGTCCCGACGGCAAGGATGCGGGCGACAGCCGACGAGTTCGAATCCGTGTTCCTGTCCCAGGTCCTGCGCGGGCTGTCGACCGGTCTCGAAGACAGTGGACCACTCGCGGATAGCGACAGCAATCCGTTCGCCGACATGCTGCAGCAGGAATACGCCAAGCTCATCAGCCGCAGTGGCGGCATCGGCATTGCCGATGCCGTGCTCAAGGAAATGTTGAAGATGCAGGAACAGCCGGAATGAGCCCGCTCGAACAAGTGACCGTGGTCATGACCTTGATGCTCCAGCTGCAGAACCTCCTGGACGAGGAGACCGAATATCTGCGGGCGATGAAGATCGAGCGGCTGGAAGCGCTTCAGAATGAAAAGGTTGCCCTCGCCGAGGCCTACGAGATCGAGATGTACAGGCTGCGCAAGGAACCCGAGGTTCTGGGCGCCCTGCCGATCGAAGTTCGCCAGAGCTTCGAGGATGCCGTCCGAACGCTGCAATCGGCCAGCCGCCGCAATGCGCATGCGGTTGAAGCCGCACGGACCGTTGTCGACCGGATCGTCCGTCGTCTCGGCCGCACGCTCGAACAGCGCCGCAACAGGCCATCCGGATATGACAGCGACAGCCGTGGACGTGTCATATCGGTTGCCTTCAACCACCGGATCTGAGGAGCAGGACTGATGTCTCTCACCTATACCCTCCAGACTGCCCTCACCGGCCTGAATTCGGCCCAGCGCGCCCTTGGCACTACGGCCAATAATGTCGCCAATGCCAATACCGACGGTTTCTCGCGCAAGGAAGTCCACCAGTCCACGCGTATCATCGAGGGCGAAGGCTACGGCGTTGACACCGAGGAAGCGACCCGGATCGTCGATGAGTTCCTCGATGTCGAGATCCGCAAGCAACTGGGATTTCTCGGTCGAAGCAATGCCCTCAGCGATGTGCTCGACCAGGTGGAAATGCGGGTTTTCGGTGCGCCCGGAGATGGCGACCGCGGATTGTCCAACAAGTTTGCCGATTTCACCGCCTCGATCGAGGCCGTTGCGACCTCGCCCGAGAATGCCGCCACCCGCAGCACGATGATGGCCGAGCTCGAGGACATGCTGAACGAGATCGATGGAAACGCCACGGCAGTCCAGGGCCTGCGTGGTGATGTCGATCGCCAGATCAAGAGTACCATCGATTCCATCAACGGCGACATTCAACGCCTCGATCACCTCAACCAGCAATTCGCCCGCGCCATTCCCACGGCCGAATTGCTCGATCAGCGCGATCAGGTCCTTGAGGACCTCGCCGGGAAGATCGATATCGGCGTCTTCACCCACGAGAACAATACCATCGCGGTGTATACCGCCAATGGCGAGGCGCTCCTCGAATACGGACCGAAGAAGCTGATCTACACTCCGGCGGCCAGTGTCACCGACAGTACGGCATTTCGGTCGATCGACGTCTATGACTACCGGCAGATCGACGCCGAGACAGGCTTGCCCAAAGCCGGGGAAACCGGTTCGGTGCTGGTCAGTTCCGGCCTGAGAATGGACCTGACGCCCGAGCTTGCCAACGATGCCATCGCCGACTCCGACCAGATTGTCGTCTCGCCGCTTCGGACAGGCAAGTTGCAGGGGTTGCTGGAGGCCCGGGATCGCAAGCTGCCGCAACTGGCCGACCAGATTTCCGAGATCGCCACCATGGTGCGCTACAATGTCAACAAGGCGCACAACAATGCCATGCCCTACCCTCTGCCAACCGAATTCAGCGGCACGAGATCCGGCTTTGCCGATTTCGATGCCGCGGCCGGGACCGGCACGGCGACCGGCATTGCCCATGTCGCGGTATTCGCTGCCGATGGAACATTGGCTACCGACATCTCGCTCGACATGTCGACCTATCCCTCGGCAGTCGATCTAGTCACCGATCTGAATACCCAGCTGGGCGGCTTTGGCAGCGCGACGATCACAGCCGACAACCGGCTTGAAATCACCATGGGGAATGATGTCAGTGGTCAGCCTTATGGCGTTGCGCTGTCCGAAGACACCAGCAGCATTGCCTTCACCGACAATAATGGCCGCGACTGGAATTACGGGTTTGCGCATTATTTCGGGTTGAACGATCTCATCGTTCAGGACGGAACCAAGACGACCGAGCTGTCCGTTCGACCGGATATTTCCTCCGACCAGTCCCGAATTGGCCAGGCCATACTCGACTATTCGACCGGAACCGCGGAAATCGGCGGTGCAGGCGACAATCGCGGCCTTCAGAATCTCGCTGCCGCCGTCCGTTCCGACTTCACCACCATCGACCGGGGCGGCCTCGCCGGGAGAACAACCACGATCGTCGACTATATCTCCGATGTGATCGGCGCCCAGGCCTCGGATGCCGCCGAAGCCGACAATCGGGCCGCGTCGAACCAGGCGCTGACTGACGAACTGCTGCAACGCCAGTCCTCCATCTCGGGAGTGAATCTCGACGAGGAGCTGTCGAAGCTCATCATCTATCAACGCGCCTATACGGTTTCAGCCCGTGTGATGACCGTGACCAACGAGCTGTTCGACGAACTGATGAATGTCGGGCGCTAGAGTGAGGAACGACTTCCATGTTCAGCCGCATCGGTGACTACGCTCACAATACCCGTCTGGCAAGCTATACCCAGCAAACGCAGGAGCGGATACGCGACGACCAGTTGGCGATCGCCACCGGCAAGTCTGCCCAGGAATATTCGAAGATCAGCGAACAGGCCTCGCTGCTGGTGTCGGCAAAACAGGAAAGGGCCATTGCCGATGCCCACATCTCCCAGAACCTGACGGGCATCGATCGCCTCCAGGCGATGGATGGAGCGCTCGGTAATATCGCCAACATGCTCGACCGCATGCGCGTCCTCGTCGTCGAACGGCTTTCGGGCCCTGCCGGCGCCGACCTGCCACTCGATTCCGAGGTCGACATGATGCTTGAGGAAGCCGCCGGGCAACTGAACATCAAGCTCGACAACCGCTACCTGTTCTCGGGGAGCAAGACGAACATCAAGCCTGTCGACCTGCCGTCCGCGGTCAACGACGCGACCGACCTTGCCGATGCATATCGGGGCGACACGATCAGGATTTCGATCCGCGCGGATGACGAGGTAACCGTAGACGCCCCGGCAACGGCCGCCGACGTCATACCCATTCTCGAAACGCTGGCGGACATCAAGGCAGCTCACAATTCGGGCGACATGACGGCGCTGAGCGACAGTCTCGAACGTCTTGATGACAATCTCGACACGATCAGCACTCTGCGCGGGAGTGCCGGCGTGCGCATGGAACGCCTCGAAGCGATTACCGACAGCCAGCGCAGCACTTCCGACTATCTGGGCGAAATCGTCAGCCGCATCGAGGACACGGATCTGCCCACGGTCATGACCCGCCTTGCACAGGACCGGAATACCCTTGAGGCATCCTATGTTGCGATTTCCCAGATCAGTCAGCTTTCTCTTGCCGATTTCATCCGCTGACCGTTCAAATCTTCAAGAGCTGTTAACTATCACCCGTTAGGATAGCTCGCGTTGGATGACCTACGAGGAGGGTTCGGTGACGACGGCAACACTCGATCGCGATGAAATCGCCACGGCTGGCAAGCCGGGCACCGATGACGGACCTCGCGAGACCTTCGAATCGCGGTTTGGCCCGATCCCGCTGAATGCCGACCGCCAGATCGTGGTCCCCGGCGGCCTGCCGGGCTTTCCCGGCCACGAGTTGTTCCAGCTTGAGCAGCCCCCGGGGGTCAACACCGAACTGCTGCTTCTGCAGGCTGTCGAATCACCTGATGTCGGTTTCTTCGTCATGTCGGTCAGCGAACCGACAAGCATTCTCCATCTCGAAGATGTTGCCGCTGCTGCGCAGGTCCTCGAGATCGAGGCGGACAACCTCCTCGTTTTCCTGATCGTGACGTTCCAGCGGACCCCTGGCGGTTTCCGCAAGTACGTCAACCTGCGCGCACCCATCTTCGTCGATGTCGATGCCCGTCGCGCCATGCAGCTGGTCTTGCCGAATCCCGACTATTCGCTGAAGTTCGAACTCGACTGAGTGCCAATCTTCCCTTTGACGCGAAAATCCTTGCATCGAGATCTTCGCCGAAACAGCACTGACACGACGGCCATGCAGCACCGGTTGCCATGAGCAGTCGTTCATGTCACCGAAAATGGCCCTGCCCTGCGACAGTCGCCACCTTGACATGGCCAGCGAAAAAGGAAAATCAGGACCGTAGAAACATCTTGAGAGCAGGATCGGAGTTCGGCCCGAATGACCATGGATGTTGCGGGCCTGCTTCTTCTGGGCCTTCTGTTCGGCATGCAGCAT
Source organism: Geminicoccaceae bacterium (assembly GCA_020638465.1). NCBI lineage: Bacteria > Pseudomonadati > Pseudomonadota > Alphaproteobacteria > Geminicoccales > Geminicoccaceae > Geminicoccaceae bacterium. Next base: position 1,225,368 of record JACKIM010000002.1, read on the forward strand.
GCCCTTGAGGCGGATCACCTGGCCGCGGTCGCGGCACTGTCGGCGCGACGCTCGTCGCCATGGTCGATGGCCCTGCGTGGAGCCTGGTGGGGAACGGGGCATACCGTTGCCCTGTTTCTGGTTTGCGGAGGCGCTCTCCTCACGGGGTTCATCATCACCTCGCGCATGGAAGCTGCGCTGGAATTTGCCGTGGGCGTCATGATCACCTTGCTGGGAGCAAATGTGATACGGCGAGTTCTTCGCGATCACATACGGCTGAGGGTTCACCGACATGCCGACGGCCGCCCCCATATCCATGCCCTCGCCGCCACCGCCGGCGGGCCAACCGGACTACCCGTCGAACACCGGCACAGGGACGGGTTCGTCCGGCCGCTACTGGTGGGTATCGTTCACGGGGCCGCCGGCTCAGGCGCCCTGCTCGCGATCCTCGTGGCAACCACCCGGTCTCCCGCCGTTTCGATATCCTACATCGCCAGCTTCGGCGTCGGATCGATCATCGGCATGACCCTGCTGACATGTGCCGCCTCGCTTCCGCTCCGGCGCTTCGAACATGGTGCGGCCTGGACGGGACAGTTGGCCATGGCCGGCATCGGAGGCATCGCCATCGTCATCGGCAGTCGTATCATGCTGGAAAATTACCCCTCACTGGGATTTTGATCGAGGTGGCAGTCTCCGCCACCTCGACAAGGACTGCCGCGATGGATCAAACCCCGGAGGGGATATTGGTCGGATCGCGCTGAACCATGCGCGGGGCCGTGAGTTCCTTCCACTTCGACAGCGCGCGATTGGTCGCCGCGAAGGCCGGGCGCCGAACGAACCTGCCGCGTCCGGGCCGTGGTTCGGAGTTCTGCCCGTGAGCCCAGACGACCTCTCCCCGGCTCAGGGTATATCGTGGCAGGGCTCCAACTTTCATCCCCTCGAACACGTTGTAGTCGATGATCGATTTCTGGTTCGCCGCGGAGATCGTCTTCGAGAGCTTCGGGTCCCATACGCAGATATCCGCATCCGCACCGGGAAGGATTGCACCCTTGGTCGGATAGCAATTGAGGATCTTTGCAATATTGGTCGATGTGACGGCGACGAACTCGTTGGGCGTAAGCCGTCCGGTTTCCACCCCCAGTGTCCAGAGCACGGACAATCGATCCTCCAGCCCGCCCGTCCCGTTGGGAATCATGGGAAAGCCCTTCAGGCCCATCCGCTTCTGTTCGGTAGTGAAAGCCGCATGATCGGTGGCAACGACCTGCAATGAACCCGCGGCCAACCCGGCCCACAGGCTCGCCTGGTGATCCTTCGAGCGAAACGGAGGCGACATCACCCGGCGCGCAGCATGATCCCAGTCCCTGTCGAAATATTCACTCTCATCGAGGCTGAGATGCTGGATGAGGGGCTCCCCGAACACACGCATGCCCTTTTGCCGGGCACGGCGAATGGCCTCATGGGCCTGCTCGCAGGAAACGTGAACGATATAGAGCGGCACACCCGCGGCATCGGCAATCATGATCGCCCGGTTGGCGGCCTCGCCTTCGACCTCCGGCGGCCTCGAATAGGCATGGCCCTCGGGACCGATGGTGCCATCGTCCATGTATTTCTTCTGCAGCTCGGCAACGATATCGCCATTTTCGGCATGGACCAGCGGCAGGGCGCCCAGTTCGGCACAACGCTTGAACGAGGCGAACATCTCGTCATCCTGCACCATCAGCGCACCCTTGTAGGCCATGAAGTGCTTGAAGGTGTTGATGCCGCGCTTCACCACTTCTTCCATCTCGCCGAAGATGGTCTCGTTCCAGTCGGTGATCGCCATGTGATAGGAGATGTCGACGCAGATCTGGTCCCTTGATTTGCGGTCCCAGTCATCGAGCGCGGCCAGGAGCGATCCGTCGCTCCCCGGCAGGCAGAAATCGACGAGCATGGTGGTACCGCCCGACGCTGCCGCAAAGGTGCCGCTCTCGAAGGTCTCGGCGGCGGTCGTCCCCATGAACGGCATTTCCAGATGGGTGTGCGGGTCGATGCCGCCTGGAATGACATAGGCGCCCGCGGCGTCAACGGTTTCGTCGCCCTTCAGATCGGTTCCGATCTCGGCGATCTTCTCCCCTTCGATGAGAACATCGGCGTCCCAGGTCCGGTCGGCGGTGACGATCGTGCCGCCCTTGATAACCTTGCTCATACGCTTTCCTCCACCTGCCTATTCGACGATGCCGGCGGTCTCGACCACCGCATGGAACAGCACTTCAGCTCCGGCCTTCGCCCATTGTGGCGATATCTCCTCGGCCTCGTTGTGACTGAGCCCGCCAACGCAGGGGCACATCACCATCGCTGTGGGGGCGACCCGGTTGATCCAGCAGGCATCGTGTCCGGCGCCAGAGACGATATTCATGTGGCTGTAGCCGAGCCGCTCGGCGGCATTGCGCACGGCAGTCACGCAACCCTCGTCGAAGGTCACGGGATCGAAGGCACCGACTTCCTCGATCTCGATCTCCAGCCCGATCTTGCCGGCGATCTCGCGTGCACCCTTTTCAAGCCGTTCGACCATGTCGGCAATGATCTCCTTCTTCGGCGAGCGAAAGTCGACAGTGAAGACACATTTGCCCGGGATGATGTTGCGCGAATTGGGATAAACATCGCACTGGCCGATCGCACCCAGGGCATTCGGTGCGTGGCTCCAGGCGATCTCGTCCACGAGCTGGGTGATCCGGGCCATCCCCAGACCGGCGTTGACACGCATGGGCATCGGGGTCGAGCCGGTATGGCTCTCCCGGCCCGTCAGCGTGATCTGCAACCATTTCAGCCCCTGGCCGTGGGTGACGACGCCGATATCCCTGCCCTGTTCCTCCAGGATCGGCCCCTGCTCGATATGCAGTTCGAAGAAGGCATGCAGCTTGCGGGCGCCGACAGGTTCATCGCCCTTGAAGCCGATCCGCTCCAGTTCGTCCCCAAACCGCTTGCCTTCGGCATCGGTGCGGGCATAGGCCCATTCCCTGGTGTGGATGCCGGCGAACACACCTGACGCCAGCATGGCCGGAGCGAACCGGGTCCCTTCCTCATTGGTCCAGTTGGACACGACGATGGGATGCCGCGTCCGGATATCGCGTTCATTGAGGGTCCGGATAATCTCGAGCCCGCCCAGAACACCGAGCACGCCGTCATACCTGCCGCCGGTAGGCTGGGTATCGAGATGACTGCCCACCATGACCGGCAGTGCATCCGCGTCGGTGCCTTCGCGGCGGGCGAACATCGTACCCATCTCGTCAATTCCGATGCTGAGTCCTTCGGCTTCGCACCAGCTCCGGAAAAGTCTGCGGCCCTCTCCGTCGGCATCGGTCAGGGTCTGGCGATTGTTGCCGCCCGCAATACCCGGACCTATCTTCGCCATTTCCATGAGACTATCCCACAGGCGCTCGCCATTGATCGTGAGATTGCTGGTCAAAGTCATGCGCAACGTCTCCCCGGGCATCGACGACCTCACAGCCGCCAGCTATATCGATCCGTCATGGACTCCTCTCGAAAAATTCGCAAATTTTGACCATGTGGTCAATTATCAAGAATGGATTGTCTTGCGCCATTGGATAGACCCCAGGTGAGCAAGAAGACCCCGTTCCGGCGGTCCGCGAGCGGCAGCCGCATCCAGGAAGCCAATCGCGAGCGCATTCTGAGCGCAGCACTCGAAGTCTTTGCCAAGCACGGCTTTCGCGGAGCCACGCTGGACATGATTGCCGGGCGTGCCGGCATGTCCAAGCCCAACCTGCTCTACTATTTTCGCTCCAAGAGCCAGATCTATGCCGCCGTTCTCGAAAACACGCTGGACGAATGGCTGGAACCGCTCAGGGGAATGACAGCGGATGGCGAACCTCTCGACGAGATCGAAGCCTATCTGGACCGCAAGCTGGAGCTCGCCCGCGACCGCCCCGAAGCGTCACGATTGTTCGCCACCGAGATCATCCAGGGCGCGCCGCACATCAAGGAGGTCCTCGAAGGCCACTTGCGCGATCTCGTCGCGGAAAAATGCTCACTCATCCAGGAATGGATCAATGCCGGTCGACTGGCGCCGGTCGAGCCACTGCACCTCATCTTCATGATATGGGCGATGACCCAGCACTACGCAGATTTCGACACACAAATAAAGGCCGTCTCCGGCACCGGTCTCGACGACGGAACTTTCACCGCGGATGCGCGCACGGCCATCCGGCAACTGCTTTTCGAAGGACTGAGGCCACGCAGCCGGAATCAAGCCGACAGGGCATAGAGACCGCCCGCTTCCACCCCTTTCCCGTTCCGCCCGCGCATCCACCGCTCGTTCCAGGAAACCAGCATCAGCAGGTTCCACAACTCGAAACGACGATCGGCCCGGCCAGCGATGTGCTGATTCCACATGGTCCGGGCATAACCCGCATCGATGCCGGGCAGTCGCCCCAGCACGGAGACATCAAGCAGTGCCTCGGCCCAGTCCCGCATCGGGCCGCGAAGCCACTCATGAATCGGAATGCTGAACCCCTTCTTCGGTCGCTCGAACAAATGCCGCGGCAGCTCGCGTGCCAGCAGTTCACGCAGCATCCATTTGGATCGTCCCGGACGATGGCGCTTGGATGCTTCCAAATGCCAGACATACTCGACCAGGCGATGATCAAGAAGTGGCACACGAGCTTCGAGCGAAAACGCCATGCTCGCACGATCGACCTTGGCAAGGATGTCTTCCGGCAGATAGGTGCGCATGTCACAGAGTTGCAGATCGCCCGGCATTTCGAGGGCGGTATCATGTTGCCACGCATCGACGACCGGCTCCTCGATGCCGGGAAACAGCCGGTCAGGGTGTCGCCAGTGACTGAGCACATCACGCATCAGCATGGTCGGACGGGTGCCGGCAGCCATGGCCAGCCTCTGCGCCCGCTCATCGATGCGCAGTTCGGTTCCGGCCATGCGTCCCAGCGCCTCGACGGCACCGATAGCGCCGCCCGGCAAACGGTCGATCCGGTTCAGCCAATGCCGCGCCGACGCGGGAAGGACGCCAAGCTTTCGCTTGAGCGCCATGACATCGCCGTAACGGGTATAACCGGCAAACATCTCGTCGCCGCCATCGCCCGACAGCGACACCGTGACATGTTCCCGGGCAAATCTAGAGACGAGCAGCGTCGGCAGCTGTGAAGAATCGGCAAAGGGTTCATCGAACCATTCGGGCAATTGCGGAATGAGCGCCATCGCCTCGCCCGGATCGAGCGTCAGCGCATGGTGCTCGGTACCCAACAGTTCGGCGATCCGCATGGCCTGGTGCGATTCGTCGAAACGGGGATCGGTGAAACCGATCGTGAAGGTCTTGACCGGCCGACCCGCGAGCTTCTGCATGCGCGAAACCGTCAGGGAACTGTCGATGCCACCAGACAGGAAGGCCCCGATGGGCACATCGGCGACCATGCGCATCTTTACTGCGTCGGTCAGAAGCGCATCGTACTGTTCGATCGCCATGTCATCATCGACCTTGAGCGGATCGCTCACCCCCTCTTCGGCAACCGCAGCGATGTCCCAATAGCAGCACTCCCCTATCCGGCCGCTCCGGTCGATCGTCAGCATGTGCCCGGGTTCGAGCTTGCGCACTCCGCTGTAGATCGAATGCGGTGCAGGCACATAGCCAAGGCGCAGGAACTGGGCGACCGCGCCCTCATCCATGACCGGCCGGAATTGCGGATGGCCCAGGAAGCACTTGGGCTGCGATCCGAACAAGACGGCATCCCCGAACCGGCCCCAGTACAGCGGCTTGATGCCAAGACGGTCGCGAATCAGCGTCAGCCTTCCGCTTTCGCGTTCGAAAACCGCGATGGCAAACATGCCGACCAGTTGAGTCAGCGTGTTTTCAATGCCGAACAACGCCATATGCTCGACCATGATTTCGGTATCGGAGTGACCGCGCAGGACAACTCCCCGCTCATCCAGCCGGCCTTTCAGTGTCGCCGCGTTGTAGATCTCGCCATTGAAGACGATGGCCAGCCGACCACCCCGCGAGAGCATGGGCTGGTGGCCGGCCTCGGTCAGATCGATGATGGCAAGGCGCCGGAAGGCAAACGCAAGACCCCGGTCCGTGTCGCACCAGACGCCATCGGCGTCAGGCCCCCGATGTTCGATGGGCCGGGCCATGGCCCGGGCAATTTGTTCGGCACCTGCACCATCGACAGGCGAAGAAGGGGCATAGAATCCGGCAAAGCCGCACATGGCTGTTTCCACAACAATCAGGGACGCCGGCTTTTACACCATTTTGACGATCATTTCCGACCGTGGTCCGTTTCAGCGTATCTTGGGACATCGCCACGACGAACAGGGGGACCTGAAGGACGACATCGCCGCACAAATCGCTCCCCCAACATCCGCCCGTCCGTACTGCAAGATGGCAAGTGGAAAATATTTAAGGTTTTTCTTCCTATCATATCTTGTTTCATGCTAGGATCTTCCCATTGTTCTGGAGATCGACATGCCTGGATTTCATCGACCATCGCCAGCCGGACCGATATGCGCCTGCGGGTCGTCCGAACGGCCTTCATGTGCCATCACACCGCGATCACCTCTGCGTCGGCGGATAGGGTGAGTTGACGCCATGACCGTACGGTTCATCTGGTTCGCTCTCGGCCTTGTGGGGTTCGGAGCGCTGGCCGGTGCGGCGTTGCTGGCCGCGACCATCCAGGCGGGTATCATCGCCGGGCCCTGGAAGCCCACCGGGCCTGCCGGCATGGCCGCGACGCTGGGCGGGCTCGCCGTCGCCTGCATACCGGCAGCTGCCCTGCTCGCTGTCCTGCAGCACCGTCTCACCTCCTTCGTCGACGATCTCACCTGCATGATGGATGGCCATCCGGGAACGTCGACAGCGGATCCATCCACCAGCTTCGTCAGAGAACTGGATCGGGTAGCGCATTCCGCCTGGCAGATGTCGCAGTCCGCAAGTGACCGCCAGCGGCAAATGGTACAGCTGCAGGAACGGACCGAACGGCAACTCGAAGAAGCCCACGATCTCGGCAAGCACCTGATCGAATTTTCCTACGCCTCGTCCCACGACCTGAAGGCGCCCGCCAATACGGTATCGGCCCTGCTGGGCATCGTGCTCGAAGACTATTCGACCCAGATCCCTCGTACCGCACTCGAACACATCACCAATTCGATCATGTTGCTCGACCGGATGCGCACGCTCGTTACCGACATCCTGCAATATGCGATGCTCTCCGACCGCAGGAACTTCCAGATGGCACCCATCAGCCTCGAAGAGCTGTTCACGCAACTGGAAGAAGACATGCAGGAGATGATCTCCAGGCACAAGGCCGTCATCGTCCGGGACCCTCTGCCCCGTATCGACGCGAGCCCGGTTGCCGCCAGAGCCCTGTTCCGGAACCTCCTCGGCAACGCCCTCAAGTTCTGCGACAAGCCCACGGCCATCATCAAGGTGGGCTGCGAGAGGCGCGACGGTGCTGTCGTCCTGAGCATCACCGACAACGGCATGGGCATCGACCCCGAACATCACGCCAGCGTCTTCGACATCTTCATCAAGCTCCACACATTCGACGAATATCCGGGCACCGGCCTTGGACTGTCGCTTTGCAGGCGAATCGCCCAGGAGCATCGCTGGCACATCGAACTTCGGTCCGAAGTCGGTATCGGCAGCACCTTCCTCATTCACATGCCAGAAAGGATCGAACCGTGACGATCGACAAGGTGATCATCATCGACGATGACAGGTTCGACCGGATGCTGGTCCAGCGTGCCATCCGCAAGGCCGGCTCGACCGCGGAGATCTTCGAATTCGCCTGGGCCGATCCAGCCATGGAGTTTCTGAGCGGCATCGACGATCTCAGCGGATACATCATGTTCATCGACATCAACATGCCACGTGTCGATGGCTTCCAGTTCATCGACCGCCTGCATGCGATGCTGGCCGATCGACTGACGGCCATGAAAATCGCCATCGTCTCGACTTCGATGCACCCCAGGGACCGTTTGCGCGCTGGCAAAGATCCCCGCATCACCTACTATTTCGGAAAGCCGGTCTGTGTCGACGAACTCGCACGAAGCGTGTTCGGCAAACCGGATGTCGGATGCCGGAGCGATGAGACCACGATGCCCGATAACGGGTGAGACGAGCCGACGACCGGAAGCAGCCGGCGGCAAGGGGTACCGGCTGGCAAGACCGTTCCTGCCGGTCATCCTCGTCGGGCTCGCCCTCGCCACGACGGTGACCGACGGCCATTCGGCGTCGGCGTTTTCACCGCGCTCCATTCATATCGGCCAGATCGCCATTACCGGGCCGCATGGCGAACGGGGCACGATCGACGGCGTCGACATCGACCGCAAGACATCCATCATCACCCTGGGTCGACTGCGGATCGATGCGTTGGGCGGCCGCGCGATGATGGACGGACTGGAACTGACACCCGAAGGGTCCCGGGGCTCACCCGTCCTGTGGCTTGACGGGATCAGCCTGCGGGCGATCGCCGATACGCTGGCGCTGCCGGATTTCTCCGGAGACGGCCTGTTCGACGGCAACCTGCCTTTCCATGTCGGCGCCGATCTCGTGCCGGCGATTGACAGTGGCATGGTCATGTCGCGTCAACCGGGCATCATCCGCTATCGTCCATCCGGGAACGCACCGACCGACACGCCCGCGGAGGCCGGCGGCATGGCATTGCTGATGCAGGCTCTGGAAAACTTCCACTATGATCGCCTGACGCTTACAGTCGACGGAAAGCTGGACGGGTCGATGCAAGCGGGCCTGCAACTCGCAGGCCGGAACCCGGATCTGTATGGAGGACACCCGTTTGATCTCAACGTCAATCTCGAAGGAGCCCTGGCCGGCCTCGTTCGCCAGGTCCTCGACAGCTATCGCCTCCCCGACATTCTGGCCGGGAACGCGATGGACTTCATTCGCCGGCCTCATGCTGCTGGCGGCACTCGCTAGCGCCTGCCAGCCGACCGTCAAGGTCGAAGCTCCCGAGAAACCCATCACCATCAACCTCAACGTCAAGATCGAGCAGGAAGTCCGGGTCAAGGTCGAAAAGGACGTGGATGAACTGCTGACGGACAAGGAGCTGTTCTGATGCGCCTTCTCGCCTTTCTCTTCATTCTTCTCCTGGGTGCTGCACCGGTGATGGCCGAACCGCTCGACGACGCTAAGGCCTCGGGCGAACTCGGCGAGCGGATCGACGGCTATCTGGGCGTTCCCCCCGATGCCGGCGGTTCGGCAAAATCCCTGGCCGACGAGATCAACGCCAAACGCGAAAAGAGCTATGCCGAAATCGCGGGCAAGCGCAGCGTGCCGGTGAAGGCCGTGGCGGCCATCGCCGGCGAGAAGATGGTCGAAAAGGCGCCGGCCGGCGAGTGGGTGATGGACAGCTCGGGCTGGCGCAGGAAGTAGGACAGCCGTTGGCCCATCGATGTCCCGCGGTGACGGATATCACCGCTCGCATCTCCTCGGACGGGTACAGTGTGGCTGTAACGAGGTGGCAAGAGATGTTCACTCACGGTTCGATCCGCACGCTGATCCTGTTTGCAGGCCTGGTCCTGCTCGCTCCGGTCAATGTCTACGCTGGGCAGAGAGTAGCACTTGTCATGGGCAACGGCGCCTACAGCCACGCCGGCAAGCTGCCGAATCCACCCAATGACGCCCGCTCGGTGGCCCGGAGCCTGCGGGCGATCGGCTTCACCGTCTTTTCCGGCATCGACCTCGATCTCGATTCCATGCGCGGGCTGAGCCGGGACTTCGCCCGTTCCCTCGACGGTGCCGATACCGGCCTGATCTTCTATGCCGGCCACGGCCTGCAGGTGAATGGCGAGAACTATCTCCTGCCGGTCGATGCCGAACTCGCTCACGAGAGCGATCTCGCCTACGAAACCATCTCCCTCGGCGACCTGATGAGGCAGCTTGAGGCACCGGACCGAGCCAGTGTCCTGATCCTCGATGCCTGCCGCAACAACCCGCTCGGCCGCAGCTTCCAGCGCCGGTCACGCAATGCAACCGTTGGCAACGGCCTTGCACGGCTCAGTGCCGGTACCGGCTCGATGATCGCATTCGCCACGGCACCGGGCGATGTCGCCCTCGACGGCGACGGCCAGCACAGCCCGTTCACTACGGCCCTCATCAGGCATCTCGCGACCCCGGGGCTCGAAATCAACCAGCTGATGACCCGCGTGCGGGCCGACGTCTATGCCAGCACCGATGGCGATCAACTCCCCTGGACGAATTCTGCCCTGCTTGGCGAACTCTATCTTGTTCCGGGCGATGGCTCCGCGGTACCGCTGGCAGCTCCCGCGCCGGCAGCAGCATCCGCAGCCGGGCCTGTCACGATGTTGCCGCAGGAGGCTGCCCAGGCGCGGCCCGCGACAATGCCGCCACCGTCGGCGCGAAGCGAACCGCCGCCTTTCACAATGGTCGCCTGCAAGGCCCGGTCCGGTGCCGCCTGGGCGGGAGAGCGCTTCCTGACTTTCCAGCAATGCAAGGACATCGGCGGCGACTGGCGCCTGCTGCAGTGAGGAGATGGATCATGCCGCAACCGGGAACGATCTCGAAACGACTGCAACGAGTCGGGTGGTTCGCCATCGCCGCTCTCGCCACGGGCGTACCGCTGGCCCATGCGGATGGCGGGCATCGCACCGGACCCGCCGCGATTGACCGGCCGCTCGCCGATCGGCGGTGCGAGGCCCTCGCCTCGGGAATGACTTCCAGCGAGAGGGATTTTCGATTGTTGCTGGATTTCTGCCAGCGCCTTGAAATCCGCCCACAGGGGTATGTTGCCTATCCGGGATACGGCTATCCGGTTGACCCGGTCCTCGAATATGGCCGGCCTGCCGCCAGCAGCGGGCAGGACTATTTCGTCAAATGCGCTGTCGGGACCGATCCCGAATGGATCGAGTTCCGCCTGGTCACCCGCAGCCAGTGCGAGGCAGCACAGGGTACGCCTCGACAGTGAACGAGGTCATACCCCTGCGGCCTTCGGACCGGTGCTCAGCTTCCGCCCTGGCTCTGCAACTGGGCCACCAGCTTGTTGAGACCATCGACCAGCGAGGCAATGATGACCTTGCCCATGTCCGTCGATGCATAGGCACTGGCACCGCCGCCGAGCCTGTTGATGAAGCTGTTGCCCCTCAGGGCGAAGTCGGTGTTCTTCGACGACCCCTCGGCGGCGGCCACCTGAAGGCCGCTGTCGGTCTGAGTAAGGAACAGCACGGTCTGGGCCTCGGCCTGGGTGAGGCCGACGCTTCCGGCGACCTGGGTGAGCGTGTTGCCGACACTGCCGAACAGCCCGCCCAGATTGGCCAGGCCGCCGCCACTGTTGCTGTCCGCGAATGTCAATTGTGGCGTAAGATAATACTGCGCTCGCACGAGTTTCTGCTCGCCCTGCCCCGTGCTGCCGGTGAGTTGATCCTCCTGGCGGATGCGCGTCAGGCCGGCGCCACGGTCCACGACATTGAAACATCCCGATTGGGCGACCAGCAACCGGAGGATGGGTAGCGGCGATTCCACATTGTAGCGGGTGTAGCTTGCATACTGGTCTTCGACCAGCGCCACCGTTCCCAGAGGAGCCGAACATCTCGGCAAGTCACCATTCGCCCCCTGGGCATTTCCCGCAAGCCCGGCAGAACCCGTGGCCATGCTGGACCCGCCACCGAGTTCATTGGTGGAAAGACAAGCCGTCAGGCTGAGGCATGCTGCCAAGCCGATGACGAACGATTTCACGGTCATAATTTCACTCCCCGGAGATTCTCTCAACGTCGATCCCCTTTGTGTCCGTGCGGTAACAAAGCAATACAGGGATCCTACCGCAATGGTAAATATTTACCGCCCGCCTGCACCGGGATATCGATGAGCCTTGGATTGGCTTTGCCCACCCCTTTTGATACAAGCCGCCTACGCCCGAGTTGAGCTGCGCCAAGGTTACGCCCCATGTCCGACATCTCGCCCATCATCTGTGCCATCGACCGGCCCGATCTCGATGGTGCCATGGCACTCGCCCGAACGCTCGACGACAGTGTCGGCACGATCAAGCTGGGACTGGAGTTCCTCTATGCCCAGGGTCCGGCGGGCGTGCGTTCCCTGGGTGAACTGGGACGACCGATCTTCCTTGATGCCAAGCTCAACGACATTCCCAATACCGTCGCCGGTGCCATGCGCGGCATCGTCGAATTGCCGGTCGCGATGATGACCCTGATGGCATCCGGCGGATCGGCGATGATGCGATCGGCATGCGAGGTCGCCCACGGCTCCGCCAGGCGGCCGTGGGTCCTGGCCGTGACCGTGCTGACCAGCCTCGACGACGCCGACCTCGTTGCCACCGGCGTGAACGCCCCGTCGACCGATCAGGCGCTGAGGCTGGCGGAACTGGCGCTGGAAGCCGGTTGCGACGGCATCGTCTGTTCGCCCCTGGAGATCCGCGCCATGCGCGAGCGTTTCGGCGACATCCCGAAACTGGTGGTGCCGGGTATCCGTCCCAATGCCGGGACCGATGACCAGAAGCGGACGATGACACCTGCCGAAGCCCTGCGCGCAGGCGCCGATCGCCTTGTCATCGGACGGCCGATCACGCAGTCCGCCGATCCCGCCAGGGCAGCCAGCGACATCCTCGCCGGACTGGCGGAGGCGGCCTGAGATGGCCATCGACGTCAAGATCTGCGGCATCACCAACACGAACGATCTCGTCGCAGCGGTCGCCAGCGGTGCCGCCTATCTGGGGTTCGTCTTCTATCCGCCATCACCGCGGAACGTGGACATTTCGCGCTGGAAGCAACTTGCCTCCGGTAGTCCGTCGACCGTGCCGCACGTCGGTGTCATGGTCGATCCCGAGGATCGCTGGATCGATGAAATTCTGGAAACGGCCCCGCTCGACTATATCCAGCTTCACGGCAGGGAGACACCGGGGCGGACATCTGCAATCCGGGAACGCAGCGGTGTCCGGATCATCAAGGCGATCCCGGTCCGCAATGCCGACGATGTCGACAGGCACAGGGACTATCTCGATTGCGCTGACATGATCCTCTTCGATGCGAAACCGCCCGCGACCGCGGGAGCGATCCCCGGCGGCAACGGCATCAGTTTCGACTGGCGCCTGCTCGCGGGGCATCCGATCGGACTGCCGTGGATACTGGCGGGCGGTCTCGATGCCGACAATGTCGCGGAAGCGGTGAGGCTCACGGGTGCCTCGACAATCGATGCGTCGTCCCGGATCGAAAGCGAACCGGGCCTGAAGAACCATACGGAAATGAAGCGCCTCTTGACCCGCGCCAGCACGCTGGTACGAGGCGAAACACGCGAAACCGAGGTAGTACCGCATGACAGCGACTGAGCCACGCCCCAACAGCTATCGGGCCGGACCCGACGAGAGCGGACATTTCGGCATTTACGGCGGCCGCTTCGTCGCCGAGACGCTGATGCCCAACATTCTCGAACTGGAGCAGGCCTGGGAAACGGCAAAGAAGGACCCGGCCTTCGATGCCGAGCTCAAGAGCTGGTTCGCCGACTATGTCGGCCGGCCATCGCCGCTTTATCATGCAGGCCGCCTGAGCGAACATCTCGGCGGTGCGAAGGTCTACTTCAAGCGCGACGAGCTGAATCATACCGGTGCTCACAAGATCAACAATTGCGTCGGACAGATCCTGCTCGCCCGACGCATGGGCAAGACCCGGATCATCGCCGAGACGGGTGCCGGCCAGCATGGCGTGGCGACAGCCACCGTCGCCGCGAGGTTCGGCCTCGAATGCATCATCTACATGGGCGAGAAGGACATCGAGCGGCAGCAACCCAACGTGTTCCGCATGCGCCTGCTGGGAGCGAAAGTCGTTCCGGTGACCTCCGGCTCGCGGACGCTCAAGGATGCCATGAACGAGGCGCTGCGCGACTGGGTCACCAATGTCGAGAATACCTTCTACATCATTGGCTCGGTGGCCGGGCCGCATCCCTATCCGGCTCTGGTGCGCGACTTCCAGGCGATCATCGGCCAGGAAGCCCGCGAACAGATCCTCGACAAGGAGGGACGACTGCCCGACCTTCTCGTCGCGGCGGTCGGTGGCGGCTCCAACGCCATGGGACTGTTTCACGCATTTCTGGACGATCCCGGCGTGGGGATCATCGCCGTGGAAGCAGCAGGCGACGGCATCGAGACCGGTCGCCATGCGGCAGCCATGAGCGCTGGCGAACCCGGCGTCCTCCACGGCGCCAGATCCTATCTGCTGCAGGACGATGACGGACAGGTCATCGAACCGCACTCCATATCGGCTGGTCTGGATTATCCCGGCATCGGCCCCGAACATAGCTGGCTCAAGGACATGGGCCGCATCCAGGTCACCGCCGTCACCGACCGAGAGGCGCTGGACGCGTTCGCGCTGTGCTCGAAGCTGGAGGGAATACTGCCCGCTCTCGAACCCAGCCACGCACTGGCCCAGGTCATCAAGACGGCACCGGACATGGACCGTAACGACATCATCGTCATGAATCTATGCGGCCGGGGCGACAAGGACGTCTACACCGTCGCCAGCCACATGGGAGTGAAGCTTTGAGCACACGCATCGAACGACGGTTTGCCCGGCTGCGCGATGAAGGCCGCGCCGGTCTCGTCACCTTCCTTTGCGGCGGCGATCCCGACCCGCAGATATCGCTCGATATCATCAAGGGGCTGCCCGCGGCCGGCGCGGATGTGATCGAGATCGGCATGCCCTTCTCCGATCCGATGGCCGATGGCCCGTCGATACAGGCCGGCAATCTCCGTGCCCTCGATGCCGGCACGAAACTTGCCGATATACTCGCCATGGTCCGCCGCTTCCGCGAGACGGACGACGAGACCCCGATCGTGCTCATGGGCTATTTCAACCCCATTCACCGCATGGGCACGGCGGCGTTCCTGGACGAGGCGAACGATGCCGGCGTGGACGGCTTCATCATTGTCGACCTGCCGCCGGAGGAAGACAGCGAATTGTGCCTTCCCGCACTCGAACGCGGCCTGAACTTCATTCGTCTCGCCACTCCGACCACCGATGACAGGCGTATGCCGCGGGTCATGACCCATACATCGGGTTTCCTGTACTATGTCTCGATCACCGGCATCACGGGTGCGGCAGCACCGGTGGCCACCCGGGTCGAAGATGCGGTAAGGCGATTGCGACGCCACACATCGCTTCCGATCGCGGTGGGCTTCGGGATCCGTGAGCCGGAACAGGCCGCTGAGATCGCACGCCATGCCGACGCTGCGGTCGTGGGATCGGCGCTGGTCGACCTCGTCCGCTCGCATCTCGATGGACAGGGCAGGGCGATGCCCGGTCTCGTCGAATCCGTTCACGACAAGGTTCGCGCGCTGGCCGAAGCCGTACGGGGAGCACGACACAGTTGAACTGGCTCACCAACTACGTCCGGCCCCGTTTCCGTGCCCTGGTCCGCAGCTCGGACAAGCCGGATGTACCCGAGAACCTGTGGCATCAGTGCCCCGCCTGCGAACGGATGATATTCCATCGTGACCTGCAGTCGAACCAGCGCGTCTGCCCGCACTGCAACCATCACATGCGTGTGGGACCGGCCTACCGCTTCGACGCGATTTTCGACAAGGGCAGCTGGCAGAAGATCGAACTGCCCAAGGCCCCGGTCGATCCGCTCAAGTTCCGTGACGTCAAGCGGTATTCGGATCGGCTCAAGGAGGCGCAGGCCAGAAACAGGATCGGGGATGCGCTCGAAGCCGCTCACGGACGGATTGGCAGCCAGCCTGCGGTGATCGCGGTGATGAATTTCAGCTTCATGGGCGGTTCCATGGGTGCGGCGGTCGGCGAGGCCTTCATCACCGCGGCCAGGCTGGCGGTGATGCAGGAAGCCGCTTTCATCGTCTTCACGTCCTCCGGCGGAGCGCGGATGCAGGAAGGTGCCCTTTCACTCATGCAGATGGCCCGAACCACCCTGGCCGTCGAGAGTGTCAAGGAAGCGGGACTTCCCTATGTCGTCGTATTGACCGATCCGACAACGGGAGGTGTTACCGCGTCCTTTGCCATGCTGGGCGATATCCACATCGCGGAACCCGGTGCCGTGATCGGCTTCGCCGGTGCCCGCGTCATTGAACAGACCATTCGCGAGAAGCTGCCTGAAGGTTTTCAGCGCGCCGAATACCTGCTGGAGCACGGCATGGTCGACATGGTCGTACATCGCTTCGAGATGAAGGCAACGCTGGCGCGGCTACTGGAATTGCTGCGGGTCAAGGTGCTGCCCGATACCGAGATTGCCGCCGGAAGCCCGCCGACCCATGCCCTGCCCGCCCCCGAAAAGATCATTCCTGCGGACAGCGATGATGACTGAATTCGGCAGCGATCTCATCCTTGCCAGGCTGCAGCAATTGCATCCCAAGAGCATCGACCTGTCGCTGGCCCGCATCGAAAGACTGCTCGACCGGCTTGGACATCCCGAGGCCCGTTTGCCACCGATCGTCCATGTCGCGGGCACCAATGGCAAGGGGTCGACCCTTGCCATGCTCGACGCCATGCTCACGGCGGCGGGCCACAAGGTGCACCGCTATATTTCACCGCATCTGGTGCGCTTCAACGAGCGCATCATGCTGCACGGACAACCCATCGACGAATCCCTGCTGGCCGATGTGCTCGACGAATGCGAGCAGGTCAATGGCGGCGATCCGATCACGTTTTTCGAAATCACGACCGCCGCGGCATTTATCGCCTTCGGTCGCATGCCGGCCGACTATCTGCTGCTGGAGACAGGATTGGGAGGGCGGCTCGATGCCACCAATGTCATCGACCGTCCCGCGCTAACTCTGATCACTCCCATCTCGATGGACCACGAAACCTATCTGGGTGCGGATATCGCCTCCATCGCCGGCGAGAAGGCCGGCATCATCAAGGCCGGGGTGCCTCTGATTACAGCACCGCAGGACGATGTGGTCCATGCCGTGCTGGCTCGGCATGCCGCCGAGCGGAAAGCTCCCATGTTGGCCCTTGGCCGCAATGTAGGATTTTCGACGGACGGCCAGAATATCCAGCTCGAAATGAACGGCGAATGGCAATCCTATCACCGCCCTGCCATGCGCGGGTCTCACCAGCTGGAAAATGCCGGACTGGCAATCCTCGCCGCGTGCCAGCTCGGCCTCGATCGGGCAAGTATCGTCACCGGCTTGCATGAAGCCCGCTGGGCGGCACGCCTGCAACGACTGACGGGCGGCCCGTTGCGCGGCCGCCTTCCGCCATCATTCGAACTTTGGCTCGATGGCGGCCATAATCCGGCCGCCGGCATCGCCATTGCGTCGAGCCTGGCCGAAATTGCCCCTGATCGACCTGTGGACCTGGTGCTGGGCATGCTGGAAACCAAGGATACCGGGGCATTCCTTGCGCCCCTGCACGGCCATATCGACCGTTTGCGCTTCGTGCGAGTACCCGACGAGGCCCTTAGTCGCGATCCCGCCGTGGAGGCGTCACGGGCACGGGAACACGGCTGGAGCGATGCCGAGGCATCCGATACGATCGAGGCCGCCCTCGACAGTCTTTGCGATCGCCGGAGCGATGCGCCTCGCACAATCCTCATTTGTGGATCACTTTACCTCGCTGGCTACATCTTGCGACAAAACTACCGAACAATTATCGAAAACTGCACTGACTGTTAACCTCACCTTTACCGTTGCCGCCTAGAATGACGTTCTTGATGGAATGGCGTGATCCGAAGAAATCCGCCTTTGCCAAAAACACGAAGGGACGTCGATGAGCGCTGAACATTCGGATCAAGACGCGGAACTGCGCGAAGAGCTCGAAGAACTGACCTGTCAGATCCAGGCGACGATGCGTGAAGTGGCAACCCTGCGCCATCCGATGATGGGACATGATCGCGTCGAGGCGGCTGTCGATGAACTGGCGGCTATTGTCGCGGCGACGGAAGTCGCCACCGAGCACATTCTCGCCGCTGCCGAGAAACTCGACGGAATTGCCGAAAACCTCGACAGCGAACAGGCCGCCGAGATAGGCAGCACCGTAACCAACATCTACGAAGCCTGCAACTTCCAGGACATCACCGGCCAACGGATCAGCAAGGTGATGGCACTGTTACGCGACGTTGATAGTCGACTTCTGGCGATGATCAAACATTACGGACAGGACCGGTTCGCAGCCCTTCCCGCTCCATCGAACATCACCAGAGAAGCCTCCCTGCTCAACGGCCCGGCCCTGCACAGGAACGGCCTGCAACAGGACTCGATCGACGCATTGTTCGGCTAGGAACACGTACCGATCCGGAGTAACCGCCGCCCCGCCGCCACCATCATCGAACGGGCTTCCCTGTCGTTCTCGTATTCCACCCGATCGGGAAGCGCCCTAGTGGATATCACTGATCGCCTTGTAGACCTCCGATGCTCCCAGTTCGGCCGCATAGGCCTGCTTGACCGGCTCGGCCAGCTTAAGCAACTCGTCGCGGTCGACGAACTCATGCACGGTGAGAAGGCCCTCCGACTGCATCGTTTCGAGTTTCTGGGAGTCCTCCGAGCTCTCGATCCCGCGGGCATACCTGCCTGCTTCCTTGCCTGCCGACAGCACGCAGGCCTGTTGTTCGGGCGTGAGCCGCTCGAAGGTGGCTTCCGAGAACGCGATCGGACGCACGGTGATGGCATGTGCCGTCCGTGAAATCTCCGGCGCCACCTCGTAGAACTTCATCTGCTCGATGCCGGCGGCCTCGTTTTCGGCCCCGTCAATCACGCCGGTCTGGATGGCATTGTAAACCTCGCTGTAGGCGATGACCGAGGGTGCGGCATGGATGGCCTCGAAGATCCGTGTCTGGATCGGTGCCCCCATCACCCGCATCGAAAAGCCGTTCAGTTCATCCATGTTGGTGATCGGCCTATTGGCAATGAGTTCACGTGTCCCGCCGCCGGCGTAACCGATGATCCGGACATTTGCATTGGCCAGCACGTCTTCCGCGATCGGAGCCAGCGCATCCTGATCAAGAACCTTGTTCCAGTGATCGACGTCACGGAACAGGAAGGGCATGTCCATCAATGGAGCCATCTGCGAGAACGTCGACATATGGGATGGAGATACGATCGCGTAATCGACCGATATTCCCTGGCTCATATATTCGAAATAGTCCTTCTCGAGTCCCAGTTCGGAATTGAGATGCAGATCGAACTTGAGTGATCCTCCGGAACATTCGCCTGCCAGCTCCTCGAACTTGCGCAGCCCCTTTGTGAAGGCGTGACTTTCATCGAACTGGACCGCACCGACGAGCGTCACATCCTCAGCCCGGACAGCACTGGTGGCAGCAAGGATGGCCACGGCCGTCGTAGCCAGCAAATTGGTGATCCTGATCATGGTCTCAAACCTCCCGTTCAAACTTCGTTGGCGTTGATTACAGACGAGCTTTGCGAACTTGTCACGCTTCATCGTGAAACACCTGGCATTGTCCCGGATACGGGAGCTGACCGCGGGCCAGCGCGACACACCCGGGCTCAATTGACGAATTTCGGCATCAGCAGGCGCGGCAGGAACAGTATGATATCGGGCAGCAGGATGATGACAAGCAGAACGGCCAGCATGGGTGCGAGGATAATCGCCACGTCCTTGAGCGTCCTCAGGAGCTTGATCTCGCCGATGGCCGAGGCGATGAGCAGACACAGCCCGTAGGGCGGGGTCACAAGGCCGAAGGCCAGACTGATCACGCCGATGATGGCGAAATGAATGGCATGCATCCCGACATGATCCGCGACCGGAAACAGCACGGTGCCGAGGATGATGATGGCCGGCACGGCATCTATGAACATGCCGAACAGCAGGAAGGCGAGCGCGATCATGACGCCTGTACCGGTTACCCCCAGTCCCAGTATCTCGATCTGCGCTACCAGTGCCGCCGGAATCTTGAAATACGCGAGACACCAGCCGAAGGCCGACGCCGTGCCGACGCAGAACAGGGAAATGCCGGCAAACCGGGCACTTTCATAGAAGACATGCGGCAATTCCCGCGGTGCGATGGTGCGGTAGACGAACAGGCCGAGCATCAGTGAATAGATGACGGCGATCAGCGATGCCTCCGTCGGCGTGAAAAACCCCGCAACGATACCGCCGACAATGATCACAGGCGTCATCAAGGCAAGGAATGCACTGGCGAAGGCGCTGAACAGTTCCCTGAACGAAGAACGTCCATAGACCGGATAGCCCCGCTTCCTGGCATAGACATAGACGGTCAGCATCTGCGAACCGGCAATCAGGATGCCGGGGACAACACCGGCAAGGAACAGCCCGCCGATCGAGACCGACATCAGCCCGCCCCAGATGATCATCAGGATGGAAGGCGGAATGATGACCCCCATGACCGACGAGCATGCCGTGATCGCGACGGAGAACGAGGTGTCGTAGCCTTCCTTCTTCATCTGGGGAATGAGGAGGGAGCCAATTCCGGCAGCATCAGCGGTGGAACTGCCCGATATGCCGGCAAACAGCATCGAAACGATGACATTGATGTGGCCAAGGCCACCCGGCAGGTGTCCCACGAGGGCGCGGCTCAGATTGATGAGCCTGTCGGTGATGCCGGAGGAATTCATCAAATTGGCGGCCAGCAGGAAGAACGGCACGGCCAGCAGGATGAAGGCATTGTAACTCTTGAACATTTCCCGCAGCAGGAGAAGCGGTGTCAACCGGTCGTCGATGAAGAAGACCGGGATCACCGCAACACCGAGCGCGAAAGCGACCGGAACACGAAGGACAACGAGCAATCCGAAAGTGCCGAAGAGAATGGCTGCGACCTCACCGGGACTCATGCCTCGTCTCCAGCCCGCGAGGTATCCTTGCCGATGGCGAACTCGTCCATGATCTTCTCGATCAGGAAAAGGATCCAGATGGCGCCGGCAAGCGGCCACGCGATATAAATTGACAGCATGGGAAGGCTGGCAATTTCGGAACGCTGCCGGGAACCGAGGACCGCAAAATCCCAGCCCCAGACGAGGAAGGTCAGCCCGGCGACGATCATCACCAGATAGACA
The DNA here is from genome assembly GCA_020638465.1 of Geminicoccaceae bacterium. Lineage (NCBI taxonomy): Bacteria > Pseudomonadati > Pseudomonadota > Alphaproteobacteria > Geminicoccales > Geminicoccaceae > Geminicoccaceae bacterium. The sequence goes on from JACKIM010000002.1 coordinate 1,246,316, forward strand.
AACAACCGCGACAGGCGTTCGACTGCCGGATCGGAGCTGTGCGGCAGCAGATCCACATCGAAATGGGTTCCATCGCGCACGGCAATCATCGAACCGATCATCACGATCCAGACAAAACAGAACCGGGCTATCTCCTCGGTCCAGATGAACCGCGGAATCAGACCCGTGTAACGTGAGAGAATCTGCATGGCGACCGGAACGACCAGCGCCATCATGAGCAAGGTCAACAGGCCTTGCAGGCCCTTGTAGAGCAGATCGTTCATCCGCCTCATTTCATTCCTCCCCACGAGATGAAAGCCGGTCTTGCCGCCCTGCCGGCATCATGCAGTTGTCGAAAACCACCAGCACGGGAAAGGTACCCGAGCAGACAGCCCGGCCACAGCTGCCATTCACGCCGGCGCCAGGGACTTCGAACTGACCCACCGGGCAAGAGCCAGAACCAGGGCCACCCCCGCCAGCGCCGCCAAGTCGTAGATCCGCCCCGCCGGCCAGATCAACAGGACGCCAAGAACGAACAGGAACGGCCGGAGCCACAACGCCACGGGCCATTCGCCATACCCTTCCCATGCCGCCGCAACCGCATAGATACCGACGACGGCATAGAGCGAAATCTCCAGCGCCGACAGCCAGTTCCCGGAGAGAATTGGCGTGTAGGCGAACAGGATGGGTACAATATAGAGGCCCTTGGCAATCCGCCACGCCGAAAGTCCCGTCGCCATGGGCGGTGTCTTGGCGATGGCGGCCGCGGCAAATGCCGTAAGACACACCGGCGGGGTAACGTTGCTGTCCTGGCTGAGCCAGAAGATGATCATGTGGGCCGACAGCAGGCCCGTTGTCACGAGTGCCGGATCGAGTGCCTGATCGAACAGCGTCGAGGTGAAGTCCCGCGGTACCAGTGCATAGAGCGCGGCGGCATCCGCATGAGACATGGGCGCTGCCAGCTTGGCCAACGCGTCCGGGTCGGCCAGCATGAAGATGGCGCGGGCCGGTTCCGCCAGGGTACCGTTGGCGATCTGATCGATCATGAAGTCGTTGAGGATGAGTTCCTTGAGAGCGGGTGCCGAGAGCGTCGCCAGGACGATGTAGGCAGCAGTCACCGGCAGCCCCATGCCCAGCACCAGCGATACGATGGCAACGAGGATGAGCGCCAGAATGAGACTTCCTCCGGCCCAGTCGGCAAGCAGCAGCGAGAGCGTGTTGCCGATTCCGGTCGTTCCCACCGCCATGACGACGATCCCCACCGATATCAGCAGGATGGCGGTACTGATCATGTTGCGGGTACCGAGAGCCAACGCCTCCATGATGGCCACCGGTCCCATCCTGTTGGGTGTCAGCCAGCTGGAGACAACGACCGATATGATCGCATAGCCTGCGGCATAGGTCGGTGTAAATCCGTACATCAGCATGAAGACCAGAACGCCGATGGGCAACAGAAAGGAGATGCCGCCGCGGCTCATCACCTCCCTGAAGGATGGCGCATCATCCCCGCCTCCTCCCAGTCCATGCTTCTTCGCCTCGATCCGCACCCATACCGCAACCGAGAAGAAGTAGAGGATTGCCGGCAATACCGAAACGGCGACGATGGTCAGGTAGGGAATCTGGGTATAGGTGGACATGACGAAGGCGCCCGCTCCCATGATCGGCGGCATGAGCTGGCCGCCGGTGGAGGCCGCGGCTTCGACGCCGGCAGCGAACTTCGGCGGAAAGCCGGCCTTCTTCATGAGGGGAATGGTGATGGTCCCGGTGGAAACCGTATTGGCCACCGCCGACCCGGAAACCGTGCCGGTGAGTGCCGATCCGAGCACCGCCACCAGTCCCGGCCCGCCCACCATCCGCCCTGCCACCGTGCGCGCAAGATCGATGACGAACTCTCCCGCACCGGAGCGGATGAGGAAGGCCCCGAAGATGATGAACATGAAAACGAAGGTGGAACTGATTCGCGCAATCGGGCCGAACATGCCGGCGACCTCGATATAGGCGCGGAACAGCGTGGTTTCCCAGGTCAGTCCGGGAAACTTGAACACACCCGGAACGAGCGGACCCAGCCAGGTCATGTAGGACAGGAAAACCAGCGTCATGATCGGGATGAAGATGCCGGCAACCCGACGGGACAGTTCCAGGATGACGATGATCGCCAGTATGGAAAACAGCCAGTCCGACCAGATGAAACTTATGTTCGGCCGCTCGTAGATCCAGTCATAGGCGAAGATGACATAGATGCCGCAGGCCAGGGCAGCGCAGCCGACAAGGGCATCGATCCAGAGCGGCGCCCCGCGCCAGGCCGGCATCAGCAGCGCACAGAGCAGGCCGAATCCAGCGAAGTGGATGGCCGAAAGGGTCAGCTCCGGCAGGGTTCCCAATGTGTTCGCCCAAACGTGGAAAAGGGCGAATGCCACACAGAATCCGAATGTCAGCCGGCCAAGAAGGCCCTTGTCGAGATCGCGCTCTGCTTCTTCGGCCATGCTTTTGCTTCCCTCGACCCGGGCGCCTTCAGATCAGGGGTGGCGGGATCGCCCCGCCCCCCCTGTCGCTCATTGCGGAAACGGCAACGTTCATCCGCCCTTGAGCTGATCGGGAATGCTGACGCCCTGTTCCTCGTAGTACCGCAAGGCGCCCGGATGCAACGGAGCCGGCAGACCTCCTGTCGCCGCATCGAGAGACATGGCCTTGGTCGCCGAATGAATGTTCTGCAGGAATGGCAGGTTCTCGAAAATCGTCTTGGTGATCTGGTAGACCGCCTCCTCATCCACATCGGCATTGACGGCAAGGAAATTGGGCTGGGCGATGGTATTCACAGCCTTGTCCTGGCCGGGATAGGTACCGGCGGCAATGACCTGACGCGTCCAGAGATCGCCGTCGCCATTCGCACGCGTCATCTGCTCATCGGTAAAATCGAGGATCGTCAGACCGTTCCCCATGGCAGCCATCGCCTGGGTGATGGCTGCCGTCGGCGGTCCTCCCGTCATGTTGGCGCCGAGAATCGTTCCGTTCTGCAGACCTTCCGCAGTCGGCGTATATCCCTGATGGACCAGATCAAAGCCTTCGTAGTCGATGCCGAGATTGCCCAGAAGAACCTGCCCCGACCCCTCGGTACCGGAGTTCTTCACACCGATGGAAAAGGGCTTGCCCGCAAGGGCGGCGAGGTCATCGACCGTGCCCGTCTTCGCCAGATCGGAAGCCAGAACCATCTGCTCGACGTTCTGCCAGAGCATGGTGATGGAGCGGAGATTGGCCTGCTTGCCATCCGCCTCAAGCTTGCCGGTGCCCTTCCACGCCCACTGCCCGTAAAGCCCCTGGAGAATGGCGAACTGCGCCTGATTTTCACGCATCAGCTTGAGATTTTCCCCCGACCCCGCCGAGGAGATTGCCGACATGTCAATCTTCTGGCTGTTCTGCAGCTTGACCTTGACCAGGGTCGCCAGGGCCACGCCCACCGGATAGTAGGTTCCGCCGGTTGTTGCCGTGGTCAGGATGTAGGAACGCTCTTCCTGCGCTGACACCGGGCCGCTGGCAGCAAGCGAACCTGCCACCAGCATGGCTGCACCGGCGAGCACGCCGCGTCTGTTCTGTTTCATCTCGATGACCTTCCCTGATTGCGCGTGCCATCGAACATTACGGCTCTTCGACCGATTGGCAAGAGTGGTGAGACCATGGACGGTCGATGCGCAAGCATCGCTCCTCCCACGAGAATCCGCCGGTCCGTTCAGCGGGGTGCCGGGAAGAGGGCATCGGTGCGGCCCATGAGGTAGTAGGCTGCGAGCCCGATCCACTCACGCACGGACTCGTCCAGTTCCAGCAATCTTCCACTCATGTTGATTTCCGGTACCATTCCCTGGCCGGGCACGGTCTGGTAGTCGACCGGCCAGGGCACGACCGGCCAGCCGGCCTTGCGAAAGATGCCGACCGAGCGCGGCATGTGGAAGGCGGATGTGACCAGCAGCCAAATCTCGCTTGCATCGGGACGGATGATCGCCTTGCTGTCGAGCGCGTTTTCGTACGTATTGCGCGACTGCTCCTCGTAAATGACTCGCCTGGGATCGAGCCCTGTCATGCGGATAAAGATCCGGTTGACCTCTCCCTCGCTCACGCCACCAGTGCCCAGGGCACCATTGCCGCCCGTCAGGAGAAGGCGTGCCTCGGGATAGAGCCGGGCCAGTTCCACGGCTTCGACAAGGCGTTCCGCCCGCTCGTTCATTGCCAGAACGCCACGGTCATGGGTAATCACGGGTACCTGGGCGCCACCCAGGACGATGATGCCGGTCACGCGATCGGGCAGCGGGTCGGGACGGGAAAAACGGTCTTCGAGCGGCTCCCGCAACCACAGCCCCACCGGCAGGATCGCCACGACCAGCAACAGCAGCAACATTGCGACGGCCAGCCTTCCCGCCACCCTGTGACGTATGTCGAGAGCGAGAAGTGCTGCAATGAATGCCGTGAACAGAAGGAGATTGGTCGGCTGGACGAGCATCCACAGCAGCTTCGACAAGATGAAGTTCATGAGTTCCTGCGGACCCCTATGCTTTTTTTTCGAATGACGTGCCTGCAGTTGATGGCCAATCGGGTCGTTTCGGACAAGCATGCGTCACATTGACAGCCCCGGAATCGACATCGTGACACCCCTGACTGTGACCGCCGCGCAAAGCCAGAAAAGAAGCCGCATCGAAATATTATAACATTTTTAATGTGTTATTTATTTTATACTACACTTGCATGACGCATTGAATGCCATTGACATAAGCATTCAAGCCATGCATGGCCTTGCCTCAGATGACATCCCGTTCCCGAGGATAACCAGGACATGGCCCTTTCCGGCGCAGTTGAGGAGCGCGAGGCGTTAGCGCGCGAGGTTCGCGAATCGGCGGTCGTCCGTTTTGCCGGCGACAGTGGCGACGGCATCCAGCTCACCGGTGCCCAGTTCACGCAAGCCACGGCCGCAGCCGGCTCCGACCTTGCCACCTTCCCCGATTTTCCGGCAGAAATCCGCGCACCGGTCGGAACCACCTTCGGCGTTTCGGCGTTCCAGATCAATTTCGGCTCGCGCGCGATCAAGACCATCGGCGATCGTCCCGACGTGCTCGTGGCCTTCAATCCGGCGGCACTGAAAGTGAACGCCCCGGACCTCGCCGATGGCGCGCTTCTCATTCTCGACAGCGGGTCGTTCACCGAACGCAATCTCAAGAAGGCGGGCTACGTCGCCGATCCGCGCGAGGACGGCTCGCTCGACCGCCTGCGCGTCGTCGAGGTCGACATCACCGCCCTCACCCGCAATGCGCTGGCCGACACCGGACTCACCGCACGAGAACAGTTGCGATGCAAGAACTTCACCGCACTGGGAATCGTGCTGTGGATGTTCGACCGTGACCGGACATCCACGGTGCAGTGGCTCGAACGCCGCTTCAAGGACCGTCCGGAACTCGGCGAAGCGAACCGCAAGGCGCTGGATGCCGGGCATGCGCTGGGAGAGACTGCGGAGCTGCATCAGCTTCCCGGTTACAGCATAGGCCATGCCAGCCTGCCCGCCGGCCTCTACAGAACCATTACCGGTCATGAGGCGCTGGCCTTCGGGCTGGTCGATGGCGCGCTCAACGCCGGTCTCGAACTGATCTTCTGCTCCTATCCGATCACGCCAGCCTCCAGCCTGCTGCACAATCTGGCAAAGCTGAAACGGTTCCCGGTGAAGACCTTCCAGGCCGAGGACGAAATCGCCGCCATTTGTGCCGCCATCGGTGCCTCCTACGGCGGTGCCATCGGGATCACGTCAAGCTCGGGACCCGGCATAGCGCTCAAGTCCGAGGCCATCGGCCTTGCGGTCATGACCGAGCTGCCGCTGGTGATCGTCAATTCGCAACGCGCCGGCCCGTCCACCGGCATGCCCACCAAGACCGAGCAATCGGATCTCTACCAGGCCGTTCTCGGCCGCAACGGCGATACCCCGGTTGTCGTGCTGGCAGCGGCAACCCCCGCCGACTGCTTCACGATGGCACGCGAGGCGGTGCGCATCGCCGTCCGACACATGACGCCGGTGATGTTGCTGACCGACGGCTTCCTCGCCAACGCCTCGGAACCGTGGCTTATACCGGAGCTGGCGGACAAGCCGGCTTTCCCGGTCGCATTCGCCAAAGCGTCCACGGAGGCGAACGCCGATCCCTTCCACCCCTACCAACGCGATGACAAGGGCGTACGCCCCTGGGCAAAGCCCGGCACACCGGGCCTCATGCACCGCATCGGCGGTATCGAGAAACAGAATCTTACCGGCAACATTTCCTACGATCCGGCCAATCACCAGTTCATGACCGACGCGCGCTGGAACAAGGTGCTGGCCGTTGCCCATGACACCCCCGAACAGGAGGTCGAGTCCGGCCCTGACGGCGGCAGGCTCGCCATTGTCGGCTGGGGCAGCACCTATGGTCCGATCAGCCGGGCGGTGAGCGTGAAGCAGGCGCATGGCATGGCCGTATCGCATATCCATCTGCGCAATCTCTGGCCGTTGCCGCGCAACCTCAAGGAGATGCTGCAACGCTTCGACCATGTTCTGGTGCCGGAAATGAACCGTGGCCAGTTGGTAAATATCCTGCGCAGCGAATATCTGGTCGATGCGAAATCCCTCGCCAAGGTGACGGGCAAGCCATTCACCATCGAGGAGATCGAGAACGCGATCGACCATCTTCTGGAGACCGGAGCATGAACGCGCCGCTCGCGACCAAAACGATCCGGCTTCTGCCGAAGGATTACGCCACCGACCAGGAAGTGCGCTGGTGCCCGGGATGTGGCGACTATGCCATCCTGAAGGCGGTACAGAAGGCACTGGCCGATCTTCAGGCCGATCCCGCAAGGACCGTATTCGTTTCGGGCATCGGTTGTGCGGCGCGTTTCCCGTATTATATCGAGACCTACGGTTTCCACACCATTCACGGCCGGGCTCCGGCGGTCGCGACGGGCCTGAAGCTCGCCAATCCCGATCTCGACATCTGGGTGGTTGGTGGCGACGGCGACATGCTGTCGATCGGCGGGAATCACCTCGTTCACGCCCTGCGCCGCAATGTCGATCTCAACATCCTGCTTTTCAACAACGAGATCTACGGCCTCACCAAGGGACAATATTCACCGACCTCGCGGGTCGGAACGCGGAGCCCGTCGACTCCCGGAGGATCGATCGATACCCCTCTGCACGCCCTCGGCCTCGCCCTTGGAGCTGGCGCCCGCTTCATCGCCCGCGGCATCGATACCCAGCAGAAGATCCTGCCGGAGATCCTCAAGGCCGGGCGCAACCACAAGGGTGCGGCACTGACCGAGATCATCCAGAACTGCATCGTCTACAACGACAATGCATTCTCGTCATTCACCGAGCGGCAGGTCGAGGCCGAGGCGCAGGTCCATCTGGTCCATGGCGAACCGCTGATCTTCGGCAAGGACCGCGACAAGGGCCTGCGGCTGAACGAGAAGGGTACGGCACTCGAAGTGTTCGCGCTGGCCGACGGCGACCCCGTCGTCCACGATGTGCACGATCGCCATCTGGCGTTTCTGCTCGCATCGATGGAACAGCCGATGCCGGTGGCGGTCGGGATCATCCTCGATGATCCAGCACCTGCAAGCTATGATCGCGCGGTTGAGGCGGCAGATGCCGCAGAACGTCGTGACGACGCGAAACTGGCCGACGTGCTGCGGCAGACAGCCACATGGCACATGGGCTGAAGGCTGAAACATTCGGCGGTCATGGTCCATTTGATACACAATATCCGGCAAAATTTTCCTGCTTTGGAGAGACCGTTCACAGCTGCTTAACTCTTCCATGCGAAGCTGTCTGACATCACGAGACTATTCGCGCGGAGAGCTTTTCAATGGTTGCCCCGATACCACCTTCAATACCGAATCGCATCGACGCCAATCGATCGGGCCAGGCCGGTTTCACACTCGTCGAACTGTCAATCGTTCTGGTCATCATCGGCCTGATCATCGGCGGCGTCCTCAAGGGTCAGGAGATGATCCAGAGCGCGCGGCTGAAATCGACCATGAACCAGGTCGAGGCCTACCGTGCCGCTCACAACACCTTCCGCGACCGTTACGGCGCCCTGCCCGGCGATTTCAAGGACGGCCAGGCAGCACTCGGCGACCATGTCGGCATCACCTGGACCACTCCCGCCTGTGACGGCAGCAATGCCGCCTGTGACGGCGACGGTGTCATCGAGGGTTCCGGTGCCAGTCAGGAATCCCTGCTCTACTGGCAACATCTCGCCGCGGCCGACATGATCACCGGCATCGAGCTTGGCGACACCGTCGTCAGCGCCCATGGTCAGGGCCTTCCGAGCGCACCCGTCGGCGGCGGCTTCAGCATCGAATGGGTCACGGTGGCCGGCAAGCGTGCTCACTGGATCAACCTCGAGCGCGCGCCATCCTCAACCGATGGCATCATCGACGGCGGCGAGGCCGAGAGCATCGATCGCAAGCTCGATGACGGACGTCCCGGCACGGGCTGGATCCGGCAGACCTACACGACCTGCCTCGACGGTGGTTCCGCCCTGACGACCGCGTCGCAATACAACCGCACCACTGGCGAAAACTGCCACCTGGTCTTCGAAATCAACTGACCTGCAACCGCGCGAACCGGCGTCTCTCCGGTTCCCGTTCGACAGACAGCCGCCCGGCTACGGCGACGAGATCATCGTCACCGCATGCCGGGCGGTTTTCGTTGCCGGCTCCGATGGTTCAATCCGGCCGCATGGCAGCCCGCCCGCGAGCGGCTTCGGCCGCCGCGGTTTCGCCCGTCCGATCGAGAATCACCGCCAGTTTCGTCCAGTTCAGCGGATTGTCCGCCCGCAGGGCTATACGTTCCTCCGCCAGCAATCGTGCCACCGGCCAGTCGCCGGCCCTCATGGCGGCTTCCAGCAGCAACTGGTGAAACACGTCACGCTGTGCATGACTACCGCCGATGGGCTGCAACGCTGCCCGCAGCGGCATGAGCAGATCGACGCAGCCTCGATGATCGCCGCCGTAGAACGCATGGATGGCGCGGGCGAGCGGCAGGATGTAGGGACCGGTGACCTCGGCGGCATAGCAGTCCGACACATGCGACAGCCGTTCGAGTGATTCGAGATAGGCTTCGGCTTCCGCCGCGCGACCGGTTCGCGCCAGCGGCATCATGGTATGCGCGTCGGTGAAGGCGATCACATGGTCCTCCACCCAGGCCGTCGAACGCTCCGCCAGCCCCTCCCAGCGGTCGCCGACATCGACCCCCTGAAACTCCAGACGGGCGAGCAGCGTGGGTGCATTCATCATGTCGGTGGATACAAAACGCTCGCCCGGACGCACATGCGCGTCGTACAGCGCCAGCGCCTCGTCGAACGATTCGCGCTCCACGGCAAAAAGCGCGCGGTGCCACCACAGATGCGCCTTGAATGGTCCCCGATCGGCCCATCGATCCTGCGGGTGATCCAGCCAGCGACTGCCCTCTGCCGTACGTCCCTGCATCTCCAGCACGTGAGCAACAGCATGGATCGACCACATGTCGTCGTCATTGCGTTCCACCGCCTCGCGACCACAGCGCTCGGCCTGCCGGTAACGGCCGCATTCCTCCAGGCCGAAGGCCAGCATTCCGAGCACGAAGCCATAGCCCGGCATGTCCTCCGTCCAGCGCGGAATGACCGCGCCGACCACCTGCCGCATATAGGGCGCTGCCCCCATCCAGAAGTTCTGGAAATGCAGGCTGCGCAGGGCGAGGATATCGTGCGGCCAGCGGGTGATGATCGTCTCCCAGTGCCGCGACGCCCGACGCAGATCGCCCGTAGCCCAGGATAGCAATGCCCGTTCATGCAGCCTTTCGCGCTCGTTGCGCGGGGTTTCGAGCGCGCCGATGGCCGCCAGTTCCGCATCGATGGCCGGCCGCACGCTGTTGGTGCCCATCAGCAGCATGGCACCGGCACGCAGGATGCGCGGCATGAGAAATGCCGGATCGGCCACGAGAGCGCGGTCGATCATGGCCGCCGTATCGGCCCGGTATTCGAGGAAATGATGGACCGCATCGTCGAAGGCCCCGGCAGCCGTACGGCTTTCGGTCGTCAGTTCCAGCCCGCGGCAGTCATGTTGCATCGTCATTGTCCCTCCCCGTTGAACGTTTCCCGCCCGGTCGATCCGCCGGGCCCCTCTCGATCGTTCGGGCCGGACCTGGCGGGAACGCCGCCCGCACTCCGCCCCAGCATCACCACCTCCGCCAGCATGGCCAGCATCAGCATGAAGAAGATGGCGGTTCCAAACCCGCTGACAAAGAGAAATTCGATTGCGGACACGGCCAGCAGGACCTGGCCCGCCCGCAAAGGGCCGCTGCGGGCCACGGCACCCCGCCCGCACCGGAACGCGGTGAACGTCAACAGCAGCATGGCCGCCACGACGAGAATATCGCCGATCCCGAGTCCGAAGCTGCGTCCCGACGGCAGACGCAGGTCGACAGCGGCAGCATAGAGCCGGTGCGTTCCGCTCCATGACACGAGATGATAGGCCAGCACGGGCAGCCAGGTCACGGGCGACACGGTTCGCCGGTGCGGTATCGTAACGGTGAAAGCCGGGGTCATGAGGTTCCGTCGCAGGAAATCGATCATCCCGTTTCCTAACAGGATATGTCAGGGATAGCGACCGTTCCCGATCATGGATATATGGATTAATTCCTTGAAATTTCCATCATATTCCACTTGTCATGATCCATGACGACATGTTGCACCACCTCCATCAGCCATCTTGCCGGACCGCTTAACAGTAAAATCGCCGTGGTCCAGGTCCGCAGCCATTGCTACCGCTTGCCAGATTGCGGTCGTACTCGCAAAAGGACATTCATGTCTGCGTTGGAGGAGGAAACCGGATGAACCAGATCGACCTCGCGGGCGGCATGGCCGCGATTACCGGCGGTGCCCAGGGCATCGGTCTTGCCATTGCCGAACGGCTGTTGCGCTCCGGTGCGTCGGTGGCGCTGTGGGATCGCGATGCGGCGCTGGCCGGAGAGGCCGCGGCGGGTCTGTCGTCGCTGGGCAGGGCGGTGGCGGTGACCGTCGACGTCACCGACTACGCCAGCGTCGAGAAGGCCCGCGATGTCACCGTGGAAAAGCTGGGCGGGCTTGACATCCTCGTTTGCAATGCGGGGATTGCCGGACCGTCGGCCAAGGTCTGGGAGTATGACCTCGACGCCTGGCGCGATGTCGTCGACATCGACCTGAACGGCGTGTTCCACTGCATGCGCGCGGTGGTACCGCACATGATCGACAAGGGCTACGGGCGGATCTGCTCGACGGCCTCGATCGCCGGCAAGGAGGGCAACCCGAATGCGGCCCCCTACAGTGCCGCCAAGGCCGGCGTGATCGCGCTCACCAAGTCGCTGGGCAAGGAGCTCGCGGGCTACGACATCGCCGTCAACTGCATCACCCCGGCCGCCGCGAAGACCCGGATCTTCGACCAGATCAGCCAGGAGCACATCGACTACATGCTCTCGAAAATTCCGCGCGGGCGTTTCCTCAAGGTGGAGGAGGCCGCGGCCATGGTCGCATGGCTGGTGTCGCGAGAGAACAGCTTCACCACCGGTGCCGTATTCGACCTTTCGGGCGGTCGCGCCACCTACTGAGTACCCGCGGTCGCACGACAAGGTCTGGACTCCGCGGTCCATCGTCCGCACATGAGAAGCATGAGCAAGGGCACATCGATCGAACCCGGTCGCGCGGCCGAGGTCGAGAATTTCGTCGCGGAGATGCGCAGGCTGCAGCCGGTACCGCAGGGTGGCCGTCGCGCCCGTCTGATTTTCGCTCTCGATGCGACCGCATCGCGCAGGCCCGCATGGGACCGGGCGAGCCGGGTCCAGGGCGAGATGTTCCTCGAAGCCGACAGGCATGGCGGCCTGGACGTGCAGCTCGCCTTCTACCGCGGTTTCGACGAGTGCAAGGCCAGCCGTTGGGTTTCCAGTGGCAAGGCGCTGGTCGACCTGATGGCACGGGTCGACTGCCGTGCGGGCACGACCCAGATCGGCCGCATCCTGCGCCATGCCGCCAATGAGGCCGGCAAGAAGCCCGTGCAGGCGCTGGTCTTCATCGGCGATTGCGTCGAGGAGCCGGTCGACAGCCTCGGCAACCTTGCCGGGGAGCTGGGAATGCGCGGGGTCAGGGCATTCATGTTCCAGGAAGGCGGGGACGCCGCAGCGGGTTTCGCCTTCGGCGAGATCGCGCGGCTCACAGGCGGAGCCCATTGCCGCTTCGATGCGGGCTCGCCCGGCGAGTTGCGGGCCCTGCTCGGCGCGGTGGCGGCCTATGCCTCGGGCGGACTGAGAGAACTGCGCCGGCTGTCGGCGGGTGGCGTCGGCGCGGCGAGGATGCTGGAACAGAGGATGGGCTGAGCGATGGTCCTCTATTTCCTGCTCGGCATCGCGGCTCTCGCCGCCCTCGGCTGGGCCGCCCGCAATTTCACCTCCATGAGGCCGCAGGACATCGCCCATGCGCTGCGCACCTTCTTCGCCGTCCTGAGCGGGCTTGCCGGCATGGGACTGATGGTCGCTGGCCGTTTCGGCATCGCTCTCATGCTGCTGCTGGCCACGGCCATCACCGTCCGCAAGCTGAGGAGCGGCAGGCGCGGGGCCGATCCTTGGGCCCGGAACGCCGGCAGCACCACCGGAACCAGCGAGATAGAGACCCGGTTCCTGCGCATGCGCCTGGACCGGGCCACGGGTGAAATCGACGGCGAGATCATCGACGGCGCATTTGCGGGCCGCAAGCTGGCTTCCCTGTCCCTGGGAGAACTTCTCCAGTTGTTGCATCGGGTGAGGCTTGATGACGCGCTCAGCGTCTCCCTCGTCGAGGCATTCCTCGATCGTCATCATCCCGACTGGCGGGAGTTTAACGACTCCACGCAGGGTGACGATGACGGCAGGTCCCGCAGTGGCGACGTTCACGACGTGATGACCGATGCCATGGCACTCGACATCCTCGGCCTCCGGGATGGCGCCACCGCCGAGGAGATCCGGCAGGCGCACCGCCGCCTGATGGCGCGCTTCCACCCCGATCATGGCGGCAGCACCTATCTCGCCAGCCAGATCAACCGCGCAAGGGAGCTGCTGCTGTCACATCTGGACACCCCGTCCGACTGATCGCCGCCGGCGCCGGGGGGCGGTATTTTGTCGTCGAGAACCATCGGTATCCTGTGACGTTAACACTATCTTACCGACTTGGCGCTAGGGTGGCGGGCGAACACAGCACTTCCACCGTGGCGTCCGTGTCACAAAGGAGTATCGCTTTTTGCCGTCGAAGGACCGAAAGTACGGGGCGTCATGGTTGATATGCGGCTGCCCAATTGGCTAAACCGTGCATGCCCGTAAGAAACTTCACTTCGGCTCGCCGTCATGATGCGGCATGTCTGACCTGACGCTTTTTGAGGATCTGCGATGTCATCGATCAAGAAAGTTGTCTTTCCGGTTGCCGGGCTGGGCACCCGCATGTTGCCCGCCACCAAGGTCATGCCGAAGGAAATGCTGCCCGTGGTGGACAAGCCCATCATCCAGTATGCGCTGGAAGAGGCTGCCGAAGCGGGTTGCGAACAGTTCATCTTCGTCACCGGCCGTGGCAAGACCATCATGGAGGACCACTTCGATCGCGCCTTCGAGCTGTTCGAGACCCTGCAGAAAAAGCGCAAGGAGAAGGAACTCCGGCAACTGGTCGATGACGTGCCCGGGGCCGGCGAAGTGATCTACACCCGCCAGCAGGAGCCCAGAGGGCTCGGCCATGCCGTCTGGTGCGCCCGCCACGTCGTCGGCAACGAGCCTTTCGGGGTGATGCTGGTCGATGACCTCATTCACAGCCGGACACCGTGCATGAAGCAGCTGGCTGATGCTCATGGCCGGACTGGCGGAAATGTCATCGCGGTGATGGAAGTCCCCGAAGAGCAGACATCCCGCTACGGCGTGGTCGATCCGGGCGCGCGCGACGGGCAACTGGTCGAAGTTCGCGGCCTGGTCGAAAAACCCGATCCGGCGGAAGCACCCTCACGTTTCGCGGTGATCGGTCGATATATTCTCCTTCCCGAGATTTTCGACTATCTGTCCGCACACCAGATCGGTGCCGGTGGCGAGATCCAGCTCACCGACGCCATGGAACGCATGATCGGCAGCCGCCCGTTCCACGGCCTTTCCTTTGAGGGCCGGCGGTTCGATTGCGGCGACAAGCTCGGTTATCTTGAGGCCATCGTCGCCCTGGCCCTCGAACGACCGGAGCTCGGCGATCAGCTGCGCTCCATTCTTGCCACCTATCACCGCTAGTTTTTTCAAGGATTTCTTGTCATGCGCATTGCAATGATCGGCACTGGCTACGTAGGACTCGTTTCGGGGGCCTGCTTTGCCGAATTCGGCCTCGACGTGACCTGTGTCGACAAGGACCAGCGCAAGATCGACATGCTGCTCGAAGGCCGGATTCCGATCTATGAGCCGGGCCTTGACGTGCTGGTCGAGCGTCACAAGCGCGAGGGTCGGTTGCAGTTCACCACCGACCTGCGCGAAGCCGTGCAGAACGCGGATGCCGTGTTCATTGCCGTAGGCACCCCCACCCGTCGCGGCGACGGCCATGCCGATCTGACCTATGTCTTTGCAGCCGCCGAAGAGATTGCCGAATCGCTGGTGGAGCCGATTGTCGTGGTCACCAAGTCGACGGTCCCCGTGGGCACCGGCCGCAAGCTGGAGGCTATCTTCAGGGCCAAGCGTTCGGATCTCGAGATCCACGTCGCCTCCAACCCCGAGTTCCTGCGCGAAGGTTCGGCCATCGAGGATTTCCTGCGCCCCGACCGCGTCGTCTGTGGCGTCGAATCGGAAAAGGCCCGCGATGTCCTGAGCCAGTGCTACCGGCCGCTCAACCTCAATGAGACGCCGATCCTGTTCACCGCACTGGAAACGGCCGAACTGATCAAGTACGCCACCAACAGTTTTCTCGCCACCAAGATCACCTTCATCAACGAGATGGCCGATCTGTGCGAACGGGTCGGCGCCGACGTGCAGATGGTGGCCAAGGGCATGGGGCTCGACGGCCGCATCGGCCGGAAATTCCTGCATGCGGGCCCCGGATATGGCGGCTCCTGCTTCCCGAAGGATACCCTTGCCCTGCTGCGGACCGGCGAACAGCACAATTCGCCCCTGCGCATCGTCGAGACGGTGGTCAGCGTCAATGACGGGCGCAAGCGGCAGATGGTGCGCAAGGTCATCAATGCCTGTGGCGGCAATGTCGGCGGCAAGACCATCGGGGTGCTCGGCGTCACCTTCAAGCCCAACACCGATGACATGCGCGACAGTCCCAGTCTGGTGATCGTCCCCGCTTTGAAGGCCGAAGGTGCGACGGTCAAAGCCTTCGATCCCGAGGGCATGGACGAGGCGCGCAAGATGATGCCGGAAGTGGACTGGCAGGACGATCCCTATTCGGTGGCCGAAGGTGCCGATGCCGTGGTCATTCTGACGGAGTGGAACATCTTCCGTGGTATCGACCTTGACCGGTTGCGGGAAATCATGCGCACTCCCGTCATTATCGACCTGCGTAACATCTTCGATCCGGCCGTGGTCGCCCGCGCCGGTTTCGCCTATACGAGCATCGGCCGACCCTGCATGGGAAACGGTCTCGAAAGCCGGACGGCCGAGAAGGTCGAAGCCAGCCCGAAGGCGGGAGCGCTGGCCACGAACTGAAGCCATAGTGCATCGACCCAGACGGATCATACTGATCTGACTGGATAAATCGATGCAAAAACAAGGAACTAGTGCTCGGATGAATGAACGAAGTGAATGCGTCTGAGCAATAGGATTGCTCGAAAGCCCGATTGTGCGGTAGAGCATCCCGATTTGGGAAAAATGGAACGAGGGCGGCCTTCGCCCTCGTTTGTCTTGTCTACGTCTAGGGAATTGTCCGTCCAGGGAGTTGATCGATGGCCGATGGTCATGAGTTCCATTCATCCGTGCTCCGCGAATACGACATTCGCGGAATTGTCGGTACGACGCTGCATGCTGCGGACGCGCGTGCCATCGGCGCATCGTTCGGCACCATCGCGAAAGGCGAAGGGCGCAGCCGGATCGCCGTCGGCCGGGATGGCCGACTGAGCTCTCCCGAGCTGTCGGCGGCCCTGGTCGAGGGCCTGTCGTCGACCGGCATGACGGTGCTCGACATCGGCCAGAGCCCCACGCCCATGCTCTACTTCGCCGTGCACGAGCTGGAAGCCGATGGCGGCATCCAGGTGACCGGCTCGCACAACCCGCCCGACTACAACGGCTTCAAGATGATGATGGGCAAGGCCTCGTTCTTCGGCGAGCGCATTGTCGAACTGGGCCGTATCTCCGCTTCGGGCGCATGGGCGAACGGTACCGGCAGCGTCGAGCATGTCGACGTGTTCGACCGCTACGTCGCGCGGCTGATGCAGGACTATCACGGGAAGCGTGATGTGAATTGCGTCTGGGATGCGGGCAACGGCGTTGCCGGGCCGGCCATGGAAGCGCTGGCGAACCGTCTTCCCGGCCGTCATGAGTGCCTCTATGCCGAGGTCGACGGAACCTTCCCCAACCACCATCCTGATCCTACCGAGGAACATAACCTCGTCGATCTGATCGCCAGGGTGAAGGAAGGCGGCTACGAGATGGGTATCGGCTTCGACGGCGATGCTGACCGCATCGGCGTGGTTGATGGCAAGGGGCGGATCATCTGGGGCGACCAGATCCTGCAGATCCTCGCCGGCGACGTCCTCGAACGCCATCCCGGTGCCACCATCATCGCCGACGTCAAGGCCAGCCAGATCCTCTTCGACGAGATCGCGCGGATGGGTGGCAAGCCGCTCATGTACAAGACCGGCCACTCGCTGATCAAATCGAAGATGGTCGAAACCGGTGCGCCGCTTTCGGGCGAGATGTCGGGCCATATCTTCTACAAGGACAGGTTCTACGGTCACGACGATGCGCTTTATGTCGCTGTACGCCTGATCGATATCCTCGCCCGTGGAAAGACCACACTGGCCGAACTCCGCGACCGGATGCCGGAAACCTTCAATACGCCGGAAATCCGCTTCGACTGTGCGGAAGAGCGCAAGTTCGAGGCCATCAGGGCCATCAAGGCCCATCTGGCGAAACTCGGAGCGACCGTCGATGAAACCGACGGTGTCCGCGTCAACAGCGGCGACGGCTGGTGGCTCCTGCGCGCGTCCAACACCCAGGCGGTGCTGGTCGCCCGGGCTGAAGCCAAGAGCGAGGCGGGGTTGAACGAGCGCAAGGACGAGATCAGGGCCGCACTCGCTGCCGCCGGACTCCCGGCACCCGCGGGCTTCTGACCTGCCTGGCCAGGTTCTCCGTCGAGGCAAGGCCGCTTCCCTGGCTGAACCCGGCCCCGTCCAACAGTTCCCGAGTGACGACCGCCCATCCGGGCAACTGCCCGGGGATTGACAGGATGCAATTTTCGGTCCTATGGTCTGACCAATTCATTGGGGAAGGCAGACCATTCGACTGGAACCCGTTCGTGCGCTGACATCGACGACCGCCGTTGTCGAAGCGATCCGCGCCTTCATCATCAAGGAAGGGCTGAAACCGCCCCAACGGCTGCCGCCGGAACGTGAGCTGATGTTGCAGCTCGAGGTCGGCCGGTCCACGGTGCGCGAGGCCCTGCGGCAGCTCGAAGGAATGGGTGTGGTCGAGCGCCGCATCGGTTCGGGCACCTACCTCACCCGTTCCATCGAGGAAAACACCGTCCACCTGCAAGTCAGCCTGTCGCTGCGCCAGACCGAACTGCTCAACGGCCTCGAGATCCGTCGCGGACTGGAAAGCGAGGCCGTGACACTCGCCGCCCTGCGGGCCGGCGAAGGCCAGCTCTCGATCATCGAGAGGCACCTACTGGCGATGGAGGAGCACCATGCCCGCACCGGCGCCGGGTCGGCACGGATCGACGTGCAGTTCCACCAGGCCATCTACGAGGCGACCGGCAATCCGCTGTTCGTCCAGCTGATCGGCTCGCTGAACGACATCTTCGCGACCTTCTTCACCAACCCGCTCAAGCAGCCGGGCTTCGCCGAACGCTCGTTTCCATTCCATCGCAAGCTTTTCGAAGCGATCCGTGATCGCAATCCGGAGGCTGCCCGGCAGCACATCAACGACATCCTCGACGTCGTCGAGGAGGATCTGAAGGCGGCTTCATGACCGACTCGTTCGCCACCATGCTTGTCCATGACGATCTCGAATCCGGGCCGGTGGTGCCCCCCATCCACCAGTCCTCGCTGTTCACCTTCGACAACGTCGCGCAGATGGTCGAGACCTTCTCCGGCGGGAACGAGCGGCCTATCTATACACGCGGCAACAATCCCACCGTGCGGGTCTTCGAAGACAAGATCGCGGCGCTGGAAGGAGGAGAGGCGGCGCGCGGCTTCGCATCGGGGATGGCTGCGATTGCCGCCACCATTCTTGCCTTCGCACGCAGCGGTGACCGCATCGTCTGCGTGCGCAACGTCTATCCCGATACCTACAGGCTGATGCGCCGTCTGCTGGTCCGCCTGGGCATCGAAACGGTATTTGTCGACGGTCGCGATCTCGACGCCCTGGAAAAGGCGCTCGAAGGCGCGAGCCTGCTCTATCTCGAGAGCCCGACCAGCGTCATCTTCGAGACCCATGACATCCGCGCCCAGGCGGACCTTGCCCGCCAGGCCGGAGCAGTCTCGGTCATCGACAACAGCTGGGCCACCCCGGTATTCCAGCGCCCGCTGGCGCTGGGCGTCGATATCGTCGTCCACTCCGCATCCAAGTACATTTCCGGACACAGCGATACGGTGGCCGGCGTCGCCATCGGCAGCCGCGAGCGGATTCGGCAGATCAATACGCTGACCTACCCCTTCCTCGGCGGCAAGCTGGCTCCCTTCGAGGCATGGCTCCTGTTGCGGGGGCTGCGAACGCTCGGTTTGCGCATGCGCCGGCACAATGACAGCGTGACCCGCGTTTCCGACTGGATGCGGAAACGTCCCGAAGTGGCGAAGATCAACCTTCCGGAATTGTCAAACGCCAGCGGTGCGCTTTCCGGCCGCGGTGGACTGTTCAGCATCGAACTGGCCGATGGCGTCGACCCCATCCGCTTTTGCGACACGCTCCGGCTCTTCCGTCTCGGCGTCAGCTGGGGCGGCCACGAGAGCCTCGTCTTTCCCATGGCCGTCGGCCTCAACCAGGCCGGCGAGCATAACGCACTCGTCGATTTCGGCGTGCCGCCGCAACTGGTGCGGCTCAACATCGGGCTGGAAGAGCCCGAGGATCTCGTCGCGGACCTCGATATCGCCATCAGGGCCGCAGCAAGAAACGGCAAAGGGAGCCAAGGATGAGAAAACTGCTGACAACCGTAGCCCTCACCGGAACGCTGTTCATGTCCGGCCAGGTGTGGGCCGAAACCACATTGCAACTGGTGGAAGTCATTACCAGCCCGGCGCGTACCGAACACCTCAAGGGCATGATCGCCCAATTCGAGGAGACCAATCCCGACATCAAGGTCGAGGTCACCTCGCTGCCATGGGGTCAGGCCTTCGAGAAGCTGGCAACCATGGTCCAGGGCGGACAGATCCCCGACGTGGTGGAAATGCCCGACCGGTGGATGGCGCTCTATGCCAACAATGGCGCACTGGTCGATCTCAGGCCGCTGATGGAACAATGGCCCGAAGCCGCCAACCTGACCCAGGCGGCCCGGGATTTCGGCAGTGTGATCCCCGGCGAGACCCACATGATCCCCTATGGTTTCTACCTGCGGGCCATGTTCTGGAACAAGAAGCTGTTCGCCGAGGCCGGTCTCGACGGTCCGCCCGAAACCATGCAGGACTTCATGGACTATTCGGCGAAGATCTCCGAACTGCCGGGCAAGTCCGGCTACTGCCTGCGCGGCGGTCCCGGCGCCACCAACGGCTATATCATGTGGATGCTCAACTATCTGGGCAAGAACGAGTTCTTCACCGAGGATGGAAAGTCGACACTCGACGATCCGAAGGCGGTGCAGGGCCTTCAGTTCATCCAGGACATGTACCAGAACGGTTTTGTCCCGCGCGACAGCGTCAATTGGGGATTCAACGAGATCGTTGCCGGTTTTTATTCCGGCACCTGCGCCATGCTCGACCAGGATCCCGATGCGCTCATCGCGGTCGCCGAGCGCATGAACACCGACGACTTTGCGGTGGCACCGATGCCACTGGGGCCGGACGGCAAGTCGTTTCCGACCATCGGCTATGCGGGCTGGTCGATCTTTTCCGCCACGCAGCACGAGGACGAGGCCTGGAAGCTGGTGCAGCACCTCTCCAGTCCTGACATGAACATCGAATGGTCCAAGTTCGTCGGCGTGATCCCGATCTATCAGGGTGCCGAACAGGATCCCTATTTCCGTACGCCGCAGTTCGAAGGCTGGTTCACCGAGATCAACGATCCGCGCTGGGAACCGGTATCCATGCCGACCTATCTGGAAGAGTTCGCCTATTTTGCCGATGTCACCTCGATCCAGACCGGGCAGGAACTGCTGCTCGGCCAGCGCACGCCCGAGGATGTCGCGACTGAATGGGCCGGGGACTTCACCGAGGCCTATGCCAAGTGGAAAGCCAAGCAGTAATGGCTGCCCACGGCAAGCCCGCCCCCCCTCGCGGGGGGCGGCTTTCACTCATGCTGGAGCCATGGTGCTACCTGTCACCAGCACTCGTCCTGATCGTGATGGTAATGGTGGTGCCGCTGTTCGTCGGCATCAGCTATGCCTTTCAGGACGTGCAGATCCTGAAACCCTTCAGCAGGGGCTGGATCGGGCTCGAACACTTCGAGAAGCTGCTCACCGGGGACAAGGTGTTCTACCGTGCGCTCGGCAACACGGCATGGTGGACGATCGCCAGCGTCACGCTCCAGTTCGCCTTCGGCCTCGGACTTGCCCTGCTGCTCAATCGCAAGTTCGCCGGCAAGCGGCTGGTGCAGGCGATCGTCCTGCTGCCATGGGCGGTGCCGACCTTCCTTTCCGGCCTCACCTGGGCCTGGCTGTTCAATCCGGTCATCGGGCCGTTGCCGCACTGGTTCTTCGCGCTCGGGCTGATGAAAGAACCCTATTCGATCCTGGGGGATCCCGGCCTCGCCATGTGGGGACCGATCATCGCCAATGTCTGGTTCGGCATTCCCTTCTTCGCCATCACCCTTCTGGCCGCGCTGCAGGCCATTCCCGACGAGATGTACGAGGCCGCCGCCATCGACGGCGCCACCGACCTGCAGCAGTTCCTGCACGTCACCCTGCCCTATCTCGCGCCCATGATCGCGATCACGGTTCTCCTGCGCACCATCTGGATCAGCAATTTCGCCGATCTCATCGTGGTCATGACCAATGGCGGGCCCGCCAATACCACCCAGATCCTGCCGTCCTTGATCTTCACCACCGCCTACAAGCAACTCGACTTCGGCTATGCCTCGGCTATCGCCTGCGTACTTCTGGGCCTGCTCTTGCTCTACACGGCCATCCTGTTCAGGCTGCGCCGCAACATGCGATCGACGACATGAAAAAGAGCCCGCTTCGCATCATCGCCCACAGGCTCGGATTGTTGGCCTACGTCCTGTTCGCCCTGTTCCCGCTCTACTGGCTGTTCAAGATCGCCGTCACCCCCGAATCACTGCTCTATTCCGAGGGTGTGCGCCTGTGGCCCTCGGCCATGAGCTTCGACAGCTTCACCAAGGTGCTCACCGCCACCGACTTCCCGGCGTTCTTCAGGAATTCGATCGTCGTCGCAGGCGGAACCGCCTTTTTCGTCACGATCTTCGCCTCGCTTTCGGGCTACGCCTTCTCGCGCTTCCGCTTTGCCGGCAAGGCCCTGATCGTGGGGCTCATGCTGCTCACGCAGATGTTTCCCATCGTCATGCTGATCGCTCCGATCTACCGGCTGATGACACCGCTGGGACTCACCGATTCGCTGTGGGGGCTGATCATCACCTACACCGCCTTCAACGTACCGTTTGCCACCTTTCTCATGCAGTCGTTCTTCGAGGGCATCCCCAAGGAGCTTGAGGAAAGTGCCATGATCGACGGCTGCACCCGGTTCGAGGCGCTGCGCAAGGTCATCTTCCCGCTGACCCTGCCGGGCATGGCGGCCACACTCGGCTTCGTCTTCACCGCCGCATGGTCGGAACTGCTGTTCTCGCTCATGCTCATCAACAGCGAGGAAAAGATGACCTTCCCGGTGGGCCTGCTGAGCTTCATCGGCAAGTTCTCCGTCGACTGGGGCCAGATGATGGCCGCCGGCGTCCTTGCCCTCATCCCCGCCTGTGTCTTCTTCGCCCTCATCCAGTGCTATCTGGTCCAGGGCCTGACCGCCGGTGCGGTGAAGGGATGACGGTGTGCGATCATCTATTCAGCATGCAATCATGTCCAGCGGGTGTCTCGACACTCCCTCGATTCCGGTCTCGGTGATGATCGAGGTTCGGCCCAGCGTCATGGCGTGATTGCTGTCGCTGTCGGCGATGATCATATGCAGGAAGAAGACCATCCCCGGTTGCATGATGACCGGATTGCCGGCGTAGAACATCGGCCAGTCCATCCAGCAGGGCGCGTAGACGGTGCCCAGCGAATAACCGCAGGCGTTCAGGCGGTGGGCTGCGAGGCCGTGGGCGTCGAGCGTGCGGGCATGGGCATCGAATACCTCGCCCATGCTGCGGCCGGGGCGCAGGGCCTCCTCGCAGGCGAGCAGCGCGTCGCGGGCAGCCTCGTGCAGTGCCTTGTGCCGGTCGTCGGGCTGGCCGACCACCAGCGTGCGCATGGCTGCCGCATGGTACTGCCTGTAGACGCCCGCCCACTCCAGGGTGAGCTGATCGCGACGACCGAGCTTCAGCCGACCGGACTGGTAGCGACACAGCAGGGCATGGCGTCCCGAGCCGATGATGAACGGGTTGCCCGGATAGTCGCCTCCGCCCTCGAAGATCGCGTCGTGCATCCGGGCGAGGATCACGCCCTCGTCCGCTTCCGGTCCGGTGGCGGCGATGGCCGCATCCAGGGCGGCATCGCACAACTCGCCCGCACGGCGGACATAGGCCAGCTCGGCCGGTGACTTGACCAGACGCAGGTGCGTGACGAGACCGGAGGCATCCACCAGTTCCGCCCTGCCGTCGAGTGCTGCCTCGATGCGCCGGCCATTGGCATGGGTGAGCCCCTGGGTTTCGCTCTCCATGCCGATCCGCTTGCCGGTCAACTCCAGCTCCGCCAGCAGGTCGCGCAGGTCGTCGGCGGGCGTGGCACCGTCGCGATCCACCCAGATCCGGATATCATCGATGATCGAGGTCAGTTGCGCCTGCCTCAGGTCGGGCGCGCGGGTGAGCAGGATCATGCGGCCATCGGCACGCACCACCAGCGACTGGAAGAAGCAGTAGCCGAACGTGTCGTAGCCGGTGAGCCAGAACATGCTGGCCTGATTGAACAGCAGCAGGCCGTCCAGACCGGCGCTGTCCATGGCATCCCGGACCTTCTCCAGCCGGGCGGCGAACTCGGTGTCGTCGAAATGCAGGCTCATGCGTCCTCCCCTTCCTTCCCGAGCCCGATACCAGCTGGCATGCAGGCGAGGCAAGCGACTGGTGCAGGCGCCGTCACACAGCTATCAAGATGCCGCAACGAAGGAGACGCGCATGGCACACTGGCTGATGAAGACCGAACCCGGCGACTATGACTGGGACAGGTTCGTTCAGGATGGCAGCACGCAATGGGACGGCGTGCGCAATCATCAGGCGGCAGCCAACATGCGGGCGATGAAGACGGGCGAGGAGGTATTCTTCTACCGCTCGCTCAAGGATCCGGCCATCGTCGGCGTGATGCGGGTGATCCGGGAGGCCTATCCTGCCCCGGACGATGATACCGGCAAGTTCGTGCAGGTGGACCTCGAACCGTTGAGGCCGGTGAAGAACGAGGTACCGCTCAAGGCGATCAAGGCCGAGCCGGCGCTGGAGGGCCTTGCCCTGATCCGCCAGTCGCGGCTGTCGGTGATGCCGGTAAGCGACAGGCACTGGACGGTCCTGACGACCATGGCCGGGCTTTGACGGACCGATACCGGCTGTCATGAACATCCCCTGGCCCGACCCGCGCCGGACGCGGCCCTTCCTGCTGGCGATCGGCCTCGGCACCGTCGGCGGAACATTGTTCCACCTGATGCACCTGCCTCTGGCCTGGATGCTGGGGGCCATCGTCGCGAATACCGTGGCCAGCATGGCCGGGCTGTCGTTGCAGATCCCCCGGACCCTTCGCGATCCGATGGTGGCGATTCTGGGCGTGCTGCTGGGCTCCGGCTTCAGCATGGAACTGGTGCTGTCAGCCATCGACTGGCTGCCGACCATCGCCATCCTTCCCCTCTACGTGCTCATCGTCGGCGGTGTCGGCTTCCTCTATCTGCGCAAGGTGACCCGGCTCGATACGCGCACCGCGTATTTTGCCGCCATGCCGGGCGGATTCGGCGAGATGATCATCATGGGCGAACAGGCCGGCGGAGACATCCGCCGCATCGCCCTGATGCACTCCACCCGTATCCTGCTGATCGTCATGACCGTGCCGTTCATCGCCCGCCACATGCTCGTGGACGGGACGATGCCGGTCGCCGCGGCAACCGGCACGGCGTTCGAATGGCAGCTCTCCGAAATTGCCGTGCTACTCGGCTGCGCCGTACTCGGTTATACGATCGGCCAGAGGATCAAGCTGCCGGGCGGCACCATCGTCGGACCGATGATCCTCTCCGCCATCGCCCATATCGCCGGCCTTGCCCACACCGCACCACCCTTTTTCATGATTGCCGTCGCCCAGCTGGTGATCGGTTCGGGCATCGGCGCTCGCTTCAGCGGCTTCACCCTGCGGGAGGTGGCCAGGACCCTGCGTTCGGGTCTCGGTCTGGTGCTGGCCATGTTCGGCGCGACACTTGCCGTGGGCGCACTCGCCCACTACCTCACCGGCGCGCCGCCACTGGCCCTCTTTCTCGCGCTGTCGCCCGGCGGCGTGGCGGAAATGAGTCTCGTCGCCCTGGCGCTCGGCATCGAGCCCGCCTATGTCGCCACCCATCACATCATCCGCATCTGCCTCGTGGTGATGATGGCCGGCCCCGCCTTTCGCTGGCTCGACGACGGAAGGGAATGATGCCGTCGAGGGATCATGGCGCTTGACATGTTCATTTGATTTAGGTATATATACCTTATTCCGGATAATCATGAGACATGACCCGGGTCGCACGACGCCATCGAAGCGGGTCAGCCCGTAACTTCAATGGCCATTGTAGTGGTTCGCAAGTCCGGCCAGCGCGGTTGAGATCAGCTGGACGAGATCGTTGGTGGCCGGGGCCAGGTGGCGCGAACGGGCGGTGATGACGACGATGTTGAGTGAATTGAGCCGTGGCTCGAGCAGCGGCACGCCCACCACCCGGCCATCGGCCAGCTCGTCGAGGAAGCCGATGGCCGTGAAGAACGCCACACCCAGCCCGGCGCAGATCAGTTGCTTGATGAGCGTGAGATTGTTGGAGGCCATCAGCGGAGTGGCCGCCATCCGCGCCTCCTCCAGTTCGTGAAGCAGCAGACTGCCGATGGGCTGGGTGTCTTCCTGGAACAGCATGGGATAGCTGGCGCATTCGAGCAGCGTGGTGTGCTCGCGGGCCGCCAGTGGATGATCGCGCGCGACCATGGCCCTGATCGGCATCTCCACCAGCGATTCCACGCGCATGGCGGAGTGTTCCTCAAGATCGAAGGCAATCCCGATGTCGGCATCGCCGGCGGCGACGCGCCGGACGATCTCACCGGGTCCGCAGGCGTTGACGGCGTAGCGGACATCGGGATTGGCCCGGACATAGGGCATCAGCAGCTCCGGCACGACCCGCAGCAGCAGGCTGTCGAGGGTGGCGATCCGCACGAGGCCGGAGCGTATCCCGTCGAGAGCGTCGAGTTCCGCGCGCATCCGGCCATATTCGTGCAGCGTCGCGCGGGCATGGCGCACGACCAGCTCGCCGGCGGGTGTCAGGCGCAGGCCCGAGGGCAGGCGTTCGAACAGCAGGGTGCCGAACTCGACCTCCAGCTTGAGGATCTGGCGGTTGACCGCCGAGGCGGCGATGTTGAGCCGGCGTGCCGCCTGGCGGATCGACCCCGAGCGGGCGACCTCATCGAGATAGGCCAGGGCCGCGGCGTGCAGGGGCATGTCAGCGCCGTGGCCAGGCAGCGACCAGCGGGGCATCCTCGCTGCTGCGATAGGTGTCCGACAGACCGCCGGGCGCGCCCCAGCCGGTGACCCTCTCGCCGAAGAATTCGCGATTGGCGGCCTTGAACGCCTGCCACCGTTCGGGCAGATCACTCTCTTCGAAGATGGCCTCCACGGGGCAGACGGAGACACACAGCGCGCAGTTCACGCATTCCTCGGGCTGGATGTAGAACATCCGCCCGCCCTCGTAGATGCAGTCGACGGGACAGACCTGCGTGCAGGCCCCGTCTTTCACGTCGATGCAGGTCTCGGCAATCACGTAGGCCACGGTCAGCGCTCCGTTGGCGGGCGGTCAGCAGCCCTTCCAGGCCGGCTTGCGCTTTTCCTGGAAGGCCCGGACCCCTTCATTCGCATCCTCGCTGCACAGTGCCTCGATGACCGCCGGCAACTTCAGCGCCTGCGCCTCGACGGGTTGCAGGTGAGCAGTGTGCCTTGCCGTCTGCTTGATGGCTCGCAGCGACAACGGTGCACATGCGAGGATATCCCCTATCCAGCGATCGACCGTGGCATCAAGCTCCGCGCGCGGCACCACCTCGTTGACGACACCCCAGCGCGCCAGTTCGGTCGCCTTGACCCGCCTGGCGGTGAGCATCATACCCATGGCGATGTTGTGGGGAATCTTGCGTTGCAGCAGCACCATGCCGCCATCGAGCGGCATCCGCCCGACCCGCGGCTCCGGCAGCCCCATCTCCGCTTCCTCGCAGGCAATCACGATGTCGCAGCCGAGGATCATCTCGAAACCGCCACCGAGTGCGAAGCCGTTGACCCGCGCGATGACCGGGATATCGAGCGTCTGGCGCAGGGCGATGCCGCCGAAGCCGCCGGGACGCGGGTCGGCCCAGTATTCGAGGCCCGACTTGCTGACGTCCTTCATGTCCGCGCCGACGCAGAAAGCCCGGTCGCCGGCGCCGGTCAGCACGACGCAGCGCACGTCGCGGTCGTTCTCGATGGCCTCCCAGATCTCCATGAGGCGCCGTTCTGTCGCGGAATCGATGGCATTCAGCCGATCGGCACGATCGATGGTGACCCGGGCGACGTGGTCGCGAATGTCGAGGGAAACGCTCAAGCCACCTTCTCCATGGCATCGCCGAGGATTTCGCCGTTGTGTTCGCCGAGCTTCGGCGGTGCCTGGCGGACCTCCAGCGGCGCCGCCGACATCATGATGGGCGAGCCGATGAGGCGCACGGGACCGGCCTCGGTGGACCCGGCCTCGACGATCATGCGGTTGACCAGCGTCTGCTCGTCCTCCAGCGCCTCGGCCAGCGAGCGTACCGGCGCGCAGAGGATGTCCACGCCTTCAAGGCGCGCCACCCAGTGGGCGGTCGTGTTGGTCGAGAAGTTTTCCCGGAAGATCTTCTGGAGTTCGGGGCGATGCGCACGCTGCCGTTCGAGATCGGAATACCGCTCGTCCCGGCTCAGGTCATCGATTTCCAGCGCCTTGCAGATGTCCTGCAGCGGATTGGCCTTGAACGCGCCGACCATGACGATCGCACCATCGGCGGTCTCGAACACGCCTGTGAGCGGCATGGCGGCCCAGTTGAGATCCTTGCCGCGCATCATCCACATGGCCGCCTCCTGCATCTGCATGGCGATCATCGAACTGTAGAGCGATACCGACACCTGCTGCCCCTCGCCCGTCCGGTCGCGCTGGAGCAACGCCAGCAGGATGCCCTGCACCAGATGCATGCCCGCGGAGTAGTCGCAAAGGGCGGTGGGATAGATCGAGGTGGGAATCTCCGGTCCGGCCTTGCGCAACATCACTCCGGTCATCGCCTGCGCCAGCACGTCCTGTCCGCCCTTGTGGGTATAGGGGCCTTCGATGCCATACCCCGTGCCCACGGCATAGATCAGCCGCGGATTGCGCTTTCTCAGCGCGTCGTAACCGAAGCCGATGCGATCCATCACATCCGGGCGGAAATTGTTGACCACGACATCGGCCCCGTCGACCAGCTCCAGCACGGCCGCCTTGTGTTCGGGATTCTTGAGATCGACCGCGAGACTCTTCTTGTTGCGGTTGAGTGAGGAGAACACCGGATTGTTGAGCCCGTCGGGGTCCTCGCCGAGGGACCAGCGCGACAGGTCGCCGATCTTCTCCTTTTCGACCTTGATCACCTCGGCTCCATAATCCGCCAGCATCTGCGTGCAGCAGGGTCCGAGCATCACCTGGGTGAAATCGATCACCCTTATACCGTCCAGTGGCAGTTTCATTCCGCAGCCTCCGCATATCGACGAGCGTTGTCCGAAGGCCGGTCTCCGGGATCGGCCCCCTGCTTGCGCATCTGTTTTTGGATCGCACCGACATCGGCATCGCGTACCGTGGCACCGGCGTCGAGCGCCACGACCGCGGCGACGCCCGCCGCTTCGCCCATGGCCATGCAGGGCGGGATCTCGCGGCTCATCTTCTGTGCCTGCGGCGTCGCCGAGTAGTGGCGGCCGGCGACCAGAAGCTGGTCGATCCCCTTCGGCAGCATGGCCCGGTAGGGTGTGTAGTAATCGCGACCGCGACAGACGCTGTCGGGAAAATGTTGTCGTTTGACGACTTCCTCCTTGGTGACAATATGCTCACCCTGCAACAGCCGCGTCTGGCGAACGCCAGTCTGTGGAGCGAAGTCGATAACATAGGCTTTCTCGAAACCGGGATTGTTGGCACGCGTATACTCAAGCAGCCGCTCGATCCGCTGCCGCCCTTCAAGCTCCGCCTTCGTCAGATCTTCGACCCTGGTGCCGTTGAGATTCGGCATGTGCGGACAGTTGAGCCAGACGATGCCGGGCAACGGCGTCTTCAGCCACCAGTAGTTCCATGAGCCGCCGATGATACGGGTCGCCTCGCGTTCGGTCTCCTTGAAGCGCTCCGGTTCCTCGTACTGATAGCGTTCGGCAGCCTCGGTATCGACCCCGCCCCAGCGCGAGACCGTGGTGAGGATGAACGATCCCTCCTGGAACTGCGCGCCAGCGCTGGCTGCCACATCGAGGTCGCCGGTGGTGTCGATGACGACGTCGCCCATGATCGCCTGACGGCCATCCTTGGTCTCCACGACGACTCCCTTGATCTTCCCGTCCTCGACGATGGAGGACGAGAACCAGCTGTGCATCCGCAGTTTCACACCGGATTCGCCGGTCATCGCATAGGCGGCCCGCTTGAACCCGTCGGGGTCGAAGGCCGCCGAATAGACGACGGGATGCGGCAGGCTGTGGGTGTGGAAGTCGAACAGCCCCCAGCGCGACCACTTGCGCCACATCTCCTCGGTGGCACGGATGTCGGGCTGCATGTCCCGCTCGTCCGGCACCACGCACAGCCCCATGGCCTGCATCCGTTCGATGATCTCGAAGCCGATGCCCTTGACCGACAGCTCGAGGTCGTTGTGCATGTCGTCGAGCACCAGCACCATGCCGCCCGCAGCGAGGCCACCCAGATAGGGATAGCGTTCGAGCAGGGTCACGCTGGCCCCGTTGCGTGCGGCCGATACGGCGGCCGAAATGCCGGCGGGACCGCCGCCCACGACGACGACGTCGCTACGGTCGACGATACGCGCATCGCGCGCAGCTTCCCTGATTGTTGGACTATCATTCATTGAGGAACTCCTCCGTCTGTCACAAAACGACAGCCTAGTGAACGGCGCTGGATTTCCAGCGAATGAAATAGCGCTCGGCCAGGGCCACGAACACGAACAGCATCACCGCCAGGCCGGCAGCGAGGAAAACCGTGGCATAGAGCAGCGGCGAGCGGAAATTGTAGGTGGCTTCGATGATGAGCGCGCCGAGACCGAAGTTCGAACCGATCCACTCGCCGACGATCGCACCGATGACGCAGGTCGTGGACGCGATCTTGAGGGCGGCGAACAGGAACGGCAGCGAACTCTGCAACCGCACCTTCCAGAACACCTCGCGCTTGGTGGCCGAGAGGATGCGCATCAGGTCGAGCATCGCCGGGTTCACCGCCTTGAGCCCGCGGACCATGTTCACCAGCGTGGGGAAGAAGCATATCAGCCCGGCAATGATGATCTTGGGCGCATAGCCATTGCCGAAGATGAGGACCAGCACCGGTGCTATGGCGATGATGGGGATGGTGTTGATGAACACCGCGATCGGGTAGAAGGCGCGTTCGGCGGTAAGGTTGTGGACGAACCAGACGGCCAGCAGGATGGCGACGAGATTGCCGAAAACGAAGCCCAGCAACGCTTCCATCAAGGTCGGCCAGAAGTTCAGCAGCAGGATCCCGCCTTCGCTCCGGAAGGTGCGGATCACCTCGATGGGCCCGGGAGCGATGTAGTTCGGAACACCGAACACGGAAACCACCAGTTGCCAGAAGACGATGATCCCCACAGCGGCACCGATGGCCGGCAACCGTGCCGCCCAGGCGCTTTCGCCCTTGCGCGGCGCGGGGCTTGCGACATTCGTGGCCATCAGCAGGTCTCCAGCAGCTGGCGCAGGTGAGCGGCGATGCGCACGAACTCGATCGTGTCGCGATCCGCAAGGCGACGCGGATGAGGGAGATCGACCTCGACCAGATCGCGAACCCGGCCCGGATGAGCCGCCAGCACCAGTACCCGTTCGCCGAGAAAGGCGGCCTCGGGGATCGAATGCGTGACGAAAACGATGGTGGTGCCGGTCTCCTGCCAGATCCGCAGCAACTCCTCGTTGAGCTTGTCGCGGGTAATCTCGTCGAGAGCGCCGAATGGCTCGTCCATCAGCAGGATGCGGGGTTTGCACACCAGCGCGCGGGCAATGGCCACCCGCTGGCGCATGCCGCCCGACAACTCGTCCGGCATCGCCTTCTCCCGGCCGGCCAGCCCCACCAGCCGCAACAATTCCTCGGGTTCGCCATGGGCGGTTCCGCCGCCGCCCACTTCCAGCGGAAGCCGGACATTGTCGACGGCATTGCGCCAGGGGAGCAGCGTCGCATCCTGGAAGACGAAGCTGATATCCCGGTCCTGCCGGGCCTGCTCCGGCGCCTTCCCGAGAACGCTGATTTCCCCTTGCGAAGCGGGAACCAGATCGGCGATGGCCCTCAGGAGCGTCGATTTCCCGCATCCCGAAGGTCCCAGCATTGTCAACAGGCTCCCTTCGGGAATGTTGACCGTGACGTTGTCCAGGGCGGTCACTTCCCCGGCTTCACTGTCGAAACGTACGCTGAGTTCGCGTATGTCGACAGCCGAGGCCGGCATAGCACCGACCTCGTCGACCGCCGCCAGGGCCATCAGCCGACCTTCTTGCGAATGTCCGCGGTCGCATCGAGAACCGCCATCGACATCACGTCGTCGAGGGTCGGGGTCTCGCCCTTGAACTGGTCGAGCGAAGCATAGATGTCGATCTGCTCCTCCCAGTTGGCCGCATCCATCGTGCCCCAGCCGTTCTTCTTCGTGTTGTCGTCGAAACTGAAGGACAGGACCGAACCTACAGCTTCGAGTTCGGAAGCACGTTCGAGATTGGGATAGGTGTTGACCAGGATGTCGACCGCTTCCTCGGGATTTTCGCGGGCGTAGCCCCAGCCCATCGCCGAGCCCGCGAGATAGCCGGCAAGCACGTCGCCGTGATTGTCCAGCATGTCGTCCGTCGTATAGTAGACATTGGCATAGAGCCGGATGCCGGTATCCCACAACATCATGTCGACGCGCTGGTCGCCAAGGACCTTGAGCGCGTTGGTGTTGGTCTGCCAGCCGGTGATCGCCTGCACCTGTCCGGTCAGGAGCTGGTTCATGTCGCTGCCGACATTGATGATCTCGACCTGATCCTCCGCAATGCCGTTCTTGGCCAGCAGGGCACGCAGCAGGATCTGGCCCGTAGGCTGGACTCCGATCTTCTTGCCGACCATGTCCGCAGGTTCGCGGATCGGGTCGCTGGACAGCGAGAAATAGGTGTAGGGGTGTTTCTGGTAGCCGGCGGCGATGGCCTTGACCGGGATGCCCGCCGATCGCGCAAGCATCAGCGAGGGGCTCGACGACAACTGGCCCACCTGCGCATGACCGGCGGCGGTGGCACCGACGCCATCGACATTCGGACCGCCGGGAGTGACCTGCAACTCGACCCCCCGTTCGGCGTAGAACCCCTTGGCCATGGCGACGGTCTCGCCGAGAATGCCGTTGGACGCCAGCCAGCCGAGCTGCATGTTGACCGTCGTCAGGTCACCCGCGCGTGCACCGACCGAGAGCAGGCCGGGCATGCCCGCGAGGGCGCCGAGCGCGGCCGATGAACGCAACAGGGTACGACGCGAGACCATCGAATCGAACATCACTTCCTCCCTTTTTATCCGGCAAGGTTGCTCCCGGCCGGCGAGATGACACGAGCACCAGTTCAAGAACATCTTGGGTTGCCGGAGAGGTTATCACTCCGGGGCGTTCACAAGAAGCGCATATTTTCGCACTTGCCGTTGCTGTATTGGCAACGCAAACCCATCTCCCTCCCGGTACCGGCATCGCTCGATGCGCGACTTCATGCGCGGCCCGTCGATGTTCACCGGCTGCATCCGGTCCCCGGCGCCGCGAACATTGACGACGCGGGACAGCTCCGCCAACAGGGGCGGGGCAGAATGGTGCCGCAGGAATAGATGACCGTATCGGGGAATATCGCCATCATGAGCAGCATGACGGAATGCCACCATCTGGACGCACCCGCGCGCTTCGGCTGGCGCCAATGGTATCGTGTCCTGTTCCGCGTGGTCACGGGCATCGGCTCGGACAACCTGTCACTGGCTGCCGCCGGCTGCGCCTTCTACGCCATGCTGTCGATGGTCCCGGGAATGACAATTCTTCTTCTTGTCTACGGTCTCGTTTCGGATCCGTTGCAGGTCGAGGAGCAACTGACCATGCTCAACGGCATCGTGCCACCCGATGTCGCCCGCCTCATGTCGGAGCAGTTGCAGCGGGTCGCCCGGCAATCGCATCAGGCGCTGGGGTGGGGGCTGGTCGTGGCGGCCACCGTCGCGCTCTGGTCGTCGTCGGCGGCGACCAAGGCGCTTATCGCAGCGCTCAACATCGCCTACCACGAACGGGAAAGACGGAATTTCATCGTCTTCAACCTGCTGGGACTGGGCTTCACGTTCGCCGGCATCCTTGCACTGGCCGCCGCCATCGTGACCATCGTCGTCGTTCCGGCCGCCCTTGCCATCCTTGGCCTGAACGAGGCCGCCGCCATGTCGATGGCCATGCTTCGCTGGCCGATCATCGCGGCCTTCGTCATGCTCGGTCTTGCCCTGCTCTACAGGTTCGGGCCATCCCGTTCGGCGCCGAAGTTCCGATGGATCTCGGTCGGTTCGGTGGTGGCCATGGTCCTGTGGCTCGGCGCGTCGATCCTCTTTTCCTACTATGTCGGCAACATCGTCAACTACAATGCCACCTTCGGCTCGCTCGGCGCCATCATCATCGTGCTGTTGTGGCTCTATATATCGGCCTTCGCCATCATCATCGGTGCCAAGCTCAACAGCGAGATCGAGCTGGAGACCTCCGTCGACACGACAACCGGAGAGCCACGTCCCATGGGGCAGCGGGGCGCGTTCGTGGCCGACAATGTTGCCCCGTATCCGCGGGAAAAAAACTGACCGGGTGGAACCTTTGACCGGATGGGCCTTTCCTTCTCCGAAGAACGGGGCCTCGGGGGGTCCACAAATCATGGGTCGAATACCGACATGTGAGTCGGGGTATCGACCGGGGCATGCCGCCGATTGTATCCACTTTCATCGCCGGGACCGATTGTCCGCCAGCTTTGCATCACCGGGGGAAGAAATTCTTGAGATTGCGATGGAAAACAATGGCATCTGTTGCCCTGCCCGCGATCCTCCCGGCCTGTTCCACTGCCGGAATGCCGATGCTCAACCCGATCGGCACGGTAGCCTCCGCCCAGCTTGAGCTGCTGATGTGGTCGACGCTGATCATGCTGTCGATCATCGTGCCCGTCATCATGGGAACATTGTGGATCGTCTGGCATTACCGGTCGACATCCGGCAAGGCAACCTACGATCCCGAGTTCCGCGAGTCGAAGTTCCTACACGGCGTGACCCTGTTCGCTCCGCTGGTCATCATCATTGCCCTGGGGGGCCTCAACTGGGTCTATACCCACAGGCTCGATCCCTATCGGCCGGTCGATGCTGAAGAACGTCCCTTTGAAATCCAGGCCGTCAGCCTCGACTACAAGTGGCTGTTCATCTACCCCGATGCCGGTGTCGCCACGGTCAATGAACTCGTGGCTCCGGTGGACGAACCGGTCACCATCCGCATCACCTCCGACCCGATGATGACGGCCCTGTTCATTCCCGGCCTCACCAGCCAGATCTATGCCATGCCCGGCATGGAAACCCGTGCGAACTTCCATGCCGACCGGGAAGGCGTTCTCGACGGGGCCAATGCCATGTTTTCAGGTCCGGGTTTCGAGAACCAGCGGTTCGAGACCAGGCTTCTCGGTCGAGAGAAATTCGACAATTGGATCAGGTCAATGGGTGCGGGTTCGGCCTCGCTCCCGGACGATGCCGAAGTGAAGGAAGTGAAGAATGAACCGCTTCTCGACATGGCAGGCTACAGGAAGCTCGCTGAAAGGACCCAGGGCTATCCGCTCACCCATTTTGCCAGTGTCGAAACCGGGTTGTTCGCAAAGATCGTGCGGCTGTTCGATCCGGGTTATTCGATGAATCCACTGCCATCGACCGCCGAATACGACGGGGGAAACTGATGCTGGGCCGTCTTACCTACGATTCTCTGCCGTTCTACAGCCCTGTTGCCTTCGGTGGCGCGCTGGTCACCGTGCTCGGTGCCGTCGCCGCCGTCGGATTGCTGACCTATTTCCGCCTCTGGGGCTGGCTCTGGCACAACTACCTGACAACGGTCGATCACAAGAAGATCGGCATCATGTACATCGTATTCGCCTTTGTCATGCTGGTCCGCGGCTTTGTCGATGCGATCATGATGCGCGCCCACCAGATGCTTTCGGCCTTCGGCGGCGGCTTCCTCGAAGGTGATCATTTCGCGCAGGTATTCTCCGCCCATGGCACGATCATGATATTCTTCATGGCCACGCCATTCATGTCCGGACTGATCAACTTCGTCATGCCGCAGCAGATCGGTGCCCGCGATGTCGCCTTCCCCTATCTCAACGCCCTCAGTTTCTGGCTCACCGCCGGTGCCGGCGGGCTCGTGCTCATCTCGCTGGTCCTCGGCAAGTTCTCCACGGCCGGATGGACCGGATATCCACCCTACTCCGGAGCGGCGCGCACGCCGGGCGTCGGCGTCGATTACTGGATCTGGGCCCTGTTCATCTCGGGTTGGGGCACCACCATGTCGGGGATCAATTTCCTCGTCACGATCCTGCGGCGGCGGGCACCGGGAATGACGCTGATGCGCATGCCGGTCTTCACATGGACGGCGGCCTGCACCAGCGTCATCATCCTCATCGCCTTTCCGGCATTGACCGTGGCCATCACCCTGCTGGGCCTCGACCGGGTCATCGGCACGCATTTCTTCACCAGCGATGCCGGCGGCAATTTCATGAACTTCGCCAACATGTTCTGGATGTGGGGACATCCGGAGGTCTATCTGCTGGTTCTGCCAGCCTTCGGCGTGTTCTCCGAGGTGACCGCGACGTTCTCGGGCAAGCCCCTCTACGGATACAGTGCCATGGTCCGGGCCACCCTGGTCATCACGGTCGTGTCGGCCCTCGTGTGGCTGCATCACTTCTTCACGATGGGCTCCAGTGCCACGGTCAACGCCGTTTTCGGCATCGCCACCATGATCATCGGTGTTCCGACCGGACTGAAGGTCTTCAACTGGATGTTCACGATGTATCGCGGCCGGGTGAGATTGCATTCGGCAATCTACTGGACCGTCGGTTTCATCGTCCTGTTCGTCATCGGTGGTGCGACCGGTGTCATGCACGCCATCGTGCCGCTCGACTTCAACCTGCACAACACGACCTTCCTCGTCGCCCACTTCCACAACATGCTGATCCCGGGCGTCCTGTTCGGCTTTCTTGCCGGCTATCAGTACTGGTTCCCCAAGGCGATCGGCTTCACCCTCGACGAGAAATGGGGCAAGCTCTCCTTCTGGGGATGGTTCTCCGGTTTTCTGCTGGTGTTCATGCCACTCTATGCACTGGGGCTCATGGGACTGCCACGCAGGACCGGACAGATCTACGACTCCTCTCTCTGGCCGTTGCTGACCGTCTCGTTCATCGGTGCCTGTGCCGTTCTTTTCGGCATCATCGCACTCGGCGTCCAGCTCTGGGTCAGTATCCGCGACCGCAACCGCCTTCGCGACACCTCCGGCGACCCCTGGGACGGACGTACACTCGAATGGTCGGTCCCCTCGCCCACGCCCGAATTCAATTTCGCCCGGATACCGCGGGTCGACGGCATCGACAGTTTCGCCATGGCCAAGCGCGCCGGCGAGCCTGTGCCGGTGGGTCCGCCGGAGGATATCGAAATGCCGAACCCGACCCGCTCGGCCATGGCCGCCGGTGTCCTGGCCTTTCTGGGCGGTTTCGGAGCGATCTGGGAGATGTGGTGGCTCTTCGGCATCTGTGCCGCGGGCATGCTGCTCATCGTCATCGCCCGCAGCTTCATCGACCATGACGAACATGAAGTTCCCGCTTCGGAGGTCGAGCGGATCATGCAATCTTCCCGGGCAGAGGGCATGGCCGTTGCCGGAGCGACATCATGAGCGTGAGTACGGCCGACATCGTAGCGGATCCGGATGTCAGCGAGCCCTGCCGGATCATCGGCAACGAGCGTACGCACGCCGACCATCGCGAGCGCGCGCTCGGCTTCTGGCTCTACCTGATGAGCGACGCCATCCTGTTCGCGATCCTGTTCGCGAATTACGGCGTCCTTCTTTATGGCGTCGCCGGTGGACCACGCCCCCACGAAGTATTTTCGCTCGATACCGCCGCCTATGAAACGGCCGCACTGCTCATCTCGAGCCTCACCTTCGGGTTCGTGTCGATCTGCGCACTTTCCGGAAAACGGTTCGCAGCGATCTTCTGGCTGCTGGTGACGATGGGACTGGGAGCCTGTTTCCTGTATTTCGAATTCCATGAATTTGCGGGCCTCGTGGCCGAAGGATCCGGGCCCTGGCGCAGCGGTTTCCTTTCCGGCTTCTTTGCGCTTGTCGGAGCCCATGGGCTGCATGTGAGCGTCGGCATGATCATGCTGGCCGTGCTCGTCCTGCAGCTTCTCGTCAAGGGAACGACCGAGCCCGTATTGTCCCGCCTCTATCGGGTCGGATTGTTCTGGCATTTCCTCGATATCATCTGGATCGGCATTTTCTCGTTCGTCTATCTGCCGGGAGTCCTGCCATGATCCCTCCCTATCTGCGCAAACCGGAAATCAGCGACTATATCACAGGCTTCCTGCTGGCCATTATCCTCACCGCACTCGCCTTCGCGATTGCCTCCCTTGGCGGGATCGGCCGCACCCCGACCATCATGATCATCTCCTTTCTCGCCGTGATCCAGATGGGCGTGCACCTGCGGTTCTTCCTGCACTACTCCACCAGCCGCACCCCGATCGAGGCCCGCATCGCGCTGTTCCTCGCGGGACTGCTCGCCACGATCATGGTGGGAGGAGGCATGTGGGCCATGATCGACCTGCACCATCGCATGATGCCCTGATCCGGGCACGGACGGGAAAGGCGCTTCGCCCGCCTGAAGTGAAGCGCCTTTCGCATTTCGCTTGAAGTAGATGGACAGTGTCAGACGACGGTGAGCTTCACATCGACATTGTTTCGAGTTGCATTGGAATAGGGGCAGATCTGGTGGGCCTTCTGCACCAGTGTCTCGGCCGTCGCCCTGTCCAATCCGGGAAGACTGATTTCCAGCGCGGCAGTGATGCCGAAGCCGCCTTCCGAGCGCGGTCCGATACCGACCGTGCCCGTCACGCTCGTGTCCGGTGGAATGGCCGGCCCCTTGTCCTGTGCCGCCACCGCCTTCATCGCGCCGAGGAAGCAGGCCGAATAACCGGCCGCGAACAATTGTTCGGGATTGGTGCCCGCTCCTCCGTCACCCCCCAGTTCCTTCGGCACCGACAGCTTGACCTCAAGCTTGCCATCGGCCGTTCGCGCCGACCCGTCACGGCCGCCGGTGGCCGTTGCCTCGGTCATATATTTCACATCGACAGACATGTAGTTTC
Source organism: Geminicoccaceae bacterium (assembly GCA_020638465.1). Lineage (NCBI taxonomy): Bacteria > Pseudomonadati > Pseudomonadota > Alphaproteobacteria > Geminicoccales > Geminicoccaceae > Geminicoccaceae bacterium. The sequence goes on from JACKIM010000002.1 coordinate 1,284,626, forward strand.
TCCCTTGCGCCGGTTGTGAAACCCGAGGTGACAATATAGCGCACCGGGATTTTCCACCAGTGTCGATGACCAACATCCGGTTGGATCAAGGGACCCATCGTCAGCGAATTCGCCACATTGCCCCCTGCATCCCGCATGCAGACGGGCGGCCAGATGGAGAGCTGGCCGCCCGTTCACAAGATAATCTGGCCTGATGACATCAGGTACCCGGCTGGGGCTCCGGTGTGAAATCGCCCGGACTGTCATCGTCGCGCGGCTTGTTGGTCGTCGGGACCGAACCTCGCTTGCCGCCGCCGCTGGGAGCCGAAGCCGATGGCGAACCATCCTGCTTGCTGCGCGCCTCGGGCATGCCGTCACCACGAAGGATCGATGCGACCTCCTCGCCTGTGAGCGTCTCATGCTCCAGCAGTGCCGTCGCCAGCTCATGCAGGACATCAAGCTTTTCGGTGATCAGGTTCCGCGCCTTCTCGTGGCCTTCCTCGATGATCCGCCGGACTTCGGCATCGATCAGCTGGGCGGTCGCTTCGGAAACGTTCTTCTGCTGCGTCACGGAATGCCCCAGGAACACCTCCTGCTGGTTTTCGCCATATCCCACGGGACCGAGCTTCTCGCTCATGCCGAGCTGCGTGACCATGCCCCGCGCGATCTGCGTCGCCTGCTTGATGTCGCCATAGGCACCCGATGTCACCCTGTCGTGCCCGAAAATCAGCTCCTCGGCCACCCGGCCACCCATGGCGACCGTGATCTGCGCTTCCATCTCCTGCCGGGTCTGGGAATGACGGTCCCCTTCCGGAAGGAACTGGACGAGACCGAGCGCACGCCCCCGCGGAATGATGGTGGCCTTGTGGATCGGCATCGCCCCCTTGGTGAAGAAGGCTGCCACCGCGTGACCGCCCTCATGATAGGCAGTCAACCTCTTTTCCTCGTCGGACATGACCATCGACCGCCGCTCGGCGCCCATCAGGACCTTGTCCTTGGCTGCCTCGAAGTCGACCATCGTCACGACCCGCTTGCCACGCCGGGCGGCCAGCAGCGCCGCCTCGTTGACGATGTTGGCAAGGTCGGCACCCGAGAAGCCGGGCGTGCCGCGGGCAATGACCCGGGTATCGACATCGGGGCCGACACGGATCTTCTTGACATGCACATTGAGGATCTTCTCGCGCCCGAGAACATCCGGATTTGGCACCACAACCTGGCGGTCAAAACGCCCCGGACGCAAAAGGGCCGGATCGAGAACGTCGGGACGATTGGTCGCGGCGATCAGGATCACGCCCTCGTTGGCCTCGAAACCGTCCATCTCGACCAGCAATTGATTCAACGTCTGCTCACGCTCGTCATTGCCACCACCGAGACCGGCACCACGATGCCGGCCGACAGCGTCGATCTCGTCGATGAAGACAATGCACGGCGCATGTTTCTTGGCCTGCTCGAACATGTCGCGCACGCGGCTCGCGCCGACACCGACGAACATTTCCACGAAATCGGAGCCGGAAATCGTGAAGAACGGCACATTGGCCTCACCCGCGATGGCGCGGGCAAGCAGCGTCTTGCCGGTGCCCGGAGGCCCGACGAGCAGGCAGCCCTTCGGAATGCGCCCACCGACCTGCTGGAATTTCTGCGGGTTCTTGAGGAACTCGACGATCTCCTGCAGCTCCTCCTTGGCCTCGTCGATGCCGGCGACGTCGGAAAACGTGACGCGTCCGTGTTTCTCGGTCAGCAGTCTCGCCCGGCTCTTGCCGAATCCCATGGCCTTGCCGCCACCGGACTGCATCTGCCGCATGAAGAAAATCCACACGCCGATCAGCAGCAGCATCGGGAACCACGACACCAGGACACCCAGCAACGACGGCATGCTATCATCGAGAGGCATTGCCCGGATGGTCACGCCATGCTTGGTCAGGCGCTCGACCAGGTTCGGGTCGTTCGGTGCGTAGGTGGCAAATGGCCGACCATCGGAGAAATGTCCCGAAATATTGTCGCCCTGGATCGTGACATCGCTTACACGGCCTGCCTCGACCTCGGAGACGAAGTCGGAAAACGCCAGCGGCGTCTGGGTACCCCTGGTTGATGGGCCCTGAAACAGATTGAACAACGCGATCAACAAGAGACCGATGATGATCCACAGTGCAAGGTTCTTGCTGAAATTGTTCACCGTTTGACCTCGTCAGACATACTGGGTTTCCTGGGATGTATTCCGGTCGATGGCACGGGACCGCCCTCGATATCGCGTTTCCCAAGCACGATTCAAGGAACAGATGCCGACCCGGCCATACAGGAGATTACATAGGAACTTTGCCGCCGCAAACAACTGCACATCCCATGAAGCATGAGCCAGTCAAACCCCGGGCAGGCTCGAACAACACCTTTATATCCTTTCTGGCGCGAAAAGCGAGCATGTGTTGCCATTCGGCACACCCGGGCGCACACAAGGCAGGCCAGGATGCCAATGCTTCGACCGGCAGTTTTCCCTGACAGTCCCCATTCTCCCTCAAGCGGACAATCGATTCTGCATCGGCCGGCCCGATCATCCAGCCATCGCCAATGCTCCCCGTCTCGATCGTGAAGCGGTCGTCCCACCTTGTCGACATTGCCGGAGGAAGCGGGGCCGCCCTCGGCAGGTGGCGGATCTCCCTCACGACGCGGATCTCGTTTTCGCGCCGCTCGAACATCGCATGACCAAGCGTCCGCCGAACCGGGCAAGACGAAAGCTCGTCCATCAGCCGTTCGAGCCGCTCGCGGCGCAGATGGCATGCCCTGCCGGTGACGGCCGTGACGGCCGCCGTCACGATCAGGTGCCGCAATTCGCGGTCCCGCCGATCGAATTCCGAACCGCTGATGCTCAGATATCCCAGACTGTCGAAACTCACGGCTTCGGCGGCAAACCGCGCCAGCGCCCGCTCAAGGGCCATTCGCTCCGCAACCGTCGATCGCGGCTCCGTACCCTTGCCCGCGGCCCGGTAACGACCGCGCCAGAAGCGTGGATCGGTGTTGGAGGGGTCTTCGACCCAGCTTTCGCCACGATGCTCCAGATAGGCCCGCAGGGCGCTCTTGCGGACTTCGAGCAAGGGGCGGAGAAGGCGCAGGTGGTCCAGCTCGCGGCAGGCACTCATCCCGGCCCGGCCGATCACCCCACTCTGCCGCTCGGCGCGCATGGCGATGGTTTCGTTCTGGTCGTCCCGATGATGACCCAGCAGGAGATGGGCGATCTTCCGCTGATGACAGGCTTCCCGGAGCAGGGACAGTCGCGCATCGCGGGCAATGGCCTGGATACCCGTCACCGGCTTGTCGCCACGCCATTCGAGCAGCACCGCCTCGATGCCCCGATGCACCAGCTGGCGCAGGACGGCGCGAGCCTCATCGGGCGACTCCGGGCGAAGGCCATGATCAACGACCAGTGCCACGATGCGACCATCCCTCTTCGCACACCATTCGCGGGCGAGGATGGCCAGGGCCGTGCTATCCGCTCCACCCGAGACGGCTACCGCCAACCGGGGACGATCCTCGAACGGCTCGAACCGCGCCATCGCCGTATTGAAGACCTTCTCGACGGAAGGACAGTCGCCCAGTTCAGCCGCAACCGGCCGAGGCGCGCTCCTTCGCCAGCACCTGGCGAAGGGGAACGCTGAGGTCGTCGTAGCGTCGTTCGAGCTCGTCGAAGCTCGCACAGGCCTTTTGCGAATCGCCCAACGCATTGAGGGCGACACCGAGCTTGAGCAGGTTGTCGGGAGCCTTCCTTGAATCCACGGGATAGGTACGAACATTGCGCGCAAAGGTAGCCGCAGCCTCGGCATAATCCCCACGTGCAAGATAGGTTTCGCCAACCCAGTAAGCCGCCACCGGGGTTTCTGCACTATCGGGGAAATCCTCGACAAAGCGACGAAAAGCCGTCCCTGCCGCGTCGATACTGCCGGCGCGCAACAGCGCCGAGGCCCGCTGGAATCGCTCCTGTTCACCACCCGAAAGCACATCCGGCGGCAGGTTCGCGGCGGCGGCCATCTGTTCCTGCGACGGCTTGGGCAGATTGAGAAGCGCATCGCGCGGAATCGTGCCCAGAACCACCCCGTTATCGCCGGACACCGCATGCCCGGCATCCGCCGCACCAGCGGCAGACGGTATCGGTTGCGCCACCCCGCCACCTCTTGTCACAACCGGCCCGGCTGGCGCCCGGGCGTCCACGGCGGAAACCTCGGGCAACCGCTCGACCGACGGTTCTACCCGTGCGGCGTCCGGTAGCGAAACGTTGCCGGACGTGGTGGAGGTTCCGTCAAGGCCGCGCAGGCGATTGTCGAGATCGGCAACGAGACGGTCCATGCGGTCGCTCATCTCCCGCTTCTCGTACTCCAGTTGCTCGACCCGTCCGGTCAACCGGCGGAGTTCTTCTTCGATCTGGATGATCTTCGACTGCAGGGCGGCCATGCGTGCCGCATCGCCGGTCTGCGCCGCCGCACCACGCAACCCGGTGATATCGGACACCAGGACCAGCAGGGCCAGGGCGAGGAAAAGTCCGCGCCGGGTAACCTGCGCCGCTCGAAGATGATCCAGCATTGTCAGTTGACCAGATTGACGACGGTGACGGCCCGACGATTCTCCGCGTAGGCCCGCTCGTCATGGCCAGGATCGACCGGACGCTCCTCGCCATAGCTGAAGGTGAGGATTCGGGCAGGATCGACGCCGAGCGCCACCAGATACGCCTTGGCCGAGGCCGCTCGCCGTTCGCCCAGGGCAAGATTGTATTCTCGCGTGCCGCGCTCGTCACAATGGCCCTCGATCGTGACGGTCACCGACGGATATTGCAGCAGCCAGGCCGCCTGCCGGTCGAGGACGGTGCGGGCCTCGTCGTTGATCGAGGAACTGTCCACATCGAAGTGTACCCGATCGCCGACATTGACCTCGAAGTCCTGTACGGTGCCGGGTGGTGCCTGACCGGCCAGATCGGATGCGGTGAGATCGGACGATCCGATACCCGTGCCATTCGCATCGGCGCCGTCGATGGGATTGAGCGTACCACTGTCCGTTCCTGCACCGGTGCCGGAAATGATGTCCCCCTCATCGCCGCCGGTGCAGGCGCCAAGAAGGAGCAGTACGGCAAAAAGGGGAACGATTCTGTTCATCATATCCTTGGAACCCTAACGAGATGTCGGGACGACAGATCACTTCACGGTCGAGTGAGTGTTAATCTGGTAAACCACATGGTCAATACACGCGAGAACCTCAGGAGATCAAGGGCGACCAGTCCGGATCCGAGGCATCAAGCGGTGTCGGAACCTCCCGTTCATTGTAGCCCGTGATATCGATTGTAAAAAGACGCGTTCGATCACGTATCGGATCTTCACGGCTGAACATGATCACCCGGCCATTGGGTGACCAGGTCGGCCCCTGGTCGAGGAAGCTGCGAGTGAGCAGCCGCTCATTGCCGCCATCCGGCTCCATCACGCCGATATGGAACATTCCGCCCTTGATCTTGGTAAACGCAATGAGGTCGCCCCGTGGCGACCAGGCCGGGCTGCCATAATTCCCGGCACCGTAACTGATCCGGCGGACATTCCCGCCATCGGCGTCCATGACGTAGAGCTGCGGGCTCCCGCCACGATCGGAATTGAACGAGATGGACCGGCCATCCGGAGAATAGCTCGGCGAGGTGTCGATGGCCGGACTCGACGTGAGTCGGCGCGGGTCGCCGCCGCTGGCCGAGAATGCGAAGATGTCGGAATTGCCGTCGGCGGCCAGCGTCATCAGCAGGCGCGACCCGTCCGGCGAAAAGCGCGGGCTGAAGCTCATGCCGCGAAAGCTGCCAAGCGCGTTCTGACGCCCGGTCGCGAGATCCCGCATGAATACCTTGGGCATCGGCGACTGATAGACGAGATAGGCCACCCTGCGCCCGTCCGGCGAGATGTGTGGAGTGAGGACGAGCTGGCCGCCATCGGTGAGGAACGTGTGGCCCGCGCCATCCTGATCCATGATCGCCAGCCGCTTGACCCGCCGCGTGGCCGGCCCCGTCTCGCTGATATACACGATGCGCGTGTCGAAATAACCGCTGTCGCCGGTAAGTCGTTCATAGACCACATCGGCGATCTTGTGAGCGATGCGGCGCCATTCGCCCGCGTCGCCGTCGAAACGCAGGCCGCGCATCTGCGATCCAGCAAAGATATCCCACAGGCGGAATTCGACAAAGATGCCATTGGCTCCCTGCCGTCCCACCGTTCCGGAAACCAGCGCCTGGGCATTGATCTGCCGCCAGTCGGCAAAGCGGGGAATCCCCTGCAGCTCTTGCGGACTCTGGATATAGGCCCGGCGGTCGATCACGCGGAACAGGCCGGAGCCCTGGAGATCGGCACCGACCACGTCGATCATGGCAACGCCGAGCGAAGCATCGTCGGCGGTCACACCGGCAAGCGGGCTGAGCGCGACCGGCATCGGCTCGACCCGGCCCGAGGTGATATCGACCTTCAGTTGTGCTTCCGCCTGCCCTGCCCCGAGCCCGCCGACGGTAAACATGGCAAGTCCGGCCTGCTGAAATGCTCGTCTGGTCAACTGGCGCATGGAATCATCCGCTGATCGCATCCTTGGGGTGGAACGTCATCACGATATCGCGCCACAGCGCGTATTTCTCGGGCGGCAGGGTGAGCTTGCAGCTCAGCACCGCACGCTGTGCGCTCTCCGCAACGATCCGGAAACCGCTGTCCTGCGCCAGCCGGCGCTGGTCCTCGATGTTCACGCTGGTCACATCGCCCTCGATGGTCATCTGGATGCGCAGGGTCACCTGCATGTTCTCGATGTCGCGGACTCCGATCGGCACGTTCCAGCATCGCTCGACCTGCTGCTTGATCGCCCCGATCTCGCTGGCGCTGAGGCTGGCGATCTGCGGCGCATCGCTGTTGTTGCGGGCAGCTTGAGCAGCATCCGCCGTCCCCTTGCCATCGCGCTCCTCGTCGGCCCTCACCCGTTTTTCGAGCTTTTCGACGCTGCGCAGCATGGCGGCGAAATCGTCTTCTGGCTCGACTGCCTTTTCATCCGGTCTTTCCGGCCTGGCGGCGGGCCTGGGCTCGGCTTTGGCGACCTCGACGGGTTTTTCCGGTTCGACCTTCTTCACCTCCGTGGGTGGCTTGGGTGGTGGTGGCGGCTTGGGCTTCAGCATCGGCACGGCCGGAGGCTTCGGGACTTCCGCGACCTCGACGGGTTCCGGCTCCGGTGGAGGCTCGACCGGCCTCGCCTGTGGCGACGGGGCCGGCTCCGGTGGAGGCAGCGGCGGGGCCGGCTCGGGGGGCGGAGGCGGCGGTGGTGCAGGCTCGGGAGGCGGTGGTGGTGGTGGTTCAGGCTTGGGCTCTTCCTTCGGTGCCGCCTTGGGGACCTCTGCCACTTGCGTGGGACTTGCCGCTGCCCGTTCGGGCAAGGGAGCGGCCTGAGCGGGCTCCGGCTCCGGCGGCTTGACGGGTTCATCGGGGATGCGCGCCGGCTCGGCGACGATATCCACCGTCACCGCGTCCTCGACCCTCAGCCTTTCGCCGAATTCGGGCAACCCCAGCAGCAGCAGGATGCCGAGGCACACATGCAGGATAGCCGAAAGGGTCAGCGCCCGCCGCATGGCCGGTTACTCCACTCCGGCTCTGGGCGATTCGGTAACCAGAGCCACCTTCGAGAAACCCGCGGCATGAATGGCGCCGACGACCGCCATCACCTCGCCATAATCCACCGCGCGGTCGCCACGAACGAAAATGCGCGCCTGCGGATTGTTCTGCGTGATGGCCAGGAGCCTCGGAGCCAGCTGGTCGACCGCGATTTCGGAATCCTGCAGGTGGATGAGTCCATCGGCTCCGACGGACACGCTCAGGGGTTCATCCTGTCCCGGCAGCGGCGAACTCGCCGCTTCGGGCAGATCGACATTCACGCCGGTGGTGAGCAGCGGTGCGGTGACCATGAAAACGATCAGCAGCACCAGCATCACGTCAACCATGGGCGTAACATTGATGTCGGCCATGGTCCGCCGGCTGCGACGGGATCGTCCGTGGCCTCCGCCGCGTGCCATGCCCATCGCCATCAGGCGGCGACCCGGCTGCGATTGTCAATCTCGCGACCGATCACGACGACCAGCTCGTCGCTGAAGCTCGACAGCCTGCCGGCGAGGTCGTCCACGGAACCGGAAATCCTGTTATAGGCAATGACCGCCGGAATGGCAGCAAGCAGTCCCAGCGCCGTCGCGAAAAGGGCCTCGGCGATACCGGGGGCCACCACGGCAAGCGTGGTGTTCTTCGTCATCGCAATTGACTGGAAACTGTTCATGATCCCCCAGACCGTACCAAACAACCCGACGAAGGGAGCGACGGCGCCAATGGTGGCCAACGAGGAGACATGTTTTTCAAGCAGGCTGAGTTCGCGGTCCATGGTGAGCTGCATCACCCGGCCGACCCGCTGCAGCAGCCGGTCGATGGCATCGCCGGCAATGACCTTGGGAGCCTCGCGCCATTCCTCCATACCCGCGATGAAGATCATCGCGATGGGGTGGTCTGCTGACTTCATCACCCGATGATAGAGATCGTCCAGAGGCACTCCCGACCAGAAGCTCTCCTCGAAATCGCCGGTCTTGTGCCGGATGCCGCCCAGCGCACGGGATTTCTGATAGATGACCGCCCAGCACCACAGGGAAGCCAGCAACAGCACCAGCATGACGGTCTTGACAACCAGATCGGCCTGCAGGACCAGCGTCAGAATGTCGGTCCCGGCCGCAACGTCTTCGAGCGCTGTGCTTTGCACGGCGTCAGTCTCCAGTTCGTTCCGTGACGAAGTTCAAGCCGATTTCCCTTTTAACTCCGGAGTTTACGGGGAAAGTCTTGCGAAATCAGACGTTTGGGGCAAAAAGCGCAACCAACGCCTTCACAGATCCAGACTGCTCTATGGTCGTGTCCATCCAAACTGTCAAGCATAGCTCCCGGAAGCCGGGACGTCACTCCGGATTGTCATGTCATCCTCGGCAAACCCTGTCAGCCGGATCGCAGGCGTGCCGCCACGGCCGGTGGCAGGCGCCTGGGAAGGAGATTGGTGGAGAGAACGGCAAGTTCAACCTCGACGAGCACAAGTTCTTCGCCTCGATGGCGAATGGACTGGCTCATGGCCAGTCGCGCGCCCCGGATGCTGCTTACCGCGGTCACAACCTCAAGTTCGTCATCGAGCCGGGCGGGACGGCGGTAATCGGCGGTGCAGCGCCGCACCACGAAGACGAGATCGTGTTGCTCGCGCAGATGGACATGGTCGAATCCCAATGAACGCAGAAGCTCCGTACGTCCACGTTCGGCGAACTTCAGGTAGTTGGCATAATAGACAATACCGGCGGCATCGGTGTCCTCGTAATACACACGAAACTTGATGGAAGACGCACGACCGCTCACGACTCACCATCCTCGAACAGCGACGCCTGTTCGTCCAGCCGGGCTGGTGCCGACAGGCCCAGATGCTGCCACGCCGAGCGGGTGAGCAGCCGGCCGCGCGGCGTCCTTTGAACCAGCCCCTGCTGCAGCAGGTAGGGCTCGATCGTCTCTTCCAGGGTGTCGCGCTGCTCGCCCAGTGCCGCCGCAAGGGTCTCGATCCCGGCCGGTCCGCCACCGTAATGATGGGCAAGGGCACCCAGATAGCGCCTGTCGAGGCCGTCAAGCCCCAGCTTGTCGACATCGAGCTGCAGCAGGGCCTGATCGGCTCCCGCCGCATCCACCGGCGTACCGCCGCCTACCGTGGCGAAATCGCGGACCCTGCGCAGCAGCCGGGTGGCGACGCGCGGCGTTCCGCGTGCCCGCCTCGCGATCTCCATCGCTCCATCCCGGGCCAGATCGAGCTTCAGCAGATCGGCACCGCGCACGACGATCTGCACCAGTTCATCCAGTTCATAAAAATTGAGTCGCGAGAGAATGCCGAAGCGGTCGCGCAAGGGCGTGGTCAGCAGACCCGTGCGAGTGGTCGCTCCCACCAGCGTGAACGGCGGAAGGTCGATCCGCACCGAGCGGGCCGCCGGCCCCTCGCCGATCATGATGTCGAGCTGGAAATCCTCCATTGCCGGATAGAGGACCTCCTCCACTTGTGGACTGAGCCGGTGAATCTCGTCGATGAACAGCACATCGCGGGGCTGCAGGTTGGTCAGCAGGGCCGCCAGATCGCCCGCGCGGGCGATGATCGGCCCCGACGTCATGCGGAAACCGACGCCGAGCTCGCTGGCGAGGATCTGCGACAGCGTGGTCTTGCCCAGTCCCGGCGGGCCGGCAAAGAGCACATGGTCGAGCGCTTCCTTGCGCGTGCGGGCAGCCTCGATGAACACCTTCAGATTCGCCTTGAGCTGACGCTGGCCGATGAATTCGTCGAGCGCACGCGGCCGCAGGCTGAGGTCGGCATCCTCCGGCTTCTCGGCACCGTCGAGCAGGCGATCGGGATCGGAACGGTCCATCAGCGCGACAGCTCCCTGAGGCTTTCCCGGATGAGCAGGTCGAGGCTAGCACCATCGCCGAGCCGTGATTGCACCTGCGCCAGCGCGGCATGAGCCTCGCCACGACCATAACCGAGCGACGCCAGGGCGGCCAGCGCATCTCCCGCGGCACTTCCCGGCCCGGCTGCAATGGCGGTCGTACCGGCAGCAGACACCGACGCCGGCAGGCTGCCGACCTTGTCCTTGAGCTCGCTGACGATCCTACCCGCGACCTTCGGGCCGACGCCATTGGCCCGGGTCAACGGCACGCGATCCTGTGCACTCACCGCGCGGGCAAGTTCATCCGGTCCCAGGACGGAAAGTATGGCCAAAGCCACCCTCGCTCCAACGCCCTGAATATTCTGTAAAATACGGAACCAGCGCTGTTCGGCCGGGTCGGTGAAACCGTAAAGCGTAATCGCGTCTTCCCGGACCTGCGTGACGATCCGCAGCTCCACCTCGCCGCCGGCACCGGGCACGCGGTGCAGCGTCCGCGCCGGGCAATGAACGAGATAGCCGACCCCCCGGGCGTCGATCACCAGGTGATCTTCGCCGATTTCGGCCACCCGTCCGCGCAGCAATGCGATCATCGCGCCGCTCCCTCGAGGCTGCGGTTCACCTTCTGCGAAGTCATACGATAGTGCGCATGACAGATAGCGACCGCCAGGGCATCCGCCGCGTCCGGGCCGGGATCGCCCGCTGAAGGCAACAACAGCCGTACCATGTGACCCACCTGCTCCTTGGCGGCATTGCCCGTGCCCGTCACCGACCTCTTGACCTTCTTGGCCGCATATTCGCTGACCACCAGCCCGCTGACACTGGCCGCCAGCAACACCACGCCGCGGGCGTGGCCAAGCTTGAGCGATGACAGCGCGTTCCTGTTCACGACCGTCTCCTCGACCGCTGCCTCGAACGGTCCATGGGAGGCAATGATGCCGCGAAGTCCCTGATAGATGGTCTCAAGCCGCTCGGCCAGCGCTCGCTCGGCGGAACTGTTGACCGTGCCGCAGGCCACGAAACCCAGCCTGGAGCCCTGCGTCTCGATGATTCCCCAGCCCGTGCGCTGTAGTCCCGGATCGAGACCGATGATGCGCATCAGCTGCCGAGCTTCTCGAGAGCCGCCTCCGAGACATCGTAATTGCCGGTGACGCGATTGACATCGTCATTGTCATCAAGCTGTTCGAGCAGCTTGAACAGCGTGGGTGCCCTGTCGTCGTCAACGGGGACGTTCACCTGCGGCCGCCACCCGAGATAGGCCTCCTCGGGCGATCCGAAGCGCGCTTCCAGCACATCGCGAACGCTGGCGAGTTCGTCCGGCGCACAGACGATGTCATGCCCGTCCTCGTTCGACTGGCAGTCCTCGGCACCCGCCTCGATCGCCGCTTCGAGCATGGTATCCTCGTCGGCCACATCGGCCGGGAAGCGGATCTGGCCGATACGGTCGAACTGGAAGCTCACCGAATTGGTCTCGCCCAGCGACCCGCCATGCTTGGAAAAGGCCGCACGGACCTCGGATGCCGTGCGGTTGCGGTTGTCGGTGAGTGCCTCGACGATCAGGGCCACGCCCGCCGGGCCGTAGCCTTCATAGCGCACCTCCTCGTAGTTTTCGCCGTCGGCACCCTGCCCCTTCTTGATGGCACGTTCGATGTTGTCCTTGGGTACATTGGCCGCCTTGGCCGCCTGAACCGCGGTACGCAACCGGGGATTGTGTTCGATATCCGGCAATCCGGCTTTGGAAGCCACCTGGACTTCACGCAGCAAGCGCGTGAATTTCCTTGCACGCAGGGCATCCTGCTTGCCCTTGCGGTGCATGATGTTCTTGAACTGGGAATGACCCGCCATACTCGCGATGACCCGTTGATGTGGAGGTTGGATGGTGATTGGGCGTTCTATAGCAGAAGTGCCTGAAATACCGCCAGACCGGTTGAGTGGCCGAATGCCGGTCGGCAGGCATGGATGCTCCATGCCCCGGCACAGAAACCCGCCGGCATCATCCGGCCGAGGTTGCGGATTCGGGTGGACGCTGTCCGATTCTTCGTCGCGTGGCGCCCGCCATTAAGACTTTGTTTAACTCCATCGGCCATGATGCGACCCGCCTACCACATTCCGAGCCCGGTTCAACCGTCCCCTTTGAGCGAATTGACCATGGATGTGACTGACGAAAGTCGACCGACCACCCTGCCGGACAATCAGCCGCCCGTCGAGGAACGAAGACTGTTCCGGCGCTACGAATTCGGCCTGAAAGCCGCGTTGACCGACGGGCATGGATGCCGGCACGCCTGTGCCATCATGGACCTGTCGCTGGGAGGGGCAGCCCTGAAGCCGGGCAATCCCGACTGGAAGGGCACCACCATCCGTCTCGCCTGGACCGACCTCGGCCTCAACGACGGCCTCACCGCACGGGTCGTCCATGCCACGGACAGCGTTGCCCATCTGGCCTTCGAACTCGACGAAGCACAGGAGAGCGCCCTGACCATGTTTCTGGTGATGAGCCCAGCGACGCGCTGACGACATCAGGACCGCACCGGCAATGAAAACCCCCGGAGCATTCACCCCGGGGGTCTCAGGGTTCGAGATGAACCGGTCTATGCGCCGAAATCAGCCGCCGATGCAGGTGTCAGCCGTCTCGGGCGTGCAGACATCCAGGCCGGTATAGGTCGGGTCGTCCGGATTCTTGCCGTCCTTCACGATGTCACGCAGGAAGTACATCGATTTGTAGCCCATCTCGAATGGCCGCTGACCGACCTGGCCGAGAGAGAGCCCCTCCTTCATCAGGTCCATCTGCACGGGAAGGGTGTCGGCGACAACCAGGGCAAGCTTGCCGCTGTCGATGCGATCCTTGTAGGGGCCCACAGCGGCGCGGTAGGCGTCGGGCACGAATTGCGGGAAACCGCCGGTCGGCAGGAACGCGTCGAGATCGGGCTCGCGCGCGAGGATGTCCTCAAGCTGCTGGTTGGCGCGCATGAAGTCATCATCGGTGTAGAGCGGACAGCCGTCGATCTCGGTCCAGCCGTTCTGGCCGGTGAGACGCTCCCCCGGCGGCTCAGAGCTTTCCTCGCCGGCCAGCGTGTCGCGAATGCCCTGCATGCGCTCATTGTGGTTGGCCGCAGCGGCACCGCCCGACTGGATGCACAGCGTCCCGCCATCGGGCTTGAGTTCCATCGCGCGCTTGGCGAGATTCACGCCGATGTCGTAGTTCTTGGTGCCGACATAGGCGATGCGCAGGTCCTTGTTCTCGGGCAGGAGATCACTGTCCCATGTCAGCACGGGGATGCCGGCGGCCTTGGCTTCGAGCAACGGTGCCACCACCGCGGCGGCATTCGAAGGCGAAACGGCGATTCCGGCAACGCCGCGGGCGACCACGTCGGACAGCACCTGCACCTGCTCCTCGCCGCCGCCATGCTCGCCAGGGCCGATATAGAGGCACTCGATGTCGCCGAGTTCCTCCTCGGCCTTCTTGCAGCCGTCACGGGCCTGGTCGAAGAACGGGTTGTTGGTGTTCTTCGGCACCAGCGCAAAGATCAGCTTGTCCTGGGCCTGGCTCTCGCCGGCGCCGAACGACAGGGCAAACGCGGTTGCGACCGCACCCAAAAGCAGCTTCTTCATTTTCGGATAACCTCCCGGTTGGATGAAGCCTGGCTATTGACAAGGAAAGACAATCGACGACGTGCTTGAGGTTGGAAGCGCTCAGCCGCTGGCCCTTGCGCGCAACCTCTCGAGCAGGACGGCGAGAATGATGAACAAGCCGACGAAAAGGTCGTACCAATTGGCATCGACACCGAACATGATGAGCGAATTCCGGATCAGGAAGATCAGCGCGGCGCCGATGAAGGCACCGTAGATGCTGCCCTTCCCGCCCATCAGGTTCGCACCGCCGATGACGGTGGCAGCGATGACATACAACTCGTAGGTCTTGCCCATGCCATTGCTGGCCGACCCTCCATAACCCGCGGTAAGGACCCCGGCGATGGCCGCGGTGATGCCCGCGAGCATGTAGACCTCGATCTTGATCCGGTCGACGGGAATGCCCGTGAGGCGGGCCGCCTGCTCGTTGCCGCCGATGGCGAAGAGATAGCGGCCCCATGACGTCGTGCGCAGCACGATCGACATGACCAGCGCCATCACGATCAGCACGACGAAGAGATTGGAGACCGGCAGCCCCTCGGCGTCGAACCAGGGCAGGATGAGCCGCCCGCCGCCGAGCCACTTGAAGACCTCGCCACCATCGCCGAACTGGTAGATGACCCGGTTCTCCGAGGCAACGATCGCCAGCGACCGGGCGATGGACAGCATGCCGAGCGTCACGACGAACGGCGGCAGCTTCAGCCGCGCGATCAGCATGCCGTTGACCGCACCGACCAGGCCTCCGGCAAGCAGGCCGGCGATGACGGCGACGTACCATCCCGCCCCGGCTTCCAGGAGTCGTGCGGCAACGATGGCCGAGAGGGCCATCACCGACCCCACGGACAGGTCGATGCCGCCGGTGATGATCACCGCCGTCATGCCCATGGCGATGATGCCGATGGCGGAGAAGTTCCGGGTGATATTGTAGAAATTGTTCTTGGTGGCGAAGCTCTCCTGCTCGGCAGCGGTGGCGACGCAGATCAGGATGACGACGACAGTCACCCAGAACGCCTGGTTGGAGAGGATGGCCTGCAGCCAGTTCTGCTCCTTGATCTCGGTGATATCCGAGATATCAACCGACGATGTGCCCGAATTGCTCATGCCGCCGCGATCGCTCCGGTGATCAGGCCCGTGATTTCCTCGGGCGAAGTGTCCTCAACGCGTTTTTCCGCCACCTTCGCGCCACGGCGCAGGACCGCCACGTGCGAACACACCTCGAATACGTCAGGCATGCGGTGGCTGATGAGAATGATGGCGATGCCCTGGTCCCGCAGGCGCTTGATCAGTTCGAGAACCTCGTGCACCTGCCGGACGGAGATGGCGGCCGTGGGTTCGTCCATCAACACGATCTTGGGTGCACTCAGCCGCGTGCGGGCAATGGCGACCGCCTGCCGCTGACCGCCCGACATCTGCCGTACCAGGTCGCGCGGGCGCGTCTCCGACTTCAGTTCCTCGAACAACTCGCCGGCACGGCGGAACATGGAGCCGAAATCCAGGAAATTGACCGGGCCCACCTTGCGCTTCAGTTCCCGACCGAGAAAGATGTTCGCGGCCGCCGAGAGATTGTCGCAAAGTGCAAGATCCTGATAGACAACCTCGATTCCGGCCTCGCGGGCATCAAGGGGCTTGTCGAAGACGACCGGAGTGCCGTCGATGCGGATCTCGCCCCGGCTCGGCGGAAAATTGCCGGCGATGATCTTGACCATGGTCGACTTGCCGGCGCCGTTGTCGCCCATCAGGCCGAGAACCTCGCCAGCCTCAAGCGTGAGATCAACCCCGCGCAACGCTTCGATTGCACCGAAATGCTTGGCTATTCCCCGCAGTTCGAGTAACGCCATTGGACCTCCCTGTCACCGAGAGCGTGCTTGCCGCAGCTTTCAAGCCCTGATCGGATTATCCTTGATTGCGAGGAGCATACACGGCGAGAAGCCATGGTAAAGCCCTTGTTTGCAGGATGTCCCACCCGGTTGCGCGGCATCGATCCAACAGTTGAAGAGGGTCAACGATTTGAAACCCGTTCCAGGCGGAATCCATCCCATCGTCTATGCATTCTTCGATGGCGATGATCGACTCGACCGACATGCCATGCGCCGGCAGGCGGAAGCCTGCATCGCCGCGGGCTCCCACGGCATTGCCGCGCTGGGACTGGCCACCGAGGTACGAAAACTGACACCCGGGGAACGTCGACAGGTGATGCACTGGCTGATCGAGGACGTCGCCGGACGACTGCCGGTGGCCATCACGATCTACGGCCGCAGCGTCGACGAGCAGGCCGCCTTCGTCGCCGAGGCCGCCGCCGCGGGTGCCGCCTGGGTCATTCTCCAGCCGCCGCCCGAGCGCATCGACGAGGCGGAGCTGATCCGCTTCTTCGGCCGCATCGCCGATCGCTCGCCGGTCCCGGTGGCCATCCAGAACGCCCCCCAATATATCGGCTTCGGGTTGACAGCGGACGGCATTATCGACTTGTGCCGCCAGCATGCGAATGTCCGCCTTCTCAAGGCCGAAGCCTCGGCGGTCGAACTGGCGCACCTGCATGCGACACTGGGCGACACGGTCTCGATCTTCAATGGCCGCGGAGGCCTCGAACTGCCCGATATCCTGCGCGCCGGCTGCGCCGGCCTGATCCCGGCCCCGGAACTCCTCGACATTCACCTCCGCATTCATGCAGCCTACGTATCGGGTGATGCCGCCCGGGCCGATGCGCTCTATGCCCAGGTCCTGCCCTGCATCACGTTCCTGATGCAGTCCGTCGACCAGTTCCTGTGCTACGGCAAGCGAATCACCGCCCGGCGGCTGGGGCTGGAGCACGTCAACGATCGCGACCCCTGCCAGAAGCCCGACCCATTCGGCCTTGCCTGCATGGAGCGCTACAGCCGCAACCTCCCGGCCTTCGACTGATGGAAGCCCTCCGGTCGTGCCGGCCAGGAGCAGGGTCGAACCGAATGCAATCCGATCGCCTCCCCACTCCCCGATTGAACGCCTTGCGTGACCATTCGGGCGATTCGACATGAACAAAATGGATTTCAGCGGATTTCGATGACCTCGACATGGCGGACCGACATCGCCGAGGTCACGAGGTCCTGCCGGTCACGATCCATCCGGGGGAACACAAGGGCGAAATCGACACGGCTTCCGGCTCGATCCGCTTTTGCCGTCTCGACCTGCAGAAAGCCGCCCTTGCGCAGGACTTCACCGAGGGGAAGCCCTACCGCCGAACCGTTGGCCCGGCGCAGGCACAGCTGTTCCCCCTCAAGCGACAGCCTGCGCAAGAGGTCCGCCAGCACGATCCCCCGAACCCGTCGTGGCTCGGGCATCCACGGCGCATGAGTTTCCAGTGAGGAAAAACCGATATTCCGCAGTCGCGTCTCGTCGAGCATGATCCGCGACAGGCCCGTCTCGATCGCGAGGTGCCGCGCCATGCTGCCCATCACCGGCGGCATCGCTTGCACGGGCGCGAACCCGGCCAGGAATCCGGCCAGCAGCAATGCGGGCATCCACGCTGCTCCCGGGGACGAGGTGGTCTTTCTTGGCGCTTCCATGCCGGCATCCTGGCACACCAGATGTTAAGAAATTGCCAGCCTTCCGGCTATTTCGGCAAGCGGAAGCCATGTCGGTGGCCACGCCGCCCCTTGTTGGTTATGCTTCCGTTTCAGAAGGCTAGGGAAACCGCGACAAGGAGAACAAAATGGGTTTCATCCGCTCGGCGATGCTCGCAGGAGCAGTTGCGGCCGGTCTTGCGACGGGAGTATTGCCGTCGCTGGCATCGGCTGAAAAGGTCATCAAGCTCGGTCACCTGAACAATGACGACCCATTCGAGAATCCCGCCGGTGCTTTCGGTCGGGTCTTCGCCAACATCGTCGAGAGTGCGACCAACGGCGAGATCAAGGTCGAGATCTTCCCCAATGGTCAACTCGGCAAGGACTTCGAGATCGCCCAGCAGGTGCGTGACGGCGTCATTCAGATGAGCCTCGCCTCGGTCGGTGGCCTCGCCTCGCATTACCCGAAGATCGGCGTGATCGACGTCGCCTTCGCGTTCCCGCAGATCTCTTCGGTTTATGACGTGTTCGACGGTCCCTTCGGCAAGGCGCTGGCACGCGACATCGAGACCGACGTGCCCGAGGTCAAGGTTCTCGGTTTCGCTGATACCGGCGGCTTTTTCTCGATCACCAATTCCAAGCATCCGGTTGCCCATCTCGATGACCTCAAGGGCCTGCGCATCCGCACGATGACGCTGGAAAGCCATCAGACGCTGATCAACGCGCTTGGCGCCGAAGCCTATCCGCTGGCCTGGGCGGAGGTCTATTCGGGCCTCCAGACCGGCGTGATCGACGGCGAGATGAACCCCATTCCGATCATCGCATTCTCGAACTTCGAGGAAGTCCAGAAGTACCTCACGCTCACCGAGCACCTGTTCACGCCATATACCGTGCTGATGAACGCGGACTTCTACGACAGTCTCACCGACCAGGAAAAGTACATCGTCAACTACGCGGCGAAGTCCGGCGTGGTTGCCAGCCGCGGCATCGCCCGTGCCATCGAGGCGTCCGATCGCGGCCTGCCGAAACTCGCCGAGAAGATGGAGATCACGGCCCTCTCGCCCGAGGATCGCGAGAAGTTCAAGGAAGCGGCACAACCGGCCGTGATCGAGCTGATCAAGTCGAAGTACGGCAAGAGCGGTGAGGAACTTCTCAACCTGTTCCTGGCCGAGATCGACAAGGCCAAGCAGGACGAGTACATGCAGTCGGCCCCCTGACCGCCCGGGGGATGCGGTGCCGGCCCGGGCCGGCCAACCGCTGAAGGAACGCGTCGCGAGATCTTCGCGGCGCGTTGACTTTCCCTATTTCGACCGAAACGCCCGACCGCTGGGACGTCCACTCATGCCGCTATCGAATATCATCCCCCCGAACTGCCGGCTGGAACAGGCGGAACTCTTCGTCAATCCCCGTCATGCCGAGCGCGATTACGGCCCCCGCGAGGCTGCTGTGCTCGACGACGGAGGGTTCGGCGAGGCCCGCCGGCATATCCGCGAATGGGAGGGCTATGCGGCAACACCGCTGCACGTCCTTGATGGACTTGCCCGGGAACTCGGCATCGCGTCGCTCGCCTACAAGGATGAAGGCGGGCGCTTCGGGCTCGGCAGCTTCAAGGCACTCGGTGGTGCCTACGCCGTCGAGCGCCTCGTCGGCCGGCACGGCAGCGACATCACCGTCACCTGTGCGACCGACGGCAATCATGGCCGTTCCGTGGCCTGGGGCGCGCGGCGCTTCGGATGCCGCTGCGTGATCTACATCCACGAGCATGTGAGCGAAGGACGCAGGGCCGCCATCGAGGCCTTCGGTGCCGAAGTCCGGCGGGTCGCGGGCACCTATGACGACAGTGTCCGCCAGGCGGCCGCCGATGCGGCCCGCGAGGGCTGGATCGTGGTCTCCGACACGTCCTATCCCGGCTACACCGAGATTCCCAGACTGGTCATGCAGGGCTATGGCGTGATGGTCGAGGAGGCCCTCGACCAGATCGGCGAACCGCCCACACACATCTTCGTCCAGGGCGGTGTCGGCGGCCTTGCCGCTGCGGTGTGCTTCCGCAGCTGGCAACGCTACGGTGCGGGGCGCCCGGAACTCGTCATCGTCGAGCCCGAACTCGCCGCCTGCATCCTCGCCACCGCCCGGGCCGGCAGGCTCGCCACGGTCGAGATCGGTGAAGAGACGATCATGGCCGGCCTGTCATGCGGCGAACCGTCGCTCATCGCCATCGAAGTCCTCGACGAGGGCGCATCGGCCTTCATGGCCGTGCCCGACCATGCGGCCGCTGCCTGCATGCGCCTGCTCGCCCGGGGTGTGAACGGCGATGTTCCCGTCACTGCGGGCGAATCGGCCGTCGCCGGACTTGCCGGCCTGGTCGCCGTCCTCGCCGACAACCGGAAGATCGCGCAGACCGGTATCGGCCCCGATAGCCGCGTCCTGCTCTTCGGCAGCGAGGGAGCGACCGACCCCGTGCTCTACGAACGGATCGTCGGCCATCCCCCCACATGATGAAATTTCAATTACAAGTTAATTTGATCGTCAGTAGAAACGCGCATTGGTGAGGAAAAGCGTGATGAGGGTCAAGATGAGCAACCAGAGAAAGGCCCGTGCACCGAAACGCCAGTCGACGGGAAGTTTCAGCGACCTTGTACCCGAACGCTGATGACGCTGTTCCATGGTCATGACTGCCTCCATGATTCATTTCGATTGTGCCACATCTTAAAGTTGATTCTGATAAAATGACAATCCCTGATTAAGATTTTTCGACTCGAAGCGGGTTCGCTTCACTCTTGTCCGCGACGGGATCAAACGCCTCTGGACCTGAACGCCCGTTTCTCTAAGCTGCGGGGATCAGTGACGTCTGAACGCGCGATATGGGGGACCATCAGGAATGCGACAGGTGACGGTGGCCGCAACGCAGATGGCGTGCGGTACCTCGCACAAGGACAACATGGACGAAGCCGAACGGCTCGTGCGTGAGGCTGCCGGACTCGGTGCGCAGGTCATCCTCCTGCAGGAACTGTTCGAGACTCCCTATTTCTGCAAGGACCAGCTGCCCGAACATTTCGACCTGGCCCGCCCCTATGAGGGTCATCCGGCGATCGCCCGCATGAGCCGGCTGGCGGCCGAGCTGGGTGTGGTCCTGCCGGTGAGCTTCTTCGAGGCGTCGAACAACGCCTATTTCAACTCGCTGGCCATGGTCGATGCCGACGGACAGGTGCTGGGGCTCTATCGCAAGAGCCATATCCCCGACGGGCCGGGTTATCAGGAGAAGTACTACTTCAATCCCGGCGATACCGGCTTCCGGGTCTGGCCGACCGCATTCGGCCGGATCGGCGTCGGCATCTGCTGGGACCAGTGGTTCCCGGAAGCCGCCCGGGCCATGGCACTCATGGGTGCCGAGATCCTGCTCTATCCGACGGCCATCGGTTCCGAACCGCAGGCCCCGGAACTGCACAGCCGCGACCACTGGCGGCGGGTCATGCAGGGCCATGCCGGCGCCAACCTCACCCCTCTCGTCGCCTCCAACCGGGTCGGGACGGAAAACGGGCAGACCTGTTCGCTGACCTTCTACGGTGGTTCGTTCATCGCCGACGAGACCGGTGCCATGATCGCCGGCATGGACGGGGAACCGGGCATCGTCACCGCGACCCTCGACCTCGACGCGGTTCGCACCGCCCGGGCAGGCTGGGGGATATTCCGTGACCGCCGCCCCGACCTCTACCTGCCCCTGCTCTCCCTGGATGGCCGCGATACCGTCATGTAGGTGACGGGCGAAGGACAATGCCCGCTTGAACGGCCGATCCGTGCCGGAACCTGTTTCCGGCGCGGCGGACACAAGAAAAAGGGCCGGCTTCCGCCGGCCCTTTCGTCACCGCGTCCCGTTGCGGAACGGCGATGACGCTGCCCATCAGAGAACGATGACGGCGTCGTTGAGGATGACCGTGGCACTGCCCGGAAGGAGCGCATCGCCCGCCTGGTTTCCGGTGACCTCGCCGGCCTGGTAGAGCAGGGTCTCGGCACCGTCGACGCGGATGTCGCCGAGAAGCGAGCCGGCCTTGTTGTGCAGCGAGATCAGCGCGGTATCGCCATCGAGCTTGCTGATGGTCACCGTCGAGAGCTTCGCCACGGACGTCAGGTCGATCTGGTCGTTCCAGCCGAAATCCGTGATCTGGTCATGCTCGGGAGCATCGGAACTGAACGACGCGAAGGTGTAGACGTCGGCACCGCCGCCGCCGGACAGGATGTCGTTGCCCTCGCCGCCGTCGATCATGTCCTTGCCGGCACCGCCATAGATGGTGTCACGGCCCGCACCGCCATTGAGGTCGTCATTGCCCGAACCACCCCAGATGGTGTCACGGCCCGCGCCGCCGTCAACGGTATCGTCGCCGTCGCCGCCATAGAGCGTGTCGCCGCCATTGCCGCCGTCGATCATGTCGTCGCCGGCACCGCCGCCGATCGTGTCAGCACCACCATCGCCGCTCAGGTCGTCATTGCCGTCGCCACCCCAGATGGAATCGTCGCCCCGGCCGCCGCTGACGATGTCGTCACCGCCGTATCCGCGGATGAGATCGTCGCCATTGCCACCGTTGATGGTGTCGCCCCAATTGCTGCCGAGGAGGGTATCGTTCCCGCCATTGCCGTTGATGGTGAACTCGACGGTGCCACCGACGACCGCCTGCAGGGCGACGGCAAGGGCGATGTTGCCATCGGTGATCGCCATTGCATTGACGGTATCGCCCGCACCGTCACTGTTCATCGTGACATAGAGCGTCTGGTCGGTACCGATACCGCCAAGAGAAGATTCGGTTACAGCCATAAGATCTCTCCCTCA
Organism: Geminicoccaceae bacterium; assembly: GCA_020638465.1. Classification (NCBI taxonomy): domain Bacteria; kingdom Pseudomonadati; phylum Pseudomonadota; class Alphaproteobacteria; order Geminicoccales; family Geminicoccaceae; species Geminicoccaceae bacterium. Next base: position 1,307,049 of record JACKIM010000002.1, read on the forward strand.
GAGATGACAAAACAAAATAAGAAAACAGCATGCACGCAACACCTGCACCGGCACGGCGATATGTTGCCAGTTTCACCAATTCAATTCCCGTGAAACCAGTCCATTAAATAGATTCAATTGCAAATTCTCACAAGATAAAAATCAGGCCATGTTCATTCTTTTTTATAATGCCTTGTTTGATTTGAGATTTGTTAATTCTACCTTTAATTGATCTATTTTCCTGGTTTATGTACAGGCAGTCCTCTTCCATTGTTACGCGAACCGTCCGGATGACAAGGTTTCCGACGGAATGCGGCCTGCCCTCTCACGGGACGGATGAATATCGATATAAAAGAATTTATTCCTTGACTCTCGCACTGCCTTTCCATCATAACCTCCCCCCATGTCCCACACCTCTCCCACACCCCCCATATTGCCGCGCAAACTCGCCGGCCGGGTCTTTCGCTGGGGCGCGCCTCGCTTCTTGAAGGTGTGCTGGCTGGTGGCGACCGGGCGGCGCGGGGTGCTGTCGGGGCCGACGGTCCGGCTCGATGTGGCGGAGGTCGACGGGCTGGAACATCTGCCGCATGTAGCGGGTGTCCTGTCGGCGATGCGGGCGGGACTATCCCCACATGGTGGTCATGGCCTCCGGGTGATCCTCCACCGTCTGCTGCTGTTTCACTCCCGCGACTGGTTCCGCCAGTTGCAGGACAACTCCCTGGCGCAATCCGTCGCATCGGCGGATGGTGCCGAAAGGGCATGGCTGGATCGTGCCGGACGCAGGGGAATGGGGAATGTCATCACCTCGCTGCTGAAGTCGGTGGCCAGAGGGATCGACGTGCCGGATGTCTGCCCGGTGCCATGGTCGCTCACGAAGGACACTCCCGGGGCGGCGAAACCCGCAAGAGCGAGGAAATCCCGCAGCGAGGAGGAAAGGCTCCGCGCAAGGGGACGGTCCCGCCTGTTGAAAAGTCTCCACGAGCATATCCTCGACGCGATGATGACGACCCCGCAGTCGGGAGCGTTTGCCATCTTCGCGCCGGACGAGTTGCGCCTGATCCGCGCGCTTCCGCCCGGCGATTTCCCCGACCTGCCGCCGCCGCCCGTGCGGCCCGTGTCGGCGAGGCGGCCGCTGCCGGTCTGCAAACCCCACCCGGTATTCGGAAAATCACTCTCCGGCATCCCCTGACGCCTTCGTGCGAGTTGATTCTACAGTGAAAATGGTGGAATTTGGCCTGTTCCCCGCCCCTTTTCGCAAGCATTGGACATTTTTCAGGAGATGCTGCACCTCTGGGGCCTGTTTTCGGGGAGGAGGATTGAGATGTCCCGTCTGGCGGGTTCGTTGCATGGAATTTCCGGCATTCTCGTGGCGCCGTTCGATGGCGATGACCATCTGGCGACGGGCAGGTTGCGACCGATTGTCGACCGGGCGGTCGATGCCGGGGTTCACATCCTGGTGGCCAATGGCAATACCGGCGAGTTCTACAGCCTGACGACGGCGGAAGCCGAGCAATATGTGTGCGAGGCGGCGGAGATCGTCGGCGGGCGGGTGCCGGTGCTGGCGGGGATCGGGCGGTCGGTGAACGATGCCTGTTCGCTGGCGCGGGCATCCGTGCGGGCCGGTGCGGACGGATTGATGATTCACCAGCCGCCGGATCCGTTCGTGTCGCCGCGGGGCATCGTCGATTACGTGAAGCGGGTGCGCGACGCCGCGCCGGGGCTGCCGATCATGCTCTACCTGCGCAACGACCTGATCGGGACGGAGGCCATTGCCGCGCTGTGCTCGGTCGAGGGGGTCGCCGGCGTGAAGTGGGCAACGCCCAACCCGCTGAAGCTGGCCGCGGCGATGGCGGCTTCGCCCGGGCACATCGTCTGGGTCGGCGGACTTGCCGAGGTATGGGCGCCGGCATTCTATGCCGTCGGTGCACGCGGTTTCACCTCCGGCCTGATCAATGTCTGGCCGCAGCGGTCGGTAGCGATCCATGCGGCGCTGGAGGCCGGCGATTATGCGCGGGCGCGTGAACTGATCGCGGGAATGGCCGCATTCGAGGATGTTCGCGCGCAGGAGATGAATGGCACCAATGTAACGGGTGTGAAGGCGGCCCTGGCGATGACCGGGCTGGATTGCGGCGCCACCCGTCCGCCCTCGGCCTGGCCGCTGACCCGGGCGCAGGCGGACAAGCTGGCGGATTTCCTGCGTGCGCAGGGACTGTCGAAGTCCTGAGGCGCATGGCGGGATGTCTTCACCTGAGCGATGTTCCGCGCTAGGTTCAAAAGAATCGACATGCCGGGGGAGGAACGAATGGCCAGCCGCGTCTTCGAAGCGAGGGTCGACCGATGAGTGACGGGTTGATCGAAGCGCTGATCGTGCGGACCCATGCGACCATCGGCGAGCATGCCGGGGAATTGACGAAACTGGACCAGGCGATCGGCGACGGCGATCACGGCATCAACATGCGCCGGGGCTTCGATGCGATCCATGCCGACCGTGAGGCGATCGCCGCCATGGATTACGCGGATGCGCTGCACAAGGCCGGCATGACGCTGGTGATGAAGGTGGGTGGCGCATCGGGCCCGCTCTATGGCAGCCTGCTGATGGGCATGTCCAAGGCGGCGAAGCGCGGCGAAGGCATCGCCGGGCAGCTTGGCGAGGGCATCGCCTCCATCAGGGCGCGCGGCAAGTCGGATGTCGGTGCCAAGACGATGCTGGACGTGCTGGTGCCGGTCCACCGGGCGCTGGCCAAGGGCCGTGTCGCAGAACTGCGCGATGTCGCCGACGAGGCGCTGGAGCATACCCGGCCGATGCAGGCGACACGGGGGCGGGCATCGTTTCTCGGCGAGCGTTCGATCGGTCACCTCGATCCCGGCGCCACGTCGGCCCGTCACCTGCTGCATGCCGTGCTCGACGTGCTCGACGCGCGGGGTGGAGCATGAGTGTCGGGATCGTCATCGTCTCCCACTCGCCACTGGTGGCCGAGGGTGCGCATGACATGGTGCGGCAGATGGCAGGCGACCAGGTGCAGGTCGCGTTTACCGGCGGCGATCCCGGTGGCGGGCTCGGCACGGATCCCGGCCGCATCCTCGAAGCGATCGAGCGGGTGTGGAGCGAGGACGGCGTGGCGGTGTTCGTCGACATGGGCGCCGCCGAGATGAACAGCGAGATGGCCATCGAGATGCTGGGCGAGGATCGTGCGGCACGGGTCCGCATCGTCGACGCACCGGTGGTCGAAGGGGCCGTGTTCGGCGGGACGGCGGCGTCAGGCGGTGCCAGTTTGGAGAAAGTCGTCCAGGAGGCAAGATCCCGCTCGGATGGTGAGGTTGTTTCGCAAACCATTGCCTCATCACCATCATCTTCACTCGACACTATTCGCCGAGAGGTGACGATTACCCATAAGGTCGGACTGCATGCCCGACCCGCCGTCGCCTTCACCAAACTCGCGAAATCCTTCGATGCCGACATACGCCTGCGCGCCCTGCCCGACGGGCAGTCCGTGGATGCCGGGAGCATCGTCAAGGTCATGGGCCTGAAATTGAAGACGGGGGCCGTCATCGAGATCGAGGCGCACGGGACGGACGCACGGGAGGCCGTCGAAGCCATGGCCGGGCTTGTCGCCCGCGACTTCGACGAACCCGCTCATGATGTGAAGGGCAATGACTGAGGAACATGTCATTCAGGGGATTTCTGCCTCCGGGGGAATAGCGCGAGGTGTGTTGACGGGCCCGCGGGCGCGGGTCCCGGCACCGACTACGGGCGCCGGGGATGCCGTGCTGCCGGCTGACCAAGCTGTCGGCGCCATACGCAAGGCGATCGCCGATACACTTGAGCGCTTGCGTGAACTCGCCGGACAGGTCGAGGCCGAAGCCGCGGAAATTCTTGAATTCCAGATGGCATTTCTGGACGATGACAGCCTGATCGAGGAGGTCATGACGGCAACCGGAGGTTCACCGGCATCGCCGCTGGCCACGTGGCATCAGGTGATGGAAGCGCAGATCGGGCCGTTCGCCAACGAAGAAGACGCCTATTTCCGCGCGCGAGCCGCCGATCTGCGGGATATGGCACAGTCGGTCGCCGATGCCCTCGGTGGCCGCGGTGAAGGCGATCAGACCGGACTGCGGGACGATGCGATCCTGCTTGACGTCGACCTTGCACCCTCGCGGTTCCTGGCTCTCGACCGGACGAAAGTGAAGGGTATCGCCCTGCGCGAGGGCAGCGTAACCAGTCATGTGGCCATGCTCGCCCGCAGCCGCGGCCTGCCGATGGCGGTCAGGCTCGGCGACGGGTTCGAGCCCGGCTGCAAGGCCGTGCTCGACGGCAACAGCGGCCGGCTGGTGCTCGATCCGTCGACGGCGACACTGGCCGCCCTTGCGCGGTCGCAGGACCGGTATGTTGTCAGTGAGGAGATTTTCCACGGTCCGGCAATGACGTCTGACGGCAGAAGGATCGAAGTGCACATCAATATCGACGATCCGTCGGCCATTGGCGATGCGACCTGGCGTGCCTGCGACGGGGTCGGGCTGTGCCGGACCGAACTGCTGTTCGATGCCGATGGCGACCTTCCCGACGAGGAGACCCAGTACCGGCTGTATCGCAGCGTGCTTGAACGGCTTGACGGCAAGCCGGCCATCATCCGCACGCTTGATGTCGGCGGCGACAAGCCGATACGCGCCCTGGGCCAGCCACACGAGACCAATCCCTTCCTCGGCCTGCGCGGCATCCGCCTCTGCCTCGAAAGGCCGGCGATCTTCGCGGTCCAGTTGCGGGCCCTGCTGCGCGCGGCAGTGCATGGCGACCTGCGCATCATGTTGCCCATGGTGAGCGTGCAGGAGGAAATCGACCGGACGAACGCTCTTATTGAAGACCTTCTCCAAAAGCTGAATGATGCCGGGATCGAGGCACGCCGGCCGCCGCTCGGCGTCATGATCGAGACGCCCGCCGCCGCCCTCGTCACCGACCGGTTGCGGGCCGATTTCATGTCGATCGGCAGCAACGACCTGACCCAGTACGTGCTGGCCGCCTCGCGCGATGCCAGCGGCGCCGTCGCCCGGCTGCTCGATCCGCGTCATCCGGCCGTACTGCGATTGATCGGCGAGGTGGCGGATTCCGGTCGGGCCCGAGGTCTGGAGGTGAGCCTGTGCGGCGACATGGCCTCCGATCCCGCCATGCTGCGCTCCCTGCTCGCGGCCGGCCTTGGCAAGATCTCCGTGGCCCCCGCCATGCTCGGCCCGGTCAAGCAGGCCATTGCCACGTTCGAGGAGTGAGAGAGATGAAGAAGCTGATCAACGCCGTCGACGATGTTCTTGCAGAATCGCTGCGCGGCTTCGCCCGGGCCCATGCCGACATCGTCCGGGCTTCGGCCGAACCCGCATTCGTCACCCGCGCCGGGAAGACGCCAGCCGGCAAGGTGGCGCTGATCTCGGGCGGCGGTTCCGGCCACGAGCCGATGCATGCGGGACTGGTCGGCAAGGGCATGCTCGATGCCGCCTGCCCCGGCGCGGTCTTCACCTCGCCCACGCCCGACCAGATGCTGGCGGCGGCCCAGGCGGTCGACAGCGGCGCGGGCGTGCTGTTCATCGTCAAGAACTACGAAGGCGATGTGATGAACTTCGAGATGGCCGCCGAGATGTACGAGGGCAACCATGCCAGCGTGCTGGTCAATGACGACGTGGCCGTCCAGGACTCGCTGTTCACCACGGGACGGCGCGGGGTCGCGGGGACGGTCATCGTCGAGAAGATCGCCGGAGCGCTCGCGGAGGAAGGCGCCGACCTCGAAGCCTGCCGGGCGATGGCCGGGCGGGTGGTCGCGGCGACGCGGTCCATGGGGGTCGCCCTCACCAGCTGCACCGTGCCTGCCGCCGGAACTCCCACATTCGAGATAGGTGACAACGAGATTGAAATGGGCGTCGGCATTCATGGCGAGCCCGGACGCAAGCGCATCCCGATGCAACCGGCGGACGAGCTCTGTTCGACCATGCTCGATGCCATCGCCAGCGACCTCGGTGTCCGGACGGGCGACGAGGTGCTGCTGCTGGTGAACGGCTTCGGCGCCACACCGGCAATGGAACTCTATCTGCTCCATGATTCGGCAACCCGGTGGCTCGACGAGAAAGGTATCAAGATCGGACGTTCCCTCGTCGGCAACTATTGCACATCGCTGGACATGGCCGGCTGCTCGATCACTGTCACCCGCCTCGATGACGAACTCAGGCGCCTGTGGGACGCACCGGTCCACACCGCCGCCATGCGCTGGTAGAATATCGCCGTCCGGTCAGGGAGGGGTTCAGCCACCCGAACCGCAGCGGTTGCGGACACGCCGCCAGGCCTCGATGAAGCATTCGATATCCCTGTCACTGGTATCCCAACCGAGACTGACGCGAATGGTGGAGGAAATGATGGCCTCATCCACGCCCATCGCCTCCAGCACATGCGAACGCGAGACCTTGCCGGATGAACAGGCCGAGCCCGAACTGACGGCCACACCATCGAGGTCGAGGCTCATCACCTGAATGGCCGACGTCACGCCCGGCATGGCGATCGCACTGGTGTTGGGAATGCGCGGAGCCTGTCGCGCCACGATCACCGCCTCGCCTGCCAGCGCGTTCTCAAGCGCGTCCCGCAACTGCCGGATGCGCTCGCGCTCGCGGCTGTCGATGGCGTCGATGGCGGCGGCGAACCCCATGGCGCCGGCGACATGTTCGGTACCGGAGCGCCGCCGCTGTTCCTGTCCGCCGCCACGCATGTTCGGCGCGATGTCGAGCCCGTCGCGGACGACCAGCGCTCCCACTCCTTTCGGTCCGCCGATCTTGTGGGCGGAGATGGACAGCATGTCGGCGCCGAGCCCTGACATGTCGACATCCATGCGGCCCAAGGCCTGAACCGCATCGACATGCAGCAAGGCATCGTACTCGTGAACGATGGCGGCGAGAGCCTCCATCGGCTGCACCGTTCCAATCTCGTTATTGGCGAGCATGACCGATACCAGGGCAGGATGATAACGCTCCATGGCCACGGCCAGATCATCGGGATCGACCAGCCCGTCCCCGTTGCAACCCAGACGGAGGGCGTCACGGGCGTCGAGAACGGAAGGATGCTCGATCGCCGAGGTCAGGATCGGACCGCCGCCTGCCTGGGCCAGGGCAAGGCCGTTGGCCTCGGTCGCCCCGCTCGTCAGGATCGTCCCGGCGGATGGGCCGCCCACGGCGCGGGCGATGACCCGGCGGGCCCGTTCGAGCGCCGCCCTTGAGCGCCGCCCGAAGACATGGACCGAACTGGGATTACCGACAATTGCCGCCCCTTCCCAATAGGCGGACATCGCTTCGGGACGAAGGGGAGCGCTGGCATTATAATCGAGATAGACCGGATCCCGCCCGGTCCGGCTCAGTTCCCGCCTCCGATGGCCCGCAGCCGCGCCACCCTCGCGTCATCGCATTCCTCGCCGGCTTTCCCGTCCTCGTCGAGGGGTTCACGCGCCGCCAGCCTCGACTCCAGTTCGCTCACGCGCTCGCAAAGGCGGTCGATGGCCCGGATGACCGGGTCGCTGGTATCGCCCGGATCGGTCCCGTAGGCCGGAAAGCATGGCGTTCCTCCCGTCACCACCCTCGGTCCCGCGGCTCGGGCAGGTATGCCCACCACCGTCGTATCGGGCGGAACCTCCTTGAGCACGACGGCATTGGAGCCTATCCGGGCGTTCCTGCCGACGGTGAAAGGGCCGAGTACCGCCGCTCCGGCACCGATGACGACGCCGTCCCCGATGGTCGGATGGCGCTTGCCCGGACGGAACTTCACCCCGCCGAGCGTCACGCCCTGGTACAGGGTGACGTCGTCGCCGACCTCGGCCGTCTCGCCAATGACGATGCCCATGCCGTGGTCGATGAAGAAACGCTTGCCGATCGTGGCACCGGGATGGATCTCGATGCCGGTCAGAAAACGACCCACCTGGGAGAGGAAGCGCGCGGTCAGCTTCCAGTTCTTCTGCCAAAGGAGGTGGGAGAAACGATGGAACAGGGTCGCGTGAAGCCCCGGATAGCAAAGGAGAATCTCGAAGCGCGACCGCGCAGCGGGATCGCGCTCGAAAACGGCGTCGACATCGTCCTTCAAACTCTTGAACATGCGGCCCTCGATGCGATATGATACAGCTGCTTAGCTTCGCGTTTTTGAACCGGCCTGTTCCCCACATGACACATCTTGGTGTGCAATGATGGTCAGGATGGTCGAAAAGCGGTCCTCCATGTCATATAGGGAGGCGAGAAAGCGGGTCAATCATCAAGCGTCACGACCGGACATTCCACAAAAGGGCGGTCCCTGCATGGAATGGCGGAACGTGCGCTGCACGCCTTGCGCAGAGAGAGAAAAAATATGCCTGAGGTCATCTTTCAGGGGTCGGACGGACGCTTAGAAGGACGTTATATCCATGGCGAGGGTCCGAATGCTCCCCTGGCCATCGTACTGCATCCGCATCCCCAATATGGCGGCACGATGAACAACCGCGTGGTGCACGGCATGTTCAGGATGTTCCAGCGCCGGGGTTTCTCCGTGCTGCGCTTCAACTTCCGCGGCGTCGGCCGCAGCCAGGGCGTGTTCGATCACGGCCAGGGCGAACTGCGCGATGCCGCGGCGGCACTCGACTGGATGCAGAGCCACAATCCCAACAGCAATGTCGCATGGGTGGCGGGTTTCTCGTTCGGCGCATGGATCGCCATGCAGCTGCTGATGCGCCGGCCCGAGATCCAGGGCTTCATGTGTGCCGGCCTGCCGGCCAACATGTACGACTTCACGTTTCTTGCGCCCTGCCCGTCATCCGGGCTCATCGTGCATGGCGAGCGCGACTCGGTGACCCCGACGGAATCGGTGGTCAAGCTGGTCAACAAGCTGTCGCAGCAACGTGGCATCACCATCGACTTCCACCAGATTGAAGGAGCCGACCACGTGTTCGGCAACCAGATGAACGAGCTCGACGCGATCTGCGAGAACTATCTCGACAGGCGGTTGAAGCCCGCGTCGAACCGCATGGCGGTGGGCCGCTAGCCCGCCATCGGACCGAGGCCCCGGCTTCTCCCGCTTCCATTGACATAACCAGACAAGGGAACGTCGATCGCGGGCACTTTCCGCTGGCAAGAGACGTTCATCCCGAGAGACAGGCATTCATGGCGTTCAAGTCCGAGCTGCTGCGCACCCTCGACGAGAGGGGGTTCATCCATCAATGCACCGATTCCGAAGGTCTCGATGCCCGCGCCTGCGAAGGACCGGTCACGGCCTATATCGGTTTCGACTGCACGGCGAGAAGTCTTCATGTCGGCAGCCTTGTCAGTATCATGATGTTGCGGATCATGCAGCGCACAGGCCATCGTCCCATTGCCCTGGTGGGCGGCGGCACGACCAAGGTCGGCGATCCGTCGTTCCGCGACGAGAGCCGGCCACTCCTCACCGACGGGCAGATCGCGACGAACAAGGACGGATTGCTCGAATCCCTGTCGAAATACCTCGATTTCAATGGCGGCGGGGCGCTGATGGTCGATAACGACGCATGGCTCGGCCAGTTGAAGTACATCCCGTTCCTGCGGGATTTCGGCACCCACTTCACCATCAACCGGATGCTGAGCTTCGACTCGGTCAAGCTGCGCCTTGAACGCGAACAGCCCCTGACCCTGCTCGAATTCAACTACATGGTCATGCAGGCCTATGACTTCCTCGAACTGGGCCGCCGCCACGACTGCGCCCTGCAGATGGGCGGTTCCGACCAGTGGGGGAATATCGTCAATGGCGTGGAGCTTGGCCGGCGCATCGACGGCCGGCAGCTCTATGGTCTCACCACGCCGCTGATCACCACCGCTTCCGGCGCGAAAATGGGCAAGACCGCCTCCGGTGCTGTCTGGCTCAACGCCGACATGCGCTCGCCCTTCGAATACTGGCAGTTCTGGCGCAATACCGAGGACGGCGATGTCGGTCGCTTCCTGCGGCTGTTCACCGACCTGCCGCTGGACGAGATCGCCCGGCTCGAAGCCCTGGGAGGGGCGGAGATCAACGAGGCGAAGAAGGTTCTCGCCAACGAGACGACAGCATTGTGCCACGGTGCCGAGGCGGCCGAGGCGGCAGCCGAGGCGGCGCGGTCGGTGTTCGAACAGGGTTCCTCGAATGAGGGACTTCCCACCATCGAGATCGATGCCTCGCGTTTCGCGGATGGCGGGCTGCCCGTGGTCGAGCTGTTCACGCTGGCCGGGCTGGCCTCCAGCAACGGCGAGGCCCGGCGACTGGTACGCGGCGGCGGTGCGCGTCTCGATGACGAGCGTATCGATGACGAGACGATGGTCGTGGGTGCGGCCCGGATCACCGGTGGACAGATCAAGCTTTCCGCCGGAAAGAAGCGGCACGTCATCGTCAGGCCGGCATGAACGGTTCGGTTCCGCGCTCCGGGGCTTGACCGCAAGGCGAGTGCCTCTCCATGATGCCGGAAACTGGATCCGGCCATTGGTCTTGACGAGGCGTCCGCTGCATCACCCTGCCCTCATGCCCCCCCTTCCATCCGCCGACGGCGACCTGCTGAACAGGATCGGTCGATGGCGCGACACGGCCGCACGCATGGCCGATCCCGGCGAGCGCGAGCGGATTGCCGCACTTGTCGACGATCCACGGATCGGGCCTGTCCTGCATGGCATATGGGCTGCCAGCAGCTTCCTCAGCGATGCCATGCAGGCCCGTCCGACGCTTCTGCTGGACTATGTCGACAACGGCCCGGATGTGCTGATTGACGATATTCTCGATGTGGGGAATGTCGATCCGCAGCAGGACCGTACCCGTCTGATGAGCCGACTGCGGCTGATGCGCCGCGATGCCGCCGTGGTCATCGCCCTTGCCGATCTCGAAGGTCTCTGGCCGCTCGAACGGGTCACGGGCGAATTGACCCGGCTGGCCGACCTGGCGACCCGGACGGCGACCGACCACCTGATCCTCGAAGCCGCCAGGCGCGGCGAGATCGACGGCGAAGGCGGTCCGGGCGAGAGCGGCATCCTCGTGCTCGCCATGGGCAAGCACGGAGCGGGCGAGCTCAACTATTCGAGCGACATCGACCTCATCGTCCTCTTCGATGGACAGAAGATCCGCTATACCGGCCGCGAAACGCCGATGGCCTGTGCCGTGAAGATCACCCGTGCGCTTGAGCACATCCTCCAGCACAGGACCCGCGACGGCTTCGTTTTCCGCACCGATTTCCGCCTGCGCCCCCATCTGCCCGGCCATCCCCTGGCGCTGTCGGTGGACGATGCCGAGATCTATTTCGAGCGGCACGGGCAGAACTGGGAGCGGGCAGCCTTCATCAAGGCGCGGGCGGTGGCCGGAGACATCGCTGCCGGCGAGGGTTTCCTCAAGCGCACGCAGCCGTTCATATGGCGCAAGCATCTCGATTTCGCCGCCATCCGCGACATCCATTCGATCAAGCGGCAGATCAACGCCTATCACGGCTTCGGGACGGTGGGCGTGGCCGGCCATGATCTCAAGGTCGGACGTGGCGGCATTCGCGAAATCGAGTTCTTCGCCCAGACGCAGCAACTGATCCTGGGCGGCCACAATCGCGAGTTGCGCAGCCGACAGACGCTGAAGACACTCAAGTCCCTCGCCGCCGGCAAGTGGATCGACGGCGATGCCGCCGAGGAGCTGGAAAGCGCCTATATCGTCCTGCGATCGCTAGAACATCGCGTGCAGATGATTGCCGACAAGCAGACCCAGCAATTGCCGGCACGCGAGCAGGAACTCGCCCGCTTCGCCCGCTTCGCCGGCTTCGAGACCGTCGGGGACCTCGAACGTACCGTCTCCAGGGTCCTGCGCACCGTCGAGAAGCACTACGCCGCCCTGTTCGAGAGCGAGACCGACCTCGCGGCCGGTCGCCAGCTGGTCTTCACCGGCACCGAAAACGATCCGGGCACGCTTGAGACCCTGCGCGACATGGGCTTCCGGGATCCCGAGCACGTGGCGAGCACCATCCGTTCCTGGCATCACGGCCACATCCGCGCCACACGCAGCACCCGTGCGCGCGAACTGCTCACCGAACTGATGCCCGGCATGCTCGCCGCGATGCAGCGGCAGGCGGACATCGACGAGGCCTTCCGCCTGTTCGACACCTTCGTCAGCAGCCTGCCGGCCGGCGTCCAGCTGTTTTCGCTGATCCGCGCCAATCCGCGGCTGCTGGTCCTGTTGTGCGACATCATGGGTGCGGCACCGCGACTGGCGCGACACCTGTCGAACGACACAAGCCTGTTCGAGGCGATGCTGGCTCCCGATTTCTTCGAAGGCCTGCCGTCAGCCGAGGAGCTGCGCTCCGAGTTCGAGGCACGGCTGGTGGATGCCCGCAACATCGAGGACGTGCTCGACATCGGTCGCCGCTGGGCGCACGGGCGCCAGTTCCAGACCGGACTGCACTGCCTTCTGGGACTGACCGAAACCGAACGGTCGAACGAGACCCACACGGTGATCGCCGAGGTGATCGTCAATACCCTGCTGCCACGGGCCATCGACTGGCTGGCGGAACAGCATGGCGTCATCGACGGCGGCAGTTTCGTCATCATCGGCATGGGCAAGCTCGGCTCGCGGGAACTCACCACCGGCTCCGATCTCGACCTCGTCTTTGCCTATGACGCACCGACAGATGCCGTATCCGACGGCCAGCGGCCGCTACCGGCGCAGGTCTATTATGCGAGGCTGGGACAGAGGCTGGTTTCTGCGCTGTCCGCACGTACTGCCGAAGGGCGACTTTACGAGATCGACACCCGTCTCCGACCGTCGGGGAACGTCGGGCCGGTGGCCTGCAGCCTGGCCAATTTCCGCGCCTACCACGCGGAGACGGCGGAAACCTGGGAACGACAGGCCCTGACGCGCGCCCGGGTCATTGCCGGCGACCGGGCATTGGCCAAGGCCATCGACCAGGTCATCGGACACGCGCTCAGCCGGCGGGGCCATCGCGCGGAGCTCGAACACGACGTCCGGCGGATGCGCGAACGCATCTTCAAGGAACATGGCAATGACGATCCGTGGAACCTGAAACATGCACGTGGCGGTTTGGTGGAGGTCGAGTTCATCGCCCAGTATCTCCAGTTGCGGATCCTGCCGAACGATCCCGCAGCACGGACAACCAGCATCCGCGGCATGATCGCCGAAGGAGTCAGTCACGGTGTCATCGATCAGGCGCAGGGCGATCTCGCCATCAGGGCCGTCCGGTTGCATCAGACCCTGCAGGCCGTCCTGCGGCTTTCGACGGCCGCGCGGCTCAAGCCGTCCGAGGCACCCGCGGGCCTGCGCGAGGCCTTGGTCCGGGCCGCCAACAGGCAACTCGACCTGGCCCTGCCGATCAGCCATTTCAGTGCACTGGAAGCATTCCTGACCGACACCCAGAACGGAGTGACGGGCCTGTTCGATATCCTGTGCCCGCCGACGACCGCCATCGAAGATACCCATGCCGGAGGACATCGCACATGAGCATCACCCGGGGAGACAGCCTGCCCGACTTCACCCTGCCGACCGATAATGATGGCGAGATCAGCAAGAAGAGCCTCAAGGGTACACCGTTCGTGCTCTACCTGTACCCCAAGGACGATACTCCGGGATGCACGACGGAATCGATCGGCTTCACGGAACGGCTCGGTGATTTCGAGGCCCTGGGAGTGCGCGTGATCGGCCTGTCGAAGGACAGTATCAGGAAGCACGCCAGGTTTCGCGAAAAGCACGGGCTGGGCGTGACGCTGGCCTCGGACGAGGATGGCGCATTCGTCGAGGCCCTTGGTGCCTGGGTCGAAAAGAGCATGTACGGCAAGACCTACATGGGCATCGACCGGTCGACCTTTCTTGTCGCCGCCGACGGGACGGTGCTGCGCGAATGGCGCAAGGTGAAAGTACCGGGGCACGTCGACGAGGTTCTGGACGCCGCGCGAACGCTTGTCCCATGAGTCCGCGCGGCCTTGCGCTCGATGACCGGCTGCAGGACTATCTGATCGAGGCCGGGATGCGGGAGCATCCCGAGCTTTGTGCCCTGCGTCTCGAAACGGCGGGCATGGCTCACGGCGGCATGCAGAGCTCGCCGGAACAGATGCAGCTCATCGGCCTCATGCTCCGCATGATCGGCGCGCGCAAGGTTCTGGAAATCGGCTGCTTCACGGGCTATGGCACCCTGGCCATGGCACTGGCCCTGCCCGGAGATGGCCGGGTCATCACGCTCGATGTCAATGACGACTGGGCGCAGGTCGGCCGCAGGCACTGGCGGGCAGCAGGAGTGGAAGACCGCATCGACATGCGCACCGGTCTTGCGCAGGAGAGCCTGGAAGGGATCGACGAGGATGCATCGTTCGACCTGGTCTATATCGACGCCGACAAGAAGAGCTATGGCATCTATCTCGACCACGCCCTGCGTCTGGTGCGACCCGGCGGGATCATCGCGCTCGACAACATGCTCTGGCATGGAGCCGTCGCCGATCCCGGGGATCACTCGCATCAGGTGGAAAGCCTGCGCCAGACCCAGGCCCGCATCATGGCCGATTCCACCCTCTCGGCGACACTGGTGCCCATTGGCGACGGCGTGACCATTGCCTGGAAGCGGCGCTAGACGGCCGGAAGCACCTCGGGCGCAGGAAATGATGCACTAGCGGGTGATCTGGTCGATCTTTTCGCCGATCCAGTTGAGCAACGTGTCGAGCCCCCTTTTCGCCAGCACGGTCGAAAGAGGTTCTTCCCCATCCATCGGCGCAGGCCGGACGACCGGAAGGGGAGCCTCGGGCGCATCCCGCGGCGTTGCGGTCATCACGTCGTGCCATATCTGCGCGGGCAGGTTGGCGCCGGAAACACCATGCATGGCACTGTTGTCATCCCGCCCGACCCAGACACCGGCGACATAATCGCCGGCGAAGCCGACGAACCATGCGTCACGGGCATCGCTGGTGGTACCGGTCTTGCCGAAGGCCTGCCGGCCGGCGAGGGCAGCCGCCCGTCCCGTTCCATCGACAACCACCGCCTTGAGCAATTCCCGCATTTCGGACAATTGCGGCTCGCCAATGACCTTCACTTCGGCTGGCACGTAGGAATAGAGAAGGTCGGCCGACGCATCCATGACCCGCTCGACAGCGAATGACGGATGGCGGATACCACCCGAATCGAAAGGCAGGTAAGCGGCCGTGAGTTCCAGAGGTGTCACTTCGGACGTTCCCAGCGCGATCGACGCCACCGGGCGCAATTCGCTCTGGATTCCGAACTGCCGCGCCTTTGCAATGACCCGGTCGACCCCTGCCCCCTCGCTGAGGCGCACGGCTGCCGTATTCAGCGATCTGGCAAACGCCGTCTCCAGCGTGACCTCGCCGTAATACTTGTTGCCGCTGTTGCGCGGCTGCCACTTGCCGATCCGGATCGGGGCATCCTCGACCCTGGATTGCGCATGGAGCCCCTTGTCCATCGCCGCCATGTAGACGAACGGCTTGAATGCCGAGCCCGGCTGGCGGGGGCTGATCGCCCTGTTGAACCCGTCGCCGCGATAGGTTCGGCCACCGACCATGGCACGCACCGCACCATGGTCGTCGAGGAGCACGACAGCGGCCTGAAGTTCCGGATGGCCGGCAAGGCGATCGGCGACCGCGCGATCGGCCGCGAGTTGCAGCCGCCTGTCGAGTGTCGTCGACACGATCCAGTCGCGATCCGGCTTGCCGAGATACTGCGTGAGACCGTCGAGAACATAGTCCACGAAATAGCCGGCGAAATCGGCGCCGCCACGAGCGGAGATCGTCACGGTCTGGCTGGCGGCGGCATCGGCTTGCGCCCTGTCGATCATCCCCGTCTCGACCATGCCGTTGAGGACCGTCTTCTCCCTGGCCCGCGAAAGGGCGAGGTCGTTGGTCGGCGCATATCGCGACGGTGCCTTCAGCAGGCCGGCGATCATGGCGGACTCGGCCAATGTCAGATCGGCCGCATTCTTGGCGAAATAGCGCTCGGCGGCAGCCTGCACGCCATAGGCCCCCGCGCCGAGATAGACCCGGTTGAGGTAGACCTCAAGGATCTGCTGTTTGGTCAGTCGCGCTTCGAGCCACAGGGCCAGCACCAGTTCCTTGAGCTTCCGGGTCAAGGAACGTTCCGGCGTGAGGTAGAGGTTCTTGGCCAGCTGCTGGGTGATGGTGGAGCCGCCCGCGACCACGCCGCCGGCACCGAGATTGGCCACCAGCGCCCTTGCCGTGCCGAACAGGTCGAGACCGAAGTGACTGTAGAAGCGGCGATCCTCGGTCGCGATCACGGCCGCCTCGACATAGGGGCTGATCTCGTCGAGCCGGACATAGTCCGGGCCGACGGCCCCCCGTTCGGTGACGATGGAGCCATCCGCCGCGAGGACGGTCACCCGCGCCTGCCGGGCGTTCTTGAACAACTCGTTCGTATCCGGAAGATCGGGACCGACCCAATAGAAAATGGCCACCCAGAGAACCAGTCCCAGCACCATCAATGCCGGTATCAGTCCGATCAGACGGCGAAAGATCCCCGTGCCCGACGAGGATCGGGTTTTCGACGCCGTGCCGCCGCCACGCGGCTTGCTCCGGCGGCCACTCCTGTCGCGAGCCATGCCTGTCGATACCGTTTCGATTGCAGATCCACCATCCGAGATGACACTCCGTTCGCCAGTTGACAAGGGTGCAGGCTCCGCCGAAGCCGCTTCACGACCATCGGGCGATGCGCAAGGAGGAGGACATGGCGCGACGGGGACAAGCTCCACGATCGAGTGACAAGGCTAGGGACGGAATGCTAGCATCCGGCAGAATTCAGCGCGTCGGACTGGAGTGAGGCTGGCAATGAGTGACATCCCGATCCTGCTGCCCGATCCCGACGATCCCCGCCTGACGCGGATGATCAGCGGCATCGACCAGGACGGCCGCACGGTCGAAGCGCCCATCGTCCATGAACGCCCTTTGACACTCTTCCTCAATTCGCAGGAAATCGTCACCATGATGACGATCGGTGACCATCCTGAATATCTGGCTTTAGGATACCTTCTCAACCAGAACATGCTTCGTCCTGACGACGAGATCACCTCCATCGACCATGACGACGAGTTGGAAACCATTGTCGTGCGCACGGCACGCGAGACCGACTACGAAGAGAAGCTGAAAAAGAAGGTCCGCACCTCCGGCTGCGCCCAGGGCACGGTCTTCGGCGACCTGATGGAACGATTCGACGAGATCGGCCTCGATCCGGATGCGCGGCTGCACACGAGCTGGCTCGCGTCGCTGACCAGGACAATCAATACCACGCCCTCGTTGTATCTCAAGTCAGGCGCCATTCATGGTTGCGCACTCTGCCAGCAGGACCGCGTATTGATTTATATGGAGGATGTCGGCCGTCACAATGCGGTCGACAAGATCGCCGGATACATGTTCCGGTATGGCATCCCTCCCCACGACAAGATCTTCTACACGACCGGTCGACTGACCTCCGAAATGGTGATCAAGACCGTGCAGATGGGCATCCCGATCCTCGTTTCCCGTTCGGGTTTCACCGCCTGGGGCGTGGACCTGGCCCGCCGAGCCGGCCTGACGCTGCTGGGACGTGCCCGCGGCGAACGTTTCCTGGCCTTGTCAGGGACCGGGCGGCTGGTGTTCGACGCCCGTCCCGACATCACCGGCGATGAACCGGAGAGCTATCGCCGTCAGGGCAGCCGCGGCTTTCAACGCCGCTGACGTGATGGACACCCGCCCGCCACGGCCCGTCAGCGCTTGCGTTCGCGTCCCGTGTCACCGCGGAAGCGGAAGGCCGGACCGCGCTCGACGGCGATGGTCAGCATCATGTTGAGCGCTGCGAGGCTCGGTTCGAATTCCACCTTGCCCTTGCCGGCAAGCTCGAACTTCGGATCATGGGCCGGGGCCATGACCGGTGCCGGAAGGCCGGCATAGAAGGTCAGGCCCCGTTCGAAGCCCATGAGGCTCGTGGCGATGCGGGCCTGATCGTGATACATGGCGATGACGGCATCCACGCCGCTGTCCAGCGCATGCCTGAAGATCGCTTCGGCGGTGAACGGGCCTTCGCAATCGATCCCCTCCTCGCGCACGCGGGCAATGGCCGGAATGACCATCGCGCGCTCCTCCCCTGCGGCATCGGTGATGGTCGGGTTGAGACCCGTGAGGGCGATCCGCGGCGTCTGCAACCCCGCGGACCGCAGGGCACCATGCACGACCTTGCAGACCTTGAAGATCGCATCCTCGCTCAACAGTCGCGGCACCTCGGCAAACGGTGCCGGCCCGGTCACACTGGTCACCCAGAGGCTCGACATCGCCGCGATCTCGCAGGCCGGTTCACCAAGACCAAGGAAACTGCCGATGACTCCAGCGACACTACCACCCGGCAAGTCATCTTCCTTGGGCAGAGGTTCACTCACGGGCATCATCAGCAGACCGGCAACGTCACCGCCCTGCACCAGTTCGAGCGCACTGCCGAGCATTCGCACGGCGGTAAGGCCGCCGGCCCTCGACTGTTCACCTGTCGCAATATCCTCCGGTGCGATCGTGTCGGTCTGCAGATGCAGCACCTTGCCGCCATGCAGGCCACGCAACAACGGATTGAAGGGTTGCAGGGAGAGGCTGATGCCCGCAGCCTTCTCGCCCATGGCGATGACCGAGCGGTCACCGACCAGGACCAGGTCGGCATGTTCGTGGCTCTCGGGTCGTTTGGCCAGTCGCACGGCCAGCTCGGGGCCGACACCTCCCGGGTCACCCAACGTCACAGCGATCAACGGTCTGGTCAGGGTCATCACGAAATTCGCTCCCGTTCTCGCAAAGTGAACGGTGAAAAACTATACACGAAACATTGCAAGGTCGTTAAAACTTCCGTGCCGGACTGCCAAAAGCTTCCGGCAGCCACCGCTCCCGCGGACGATGGTCTTCATCGGTCGTCATCCGTCTCCTGTGCATGCACCCATGCCACCAGACCGTCGACATCCGCGACAATCATCTCGCCGCGATTGCCCTTGATGATGCCGGCGCGCTTCAGTTCGCCGAACGTTCTCGTGACGGCCTCGCGGTGACTGTTGACCCTGGCGGCAATTTCCGCGTGTTTCGGTGGCGGTCTCAATATGGCTATGTTATCCGAAATCATGCCTTCGCGCGTCAGCCGCAACAATTCCGAGCAGATCCGCACGGCCACCGGCGCGTTGAACTCGTAGATCCTCTCGGAGAGGGAGCGCACCCAGCCGGTAAGCTTGCGCAGCGTGTTTTCGGCGACCTCCGGATGGCAACGAACAATCTCCATGAAATCCGCCGAAGAAATGGAGGCGACGGTGGTGACGGTCTGGGTGATGACATTGGCGGACCGGGGTTGCCGGTCGATGGCAGCCAGCTCGCCGAAGCTCTCGCCGCTCCTGAGGTCGCGAAACGACACCTCCCGCCCGTTCGGCGAAAAGATCGTGGCACGGGCGGTGCCGTCAAGGATCATGTACACATCGCGACTGTCGTCGTTGTAACGACACAGGGACTGGCCCGCATCGTGGCGGCGCACGTGAACCCTGTCGGCAATGGCACGGAGCCGCTTGTCGTCGAGACCGGCAAAGAAATCAACGCGTGACAATGCCGAAAGAAGCTCACGCGCTGTCAACACCGCCGAGTTCTTCGTCATTTCACCCGCCCCGCTCTTCGACAAAAGCATAAAGGCCACATGCACTGCCTTCTCAAGTCCACCGCGACAACGTGGTATCATCACTGACGAACGCATGGACCGGAACATCCGCCCCGCCGCTTCCGGATGCTGAAACAATGTCCCGCACACCCACCGGAACAATCGCCGCCGTGCCGACACCCTGTTATGGCTAACCGGCGTCGACTGCAATTGGTCATGAGACAGTGAGGATCGATGACGAACGGTGCGGAACTGCTGATCGCCCAGGCACTCGAGCTTGGCCTCGACACCTGCTTTGCCAATCCCGGAACGACCGAATTGCCCATGGTCCTCGCGCTCGATTCGCGCCCGGGCCTGCGCAGCGTGCTCGGCCTGCACGAGAATGTCTGCAGCGGTGCAGCCGACGGCTATGCCCGCATTGCCGGCAAGCCGGCGATGACCATCCTCCACCTTGGTCCCGGCTTCGCCAATTCGATCGCCAACCAGCACAATGCGCGCCGGGCCTTTTCTCCCGTGATCAACTTCGTCGGTGAACATGCCAGCTGGCACATCGCCGCCGACCCGCCCCTCAACAGCGACATCGAAAGCCTCGCGCGTCCCGTTTCCGCCTTCGTCCGTCGCTCGATGAGCGCCGGCGGAATACCCCGCGACCTGCGGGAGGCCCACGCCTCGGCCATCAGCCGCCGGGGGTCGGTATCGACACTCATCCTCCCCCACGACCACCTCCTCGCCTCCGCATCCGAAGATACGCTCGGACCGTGCCTGCCCCGCACCGCCTACCCCCAGCTCGATGACGACAGCATCGAACAGGCGGCACGCCTGCTGGACAAGGCGCAGCGGCCGGCCATGCTGATCGGCGGCAATGCCCTGCATGGCGCGGGGCTCGCGGCTGCCGGACGGACCGGGGTGACACTGATCGCGGAAGGAAGCTTCGCCCGGCTCGAAACCGGCCGTGGCCGGCCGTTCATGCTGCGCCTGCCCTATTTCCCCGATCAGGCCAAGGCCATGCTCGACCGCTTCGATGCGGTCGTGGTGTGCGGCACGAAGCTGCCGGTGTCGTTCTTCGGCTATGACGATCACCCCAGCCGCTACCTTGACGGGCGCGACGACGTCGTCCAGATCGCCGGTGCGGACGATGACGCGGTGGGAGCCATGCAGGCCCTGGCAGAGCGCTTGCGGCGCAAGGGCCTGCTCGGCGATGCCCCGGAAATCGTGCAGCCTTCGCCCGGCGATGCCCTCACCACGGCGAATCTCGCCGATATCCTGACGATGGCAATGCCCGAGGATGCGATCTCGGTGGTCACCGCCGTATCCAGTGCCGCCGATTTCTACACGCGATCGGCGGCCGCCGCACCGCACACCCAGATTGCGCTCACCGGCGGTGCCATCGGCGAAGGATCGGCACTGTCGCTGGGTGCTGCGGTCGCCGGCGGCGGCCGCCCGGTCGTCGCCCTGGAGGCGGACGGCAGCGCCGCCTATATCGTGCAGGCACTCTACAGCCATGCCCGCGAGGGCCTCGACATCACCACCGTCATCTGTTCCAACCGGCGCTACAACATCCTCGACGTCGAGGTACGGCGTGCCGGCGTGCAGAACGCCGGGCCCCACACGCGTTCGCTGGCCGATCTCGGCCAGCCGCCCATCGACTGGGTATCGCTGGCCAGAGGCTTCGGCGTTCAGGCCTCGCGCGCCACCACGGTGGAAGAACTGGACAAGGCCCTGCGGCGCGGCATAGCCGAACCTGGCCCCAGCCTCATCGAGGCCGTGATCTGAACCGGTTCGCCTCCATTTGGACGGGCCTCGGGGGCGCTCATCGGGGCATGTTGCTGATGGCGCTCTCCGCCTTCGGTTCATCGATCATGAATGCCGGCATCCGCATCACCTCTGCAGAGTTGCACAGCTCCGAGATCGCATTCTTTCGCAACCTGATCGGTATCGTCACGCTGGCACCCCCGGCGATCAAGGTGGGGCTGCGCAACACGCTCGCCACGAGCAGGTTCAGCCTGCACGCACTGCGTGGCGTCCTCAATGCCACGGCCATGCTGTGCTTTTTCCACGCGGTCACCATTACCCCGTTGGCAACCGTCGCGGCTCTGGGATTTACCGCACCGCTGTTCGCGACCCTGCTGGCCATTCCGCTGCTGAAGGAGGAGGTGGGCCCGCGTCGCTGGGCGGGCCTCGTCGCCGGCTTCGCCGGCGCACTCGTGGTGATCCGTCCCGGCCTTGAAACGATCACCCTCGGCGCCTTCCTGCTGTTGACGGCATCCCTCGCATGGGCAGGAGCGCTCATCGTCATCAAGATCCTCGCCCGAACGGACAGCAGCCTCACCATCACCCTCTACGCCGCCTGCTTCCTCACCCCCATCACCTTCATCTTCGCGTGGCTGCACTGGCAATGGCCAAGCTTCGAGGCGATGATGATCCTCTGTGCCATCGGCTTCTTCGGCTCGATCACCCAGATGGCGCTGGCGCAGGCCTTCCATGAAGCCGATGCGAGCCTGGTGCTGCCGCTGGACTTCACCAAGCTCGTATGGGCCAGCCTGTTCGGCTATGTCCTGTTCGACGAGATCCCCGATATCTTCGCGATCATCGGTGGAACCATCATCCTGATGTCCGTTGTCTACATTGCCTACCGGGAACGCAAGGCGGGATGACAATTCCCCGGATGACCATCCGCTTGCGCGAACCCCGCTGCATGTCACCGCCCCATGCCCGCTCGCGACGAGCGGAACCCGGTCAGTTCATGTGCTTTTCGAGGAATGAGAGAACCGTTTCAGGGTGACGGCCGAAATGGTTGTAGCCATCGCGGAAGCGGCGCGTGGTGTTCTCGATCCAGAACAGTTCCTTGTCGCTGCTGCCAAGCAGATCGAAGGTTTTCTGTCCATCTTCCGGATTGCGGGTCCAGGCATCTTCGAGCACCTGCACCATGAGCACGGGCATCGCGACGCTCGGTGCCCATAGATGCGGCGTCATCTCGGCGGCGACGAAGGCACCCATCTTCAGAAGTTCGAGATCGATCAGTTCCTGATATTGCTGCACGCCCTGAAGCTCGGAGAACGCATCGTAGATGGCGGCCATCGACACCACCATCGGGCTGACCATGCAGCGAACGTTGGAGAACAGTTCGGGCCGGCGGTGAATAGCATGGTACTGGGAGTTTCCTCCCATGCACTGGCTGTAAAGACCAACGGTCATCTTCGACAGTCGTGGATGATTATCGACGAAGTTCTTGACCCCGACACAGTCGCGCCATTCCCACTGGCCGATTCCGCTGAGACCGCCATTGGCAGCACCGCTGTTGCCGTGATTGCGGATATCATAGGTCAGCACATTGTAGCCGGCGTCCGTCAGGTGCTTGTACTGGATGACGAAATCGATCTCGACACCGTCATAGCCGCTCCATGGTTCGCCCAGATGGCCCGGAAACCCGGCACGGCACATCGGCAGTGCGTGGTTGAAGATCACCAGCCTGTCGCTTTCACCGCCCTTTGCCGGAATGTACCAGGCTTCCAGCGGCACGCCGTCATCGGACGGGATGACGAGCTCTTCCCAGCCGGTCATGCCGTAATCGTCCGGGGTCTTGAAGATCACGCTGCGCAGGGGCCTGACGATACCCGCCAGCCCCCTGACCTTGGCAAGATCCTCTGCGGAGATGGTTTCAAGCTGGCTGAGCGCCTTTTCCATGCGCTCCTTCGACATGCGTCCCACAGAAATCTACTCCATTTTGTTCAAACCCGCTATCTGGCGGCTATCATACTCCATGGTGAAGAACAATCGGGATGCGTACAAGCCCGACAGGTCAATCGCCGGATCGCAGGTAATCCGGCAGCGCTGTGCCGGGCTTCAGGCGCGGACATGGGACAGGCTCGCCGAAGCTCGTGATGACCGGTTGCAGCCCGGCCCAGACGGGCAGATCATAATCCTCTTCGTCATCCGCCGGGGGACCGCTCGAAATCTTGGCCGCCCCCTCGTCGATATCCATCCCCATGATGGCGGTCGCCTTGAGTTCCTGTGGAGTCGGTGGCCGCAGCGCGGCATTGCGCCCCGGCCAGAGACGGTCGATGAAGGTACCGAGCATCCGGTCCTTTTCCGCCTCGTCCTCGACCATCTCCGGCCGGCCGATGAGCATGAGGGAACGGTAACGGGCCGAATGGTGGAATCCCGAACGGGCCAGCACCAGCGCATCGACATGCGTCACGGTGAAACAGACCTCGCCGCCGCCCTTCTGGCCGCGCAGCATCTTCGATGCGCTGGAGCCGTGCCAGTAGACCCGGTCCCCCTCGCGCCAGTACATCGTCGGTGTGGCATAGGGCGTGCCATCGATGACATAGGCAATGTGGCAGAGCCAGCCGGCATCGAGAATCGCCCTCGCGGTCGCGATATCGTAGCGGCCGCGCTCGTGCAGTCTCCTGATCCGGGTGCGTTCGGTCCTGGCAAGGTCGTTCATCGTCGGTCTCCTGTTTGGCGTGACACGAACCTTTCGTCAAAATGGCTTCAGATCGAGACCCATTCTGGTTATCAAGATAGAGCCAATTTCGATTGAGACAGGACCGGTTGACACCGCTGTTTCGCTTGACGCGGCAAGGCCGCGGGGTGTTCATAGCAATCGGTTTTCATACGGGGATGGTATCGGAAAAATGACGAAGAAACGCCTGCGCAGCCAGGACTGGTTCGACAATCCTGACGAAGCGGACATGACCGCGCTTCATCTTGAGCGCCAGCTCAATTTCGGTCTGACCCGCGAGGAGCTGCAATCGGGACGGCCGATCATCGGCATCGCCCAGACCGGCTCGGATGTCTCGCCCTGCAATCGCCACCATATCGACCTTGCCACGCGTGTGCGCGACGGCATTCGCGATGCGGGCGGTGTGCCGCTGGAGTTTCCGGTTCATCCCATCCAGGAGACGCTCAAGCGGCCGACAGCGGCACTGGACCGCAACCTGCAATATCTCTCGCTGGTCGAAATCCTTTACGGCTATCCCATCGACGGCGTGGTGCTGACCACCGGCTGCGACAAGACCACTCCGGCCATGATCATGGGAGCCGCCACGCTCAACATCCCGGCCATCGTGCTCAGCGGCGGGCCGATGCTGAACGGCTACTACAAGGGCGACTATGCCGGCTCCGGCATGATCGTCTGGCATGCGCGCCAGCTGATGGCCAAGGGCGAGATCGGTTATGACGAATTCATGGACATGGTCTGCGCCTCCGCCCCCTCGGTGGGCCACTGCAACACCATGGGCACCGCCTCGTCGATGAACGCCATGGCCGAGGCGCTGGGCATGACCCTGCCCAGCTGTGCGGCGATCCCCGCCCCCTATCGCGAGCGCGGACAGATGGCCTACGCCACCGGCAGGCGTTGCGTCGAGATGGTCAACGAGGATCTCAAGCCTTCGCAGATCCTCACCCGCAAGGCGTTCGAGAACGCCATTTTCGCGGCCGCCGCCTGCGGTGCCTCGACCAACTGCCCGCCGCATGTCATCGCCATCGCCCGTCACATCGGTGTCGAACTCGACATCAAGGACTGGGAGATGGGCCACGACATTCCGCTTCTTGTCGACATGCAACCTGCCGGGAAGTACCTCGGCGAGGACTATTATCGGGCTGGTGGACTTCCCGCAGTCGTCGAGGAACTGCGCGGCAAGGGCCGCTGGCACGACGACGCGATGACCGTCACCGGCAAGACCTACGGCGAGAACCAGGACGGGCTGACCATCGACGTCGACCGCAAGGTCATCCGTTCCTATGACGAACCGCTGATGCCGGAGGCCGGGTTTGTCATCATTTCGGGGAATATCTTCGACAGTGCTGTGATGAAAACCTCGGTGGTGACGCCGGAGTTCAAGGACAAGTACATGCAGGATGGCGGGTTTGTCGGTCGGGCCGTCGTCTTCGAGGGGCCCGAGGACTACCACCACCGCATCGACGATCCCTCGCTCGACATCGACGAGGACTGTTTCCTGTTCATCCGCAATTGCGGTCCGATCGGCTATCCGGGTGCGGCCGAGGTGGTCAACATGCGGCCGCCGGCGGCTCTCATCAAGAAGGGCATCAAGGCTCTTCCCACGATCGGCGACGGTCGCCAGTCGGGAACCTCCGAGAGTCCGTCGATCCTCAACGCATCGCCCGAAGCCGCCGCCGGCGGAAATCTCCGCATTCTCAAGACGGGGGATCAGGTCCGCCTCGACGTGCACAAGCGCAGCATGGAAGTCCTTCTCTCGCCGGAGGAAATCGCCGAGCGACAGAAGACGATGAAACAGGAAATTCCTCCGAGCCAGACCCCCTGGCAGGAAATCCAGCGCTCACTGATCGGTCAGCTTTCGACCGGTGCCTGCCTTGAACCGGCGGTGCTGCATCTCGACATCGTCGCGAAGCACGGCTCGCCGCGCCGCAACCACTGATCCCGCCAGACAGTCGCCTGCTGGCGGGTGTCAGTATCTGACCAGATGAGATTCACCCCGGAGGACAGTGTCCTGCGGGGTGAAGTCTTTTCCGATCATTACCCGAACGGGACTTTTCATTAGCCTGACAGTGTCTTCACCTGTGAAGGGAGAAGACTTGGCATTCCCTTTATGAAGATTTACCCATATACCATTAAGGATCATTTAATTGATATTCTATACTAAAATAGCCTTCTCATCACGTGGAAGGCTCGATGCAGAATTCCGGGACGGCCGCCTGGCTCCACTCCCTGATCGAAGAAGATGCCAGTCATCCCGTCCTGCTGGTCGATGGAGAGGGACGGGTCTCGCTCAGTCCCGCCTTCGCCCGGCTGATCGGTCCACTGTGCGCGACAGCCTCCTCACCGGACGATGACCTTGAGCTGGCGGGCCATCTCGGCACGGACAATGCCAGTCGTCTTCGATCCGCCCTGGCGGAGCTTCGCGACCGGGACACCACCCGCTGCACCCTCGAAAGCATCGCGGACGATAGCTCGATCATTCTTGAACTGTGTAAATTTCCCAATGGCATGGTTGCGGGAATACTCAGCCCCGATACCGATCCCGTCACGTCCGCCAGAGCCATTTCACAGCGGGACATGCTCGCGCGCGCGCTCAATGTGCTTCCGCTGGAGATTTCCATCAAATGCGCCTATTCCCGGCGCTACATCTACTTCAACAAGTCCTCGGTAGTGCCCGGGGATCTCCTGCGGAACGATCCGATCGGCAAGATGCCCGAGGAGTTCCTGCCGCCCGACATCGCGGCCACGATCCGCGCGGAAGACGACCATCTGCTGACCGCGGGCCGGACCACCATGACAAATCTCGTCGAAAAGGACGGTCAGGTTTACTGCAGCACGCGCCAGCTTCTCCTGGATGAGGACGGTCAACCCGAGTACATCATCGCCTGTTCGGAGAATGCCTCCGATCTCATCAATGCCGCACGTGCGCGCGATCTCAGTTCGACGATACTCTACCGGGCGGAAGTTCTCGCGCGACAGGGCAGCGCCTATGTCAATCTCGTCCGGAACCGCGTTCACGCCTCGCCCAATCTGCGCAATCTGCTCGACATGGGGCCAAGCGAAACACTTGACGACCTGTCGGCAATTTTCGCCGTCTTCAGGGGGCCGAGTGCGGTACGACTGCACGATATCACGAGGCTGGCCATCGAGGTCGGCCCGCAACCGTCCTTCGATGTCGACATGATCCGTCGCGATGGCGCGGCGATCCATTTCGAGGTCAGCTTCAATGTCGACCGCAAGGACTCCGGCGAGCCCGAGGGCCTGCACATCATTTTCCACGACATGACGGACCGCCGGCTGGCCGAGGCCGATGTTCGCCATCTGGCATTTTTCGACCAGCTGACCCAATTGCCCAATCGCACCCGATTCAGCGAAATTGTCGAGAACGCCATCATCTCGCGGGCGATCGACAACG